>NZ_JACYMG010000038.1:0-509 GCF_020858035.1 Janthinobacterium sp. EB271-G4-3-2 | reverse complement strand
GCGCCGACGGTACGGCCGCCTTCACGGATAGCGAAGCGCAGACCTTCTTCCATCGCGATCGGGTTGATCAGCTTGACGGTGATCGACACGTTATCGCCTGGCATGACCATTTCTTTGTCTGCTGGCAACTCGATCGAACCGGTTACGTCCGTCGTGCGGAAGTAGAACTGTGGACGATAGTTGTTGAAGAATGGCGTATGACGGCCGCCTTCGTCTTTCGACAGAACATAGATCTCGCCGGTGAAGTGGGCATGCGGCTTGATCGAGCCTGGCTTGGCCAGCACTTGACCACGTTGCACGTCTTCACGCTTGGTGCCGCGCAGCAGCAGACCAACGTTGTCGCCAGCTTGACCTTGGTCCAGCAGCTTGCGGAACATTTCCACGCCGGTGCAAGTCGTTTTGACGGTATCGGTGATACCGACGATTTCGATCTCTTCGCCGACTTTGACAATGCCGCGCTCGATACGACCGGTCACAACGGTACCGCGACCCGAGATCGAGAACACGTC
>NZ_JACYMG010000037.1:0-535 GCF_020858035.1 Janthinobacterium sp. EB271-G4-3-2 | reverse complement strand
GGATTCCAGCCATGTCAAGGGTAGGTAAGGTTTTTCGCGTTGCATCGAATTAATCCACATCATCCACCGCTTGTGCGGGTCCCCGTCAATTCCTTTGAGTTTTAATCTTGCGACCGTACTCCCCAGGCGGTCTACTTCACGCGTTAGCTGCGTTACCAAGTCAATTAAGACCCGACAACTAGTAGACATCGTTTAGGGCGTGGACTACCAGGGTATCTAATCCTGTTTGCTCCCCACGCTTTCGTGCATGAGCGTCAATCTTGACCCAGGGGGCTGCCTTCGCCATCGGTGTTCCTCCACATATCTACGCATTTCACTGCTACACGTGGAATTCTACCCCCCTCTGCCAGATTCTAGCCTTGCAGTCTCCAATGCAATTCCCAGGTTGAGCCCGGGGATTTCACATCAGACTTACAAAACCGCCTGCGCACGCTTTACGCCCAGTAATTCCGATTAACGCTTGCACCCTACGTATTACCGCGGCTGCTGGCACGTAGTTAGCCGGTGCTTATTCTTCAGGTACCGTCATTAGCAA
>NZ_JACYMG010000003.1:0-518671 GCF_020858035.1 Janthinobacterium sp. EB271-G4-3-2 | reverse complement strand
GATATGCCTACCAAGATGTTGACAGCGGTCGATACCGTTCGCAATACCACGAACGGCATGAGGGGAATAATACAAGGGCGGATTAGCGTGGCATCGCCACGCGTAATCCGACGACATTGTCAGCAGCGTTGTCGGATTACGCCCTTCGGGCTAATCCGACCTACTTGTATGATTACGCCTTGCCCGGCACCACCGCCTGGCGGTAGTTATCGACCATCTTGTAGCGCTTCGCATACAGGCCGAAGGCCAGCATGGCCACGGCGGCGAAGGCGGCGAAGAAGAACATCTGGAAGGCCGTCACGCTGATGCCGCTTTCGGCGATCTTGCCGATCACGCCTTCGTTCATGACGCTGCGGTTGACGATCAGCACCCACAGATTGCCCACCGTCGTCGACAGATTCCAGAAGCTCATGATGGCGCCCTTCATCGAGACGGGCGCCTGGCTGTAGGCAAACTCCAGGCCTGTCGCCGAGACCAGCACTTCGCCGAACGTCAGCAGCGCGTACGGCAGGATCTGCCACATGATGGAGACGGCGCTGCCGCTGTCGAGGGCCAGCTGCAGCAAGCCGATGACGATCCATGCCAGCGAGGAAAAGCCGATACCGGCCGTCATGCGGCGCAGGGCCGTCGCTTCCCAGCCGAAGCGGTTCAGCATCGGGTACAGCACCAGGTTGTTGAACGGGATCAGGAGCATCACCAGCATCGGGTTCAGCGCCTGCATCTGCGCCGGCAGGAACCAGCTTGGTTTTTCCATGGTGTTCGCTTGCACGATCCATGTCGATGCCTTCTGGTCGAACAGCGAGAAGAACGGCGTGACGAGGGCGAAGATGACGAGGATGCGCAGCACGGCGCGCACGCCTTCGACGGCTTCGTCAGGGTGGATGCCGCGTGCGCGTTCCAGCTGCATGGCCGTGCCGATGCTGCCGAAGGCCAGCAGCAAGACCAGCGCGGTACATGCGGAAATCACGAAGCCCCATTCAGGAATGCTGTAGAACGCATACAGGGCGCCGATCACGCCGACGTAGGCCACGTACAGGCCGGGACGCGAACCGCCGTCGACACGCGCCAGCAGGGCCGTGCGGGCCACGCGGGTGAACGAATCGGGGTTCGGCGGCGCCGGCGGCACGTGCACGTATTTCTTGGCGCCCATCCAGAAGACGATGGTGGCGGCCAGCATCATCAGGCCGGGAATGCCGAAAGCGATCGAGGGACCGTAGTCGCGCAGGAACATCGGCATCAGCAGCGACGCGAAGAAGGAGCCGAAGTTGATGATCCAGTAGAACAGGTCGAAGACCAGCTTGGCCTTGTGCTTGTTGGTCTGGTCGAACTGGTCGCCGACAAACGAGGCCACGAGCGGCTTGATGCCGCCGGAACCGAAGGCGATCAGGAACAGGCCGAAATAGAAGCCGTTGACGCTGTTTTCAAACAGGGCCAGACAGGCATGGCCGGCGCAATACACGAGGCTGAGCCAGAAGATGGTGTTGTACTTGCCGAAGAAGCGGTCGGCCAGCCAGCCGCCCAGCAGCGGGAAGAAGTACACGCCGATGACGAAGGTGTGGAACACGTGCTTGGCTTCGCCCGTGCGCTGGTCGATCGGGATCATCAGCAGCAGGGTGCTGATGAGGAATGGCGTCAGGATGTTGCGCATGCCGTAAAAGCTGAAGCGTTCGCAGCCTTCGTTGGCGATGATGTACGGTATTTGCCGGGGCATTTTGCCCGTGGCGGTTTGTGTCTCGGCCGATGACATTGGCTCTCCCCAAGTTTTTTTTGTAAGCCGCGATGCTAAGGCCTGCCGCGTTTGCTTGCAACAGAAAAAACGGCCTGTCCGCTATTTCGCAGGGATTTGTAAGGTATTGATTTTCATAAAGACATTACTTTCGGCACTTGCATGGGCAGGGCGGGGCAGCAACAGTTGCATTTGCAGCATGCCATCCGATGCGGGGCTGTCCGCCAGGGTGAATCCGCAGCCCAGGTACAGGCTCAATGCCGCGTGGTTGTCCTGCGCCACGGCCAGGCGCACGCGGGCCAGTTCGGGCACGCTGCAGGCGTGCGCGACGGCCGCCTGCACCAGTTGCCGTCCCGCGCCGCAGCCGCGTGCCTGCGGCGCCATGTACACGCCCCACAGGCTGGCCTTGTCATGCACGACGGCGATCGGCTCGCGGCGCAGACCGGCAATGCCGATCAATTGTTCCTTGTCGAAAACGCCAAATATTATTTGGTACGATGTGGCGCGCAAGCGCTCGGCTATCTGTGCCAGCGGCAAGCCGCTTTCCGCCGCGTATGTCGTGCAGAAGGCGGCGGGCAGTTCGGCGATGCCGGCCAGGCGCAGCGCGCGGTAGGCGCTGGCGTCGTCAGGCGTGAGGGGGCGGACAGTGGCGGCGGGCATGTGGCCGAGTATCAGGCTTCGATACCAGAAAGTAAAGCTTGCGCTGCAACGCCAGCGTCCCGCCGCAGGGGACGCCCGTGTGGAGCGTTACTGCGTCGCGATGCGCTGCATGGGCGCGTTGTCCTTGCGCCATTGTTCCAGGCTGATCAGGTCGCCGCTGGCGATGTCGTCGACGAGGATGCGCTTGCCGTCGGGCGTGACGACGAAACTTTCCCAGCGGTGCGCCGCATCGGGCGTGCTTTCGAAAAAGCTCAGCTGATAGCAGGCGACGCCATCGACGAGGCGCGTCTCGGGCGACGTCTCCATCACGGCGCCGTGTGCGCGGCCGCCCGAAGCCTTTTCGATATGCGCCGACCAGGTCTTGATTTCCGGCAAAGCCAGCAAGGCATCGACGGCGCGCGCGTTCTGCTCTTGCGCCGTCGTCTGGCTGCTCGCGGCAGGGGAATGGTCACCATGCGGCGCGGATTGCTGGTGCAGGTAGAAAGCGCCGAGCCCGGCGGCCAGCAAGCCGGCCAGGATGCCGGCGATGATGGTGGTTTTGGAAGAAGAGGCGCGTGGCGGCATGATGGTGGGATGAGAAAGAACGACGATGGCGGCCATGCTAAAGCAAAACGCACAGGCCGGCAATCACAGGGGGCGGCCAGCCGGCCGTTCACGCTGTCGATGCCGCATCCAGAGCCGGTTGTTCCTTCTTTCTACCGGTTTGCCTTTCGGTGTTGTTAAAACGGTATAGGTCCGTCAAATTTCCAAAATGAATCAATAAATACTTGTATGAAATTGCTTATGTGCTAACTTTGGTGCAGGAAGCCATGCTGCAGGCTGCCTGTCGCGCTGGCGAGGCACGGAATGTCCGGCTTGGGGCTCAGCGCATCAACATCCACGGAGAAACGATGAACATGATCAAACGCACGGCGCTGCTCGCCGCGTCATGCTTTCTGGCCGCGTGCGCGAGCACGGGCAAGCAGTTTCCAACGATTCATGAATCGGCGCACACCGCTGCCGGCGCTGTGGAAAAGACCCTGCCGGCCGGTGAGGCGCTTGTCATGCTGCGCCAGCTATCACCGCATGCCGACATGGCCGAAGCCGTTTACCGGCGCGATCTTGCCGTGTCGGAACGCCAGGAGCGCGCCTGCGATTATGTTACTGCCACGGATGCGCCTGCCTTGCGCAGCGGCTTGCCCGATGGCTGGTTCCGGCTGAATCAGCAACTTGTAAAGCAACTTGGCATGCAGCCGGCGGCGGGACAGGGCGGCCCGCTGCAACCTTGCCGTGGCGCCAAGGGCTTGCAATATGAGACCTATATCAGGCTGGATGCGGCGGGCCGCCCGCTGGAGGCGGTACTGGCTTTTCGCGGTACGGAAAATACCACGTATGAGTGGCGCAGCGACTGGATCGCCAACTTCAGCAACGTCGATTTCGGCGTAGGCGCCAATCCCCAGTTCAGCGAGGCCCGGACAGAAGGGGGGCGCCTGATCGAAGCGCTGGTGCGCGTGTTGCCGAAGACGGCGTCCTCGGCTGTCTGCAAGGCAGCCATGGGCCGGGACGAGGGCGTGCAAGCGCCCATCGACCTGGTCGGTCATTCGCTGGGAGGGGGCTTGGCGCAACATCTGGCGTATAGCAGCAAGGCGTGCGATGTGCGTGCGACGGTTGCCTTTGACCCCAGTCCGGCAACCGGCTGGTTCTTCTTACATTGGCGCAACTACGTGGTGACGAAGGACCCGAATATCTCCCGTGTGTATCTGGATGGCGAGGCGCTGTCGTTTGTGCGCAAGATATCGACCAGATTCAATCACGCGCGCGATTACCGGCGCGACATCCGCATGACTTTTCCCGACGTCGATGTCGGGGCATTCGGGCGGCATAGCATGACGTTGCTGGCTGCCGGCATCAAGTATGCCGCGAACGGCCTGCCGCCCGATGATACGGAGAAGCGCATCGATTATGCATCGGCCGTCGTGTATCCGGAAAGCCTGAGCCAGAACTGAGGACGTGTTCGCGGCAGCGGCGACAAGCGCCAGGCGAAAAAAAAAGCTACCTTCCGTAGAAGATAGCTTTTCGGGGCTGCCGGGCTGGGATAAACAGCTTTTGGTCTGCCTGTCCTGGCCCGGCGATGCATCCCTGCGCGCCGTCGCCTGCGCGCGGGGACGCCGGACATTACATCATGCCGTCCATGCCGCCCATGCCGCCCATACCACCCATGCCGCCGCCCATGCCGCCGCCTGCTTTGTCGTCAGCGATTTCGCAGACCATGCAGTCGGTCGTCAGCATCAGCGAAGCGATCGAAGCGGCGTTTTGCAGCGCCGAACGGGTCACTTTGGCTGGGTCCAGAACGCCCATTTCAACCATGTCGCCATACGTGCCGTTGGCAGCGTTGTAGCCGTAGTTGCCCGTGCCAGCCAGTACGGCTGCCACGACGACCGAAGCTTCTTCGCCAGCGTTTTGCACGATCATGCGCAGTGGCTCTTCCATTGCGCGCAGGACGATCTTGATACCAGCGTCTTGATCAGGATTGTCGCCTTTGACCGTGATGTTGGCGCGAGCGCGCAGCAGGGCTACGCCGCCGCCTGGCACGATGCCTTCTTCCACGGCAGCGCGGGTAGCGTGCAGTGCATCTTCAACGCGTGCTTTTTTCTCTTTCATTTCGACTTCGGTGGCTGCGCCAACCTTGATCACGGCAACGCCGCCAGCCAGTTTGGCGACGCGCTCCTGCAGTTTTTCACGGTCGTAGTCCGAGGTCGCTTCTTCGATCTGTACACGCACTTGTTTCACGCGTGCTTCGATCGAGGCAGCTTCGCCGGCGCCATCGATGACGATGGTGTTTTCCTTGCCCACTTCGATGCGTTTCGCTTGGCCCAGTTCGGCCAGGGTCACTTTTTCCAGGGTCAGGCCGACTTCTTCAGCGATCACTTGGCCGCCGGTCAGGACAGCGATGTCTTCCAGCATGGCTTTGCGGCGGTCGCCGAAGCCAGGTGCTTTCACTGCGCAAGTTTTCAGGATGCCGCGGATGTTGTTCACAACCAGGGTCGCCAGCGCTTCGCCTTCGATGTCTTCCGCGATGATCAGCAGTGGACGGCCAGCTTTTGCGACTTGTTCCAGTACCGGCAGCAGGTCACGGATGTTCGAGATTTTCTTGTCGCACAGCAGGACGAATGGGCTGTCCAGTACGGCAACTTGTTTCTCTGGGTTGTTGATGAAGTATGGCGACAGGTAGCCGCGGTCGAACTGCATGCCTTCAACGATGTCCAGCTCGTCGTTCAGCGACTTGCCGTCTTCCACGGTGATGACGCCTTCTTTACCGACTTTTTCCATCGCTTCAGCGATACGCTCGCCGATCGAGTAGTCCGAGTTCGCCGAGATCGCGCCAACCTGGGCGATTTCCTTGGTCGTGGTGCAAGGACGGGCGATTTTCGCCAGTTCTTCGACGGTGGCAGCAACTGCCTTGTCGATACCGCGCTTCAGGTCCATCGGGTTCATGCCGGCGGCAACGAACTTCATGCCTTCGCGCACGATGGCTTGTGCCAGCACGGTCGCGGTGGTGGTGCCGTCGCCGGCGTTGTCGCTGGTGCGGGAAGCAACTTCCTTGACCATTTGCGCGCCCATGTTCATGAGCTTGTCTTTGAGTTCAACTTCTTTCGCTACCGACACGCCGTCCTTGGTGACGGTAGGGGCGCCGAACGAGCGTTCCAGCACGACGTTGCGGCCTTTCGGGCCCAAGGTGACTTTGACTGCGTTGGCGAGGATATTGACGCCTTCGACCATCTTGGCGCGCGCTGCGTCGCCGAATACTACTTCTTTAGCTGCCATGTTCAATTCTCCTGAGTTTCGGGATGTATCTGTCTACAACGTGGAAACAATTACTTGACGACGATCGCCATGATGTCTTCTTCGCGCATGACCAGCAGCTCATCGCCGTCAACTTTGACGGTTTGGCCGGCGTATTTGCCGAACAGGACGCGGTCGCCTACTTTGACATCCAGAGGACGGACTTTGCCGTCGTCGAGAATCTTGCCATTGCCTACGGCAAGGACTTCGCCTTGATCCGGTTTTTCAGCAGCTGCATCAGGAATGATGAGGCCGGACGCAGTTTTGGTTTCCTGGTCGAGGCGTTTGACGATGACGCGATCGTTCAATGGGCGCAGATTCATACAAAACTCCTTAAAGTTCAATGGATAGGTGTTGCTAAATGAATACATGCCTGGCACAGCGCCAGACCTGCTTTCAGTGACCGCCGTTGAAAGCAGCCCGCAACGGTCAAGCAAACCCCATGTCATCGAGTGCGTGCCAGCTAGGCAGTGGTGGCATCGCGGCGTCGCCCGCCGCGTAGCGTTCCCTGCTGTTGCCCGGCAGACACCATCATGTCCTGAGGATTGCTACGAAAGAGTTTGTTAGCACTCTCTACTAACGAGTGCTAATTATAGGGACGGTAGGGGGCTTATTCAAGGGCTTATTCTCCGGGAAGATAAGCTTGGACGTTCTGCGCAGCCTGCATTTACGCAGGGTTTGCGCAAACGCAAGCCTCGTTCCCGGGCGTCAGCAACAGGCGCGACTCTAGCATGCCCGTCAGGCGAACGGCGTTCCTGTACGCACAGGAAACACAGTTTTGCTATGGACTTTGATAAGATGATTGTAATTGCATATCAATATCGCCCTATATCGTCACCTGCACCAGAAAGCACACCATGCCATTGACCACTTCCCGTTCCGCCCTGCGCCTGCTGGGCGTCACCCTCATCGGTCTCGCCTGTCTGGGCAATGCCGCCGCGCAAACGCCCACCATCGTCGACGAGATCACCGTGGCCGCCTTGACGCCGCAGGAAAAGGAAAGGCTGCTGAACGAGCTGTTCAACGATCTGAACAAGGACGACGACGACCAGGAAGCGCACGTGTGGGACAACGGCGCCGACCGCGGCGTGCTGGTCAAAGTCACGTATAACTTCAGCAACTCCGGCATGACGGAACACAGCCTGAAGGCGCACATCTGCCGCGACCTGAAATTCGTCGTCACGGCCGGTGACAAGTCGCAAGACCTGAGCCGCCGTACCTGTTCGCAGAGCAGCGGCCGCTGGGACGTGCAGGGCAAGGATCCGGCGCCCGTCGTGTATCCGCCTTTCCTGTCCGACGTCACCATCGCCAAGCTTAATGCCAAGGAAAAGCAAGCCCTGTTGACGGCCGCCGTGCGCACCTTGAAAGATGAAGAGGATGGCAAGACGCGCCAGTGGAGCAACAAGGGCCTGGGCAATGCGGTACCGCTGGCGGTGCGCCTGACGCCCTCGCTGACGGACGGCAAACCTGGCAGCTACGGCCGTACTTGCCGCGATTTGACGATGGTGCTTGACGGCAAGGGTGGACAACAGACGCTGACGCGCCGCTCTTGCGAAAACCGCTATGGCGGACTCGATATCGAACCCGATTACGTCGACGAGTAAAACGCCGCCATCGCGGCGCTGGCAGATGCGCGCACTTGGCGAAAAGCGCCGGAAAAAGCGTGTATTTCACGGCAACTGACCTGCATTGATGTAAATATGTGTGACAGCGGCGTGATTCGATTGACGCCCATGGAGCGTCCGCCCTATAGTGGCGGGATGATTTCCGAATTCAACGAATTATCCGACAAAATAGGCCTGCTGGCCGAAATGACCCATGCGCTGCGCCGTGAAAACGCGCAACTGCGCAAGGACAATGCCGCGCTGGCCGCCGAGAACGCCCTGTACGTGCAGCGCATGCGCGAGGCGCAGGAGCGGGTCGAAGCGTTGCTGGAAAAAATTCCCGAACTAGTGCAAGCCGGCCTGGAGCAAGCCGCTTCGGAAGCGGGCGCCTATATTGCCGAGAACGAGAAGGAAGCGTGATGCCGCGTGTCGATGTCAATATCATGGGTCAGTCCTACAGCATGGTGTGCCGCGACGGTGAAGAGCGCGCGCTGCGCGAAGCGGCGATCTATCTCGATAGCAAAATGAAAGCCATCCGCGACGCGGGCAAGGTCAAGGGCAACGACCGCATCGCCGTGCTGGCCGCCCTGGGCGTGGCCGCGGAATTCCTCTCCGTGAAGTCGCCGCAAGGTCCGCTGTCGGAATTGACGATCCTGGAAGTGAAGCAGAAAATCTCGGCCATGCATACTGTTCTCGATAGCGCTTTGACGCCCCAGGAAAACCTTTTTTAAGCGTGCACGCGACGATTTGTCTTTGCGATGCGCGATCAAAGGAGTAAACTTGGGTCTACCCTGCGGTGTTCGCGATTGCCATATATTCCTTGAACCATTTATGCGCATCGGTTGCGAATTTTGTTTGATGGGAGTGAGCGTCGCTCGTTCGACGAACCCGAAATTGAACTAACGTGACCACCTTGAACCGTTTGGTTCGGGATGCCGGCATAGCGGCACAGGCGGGGCCCAATTCGCAGTAACTTGGTAGTACAACTGAAAACGGTTGCAGCATTGATGCGCAACCGTTTTTTTACGCCTGTCGCTTTGATACGGAGTCTGCATGAAACAATACTGGCTGATGAAATCCGAACCCGATGAAGTGAGCATCGACGACCTGATGGCCGCGCCCCAGCACACCATGCCGTGGTTCGGCGTGCGCAACTACCAGGCGCGCAACTTCATGCGCGATGGCATGCAGCCGGGCGATGGCGTGCTGTTCTATCACTCGAGCTGCCCGCAGCCGGGCGTGGCGGGCGTGGCCGAAGTGGCCAGCGGCGCGTATCCCGATCACAGCCAGTTTGAAGAGGGTGGCAAATATTTCGATGCCAAGGCCACGCCGGAGCAGCCGCGCTGGATCAGCGTCGACGTGCGCGGCGTGAAGAAGACGGCGCTGCTGCCCCTGTCCGAGATGCGCCGGATGCCGGAACTGGAAGACATGCTGCTGCTCAAGAAAGGCAGCCGGCTGTCGATCACGCCCGTGACGCCGGCGCAATGGAAAGTGATTACCCATAAGCTGAAAGGCTAGGCTTCTACCCGGTTGCGGCCATTCTGCTTGGCCCGGTACAGGGCCTGGTCGGCGGCGGCCAGCAATTGTTCCGGCGTCTGTCCTGCGTCGCTCAAGGCCAGGCCGATGCTGGCCGTCACCAGGCCGCCGCGCGACGGCGCGTGGACGATGGCGGCAGCGGCGATCGCTTCCTGCATCTTGTGCGCCACGGCCAGTGCGCCGTCGCCATCGGTGGCGGGCAGGATGGCGGCAAACTCCTCGCCGCCGAAGCGCGCCGCCAGGTCGCTGGCGCGTGGCAGCGCCGAGTGCAGGGCGGCCGCGATCCGCACCAGGCAGGCGTCGCCATACGGGTGGCCGAAGGTATCGTTGAGGCTTTTGAAGAAATCGATATCGATGATCAGCAGGGCCAGCCCTTGATGGTTGCGCGCGGCGCGCTGCCACTCCAGCTGTAATGTCTGGTCGAAGCAGCGCCGGTTGGCGATGCCCGTCAAACCATCCGTCAGCGACAGCTTTTCCAGCTTGTCATGCGCGGCGCGCAAGGCCAGTTCGCTTTGCATGTAGCGGCTTTGCAAGGTGGCCGAGCGCAGCGCGTGGACCAGCAGCGCGACGAACAGCGACGCCGCCGCCAGGTAGAAATGCGCGCGCATGACGGCAAAGCCCAAGCCCAGCAAGGCGGCCGTAAAGAAGATGGGACTGAAATTGTCGATCAGCAGGGTCAGCTTTTGCGGGGCTTGCTGCGCCTGCGTACTTTCGGCCGCGGACTGCGCCGCCGTGACGCGCGTGGCCAGCAGCACCAGCAGCAGGAACGGCAGGCTGGGCAGCACTTCGCTCCACGCTTGCGTCACGCCATGCAAGGTCAGATAGTTATACGCGGCCGCGCAGCCCGCATAGCACCACAAAAATACCGTCAGCAACAGGTAAAAGCGGCCTTGGCCGCCATCGCGCCGGTGCGCCAGCAGGCGTAGCGAAGCGCAACAGGCCAGGACCAGGTTTTCCACGTTGTAGGTCAGCACCAGCAGGCTGGCGGGAATCGGCGCGATCGAGCGCTGGTCGAAGGGCGACACGGAAAAGATGGCTGTATAGGCCAGGTAGGCCGCCAGCAGCACCTGCACGGCATCGAGCCATTGCAAGGTGCGCGAGCGATGGTTGTGCGTTACGGACGACATGGCCAGCAGCAGGGGCGCGCCATACATGAAATAGGCGAAATCGGAAAAATACGTGGCGTCGGATGCCACTTGTCCGCTCAGATCCTGCCAGGCCGACAATATCATGCCCGTGCTCCAGAACAGCATGGCCACGGCGAACAGGGCCCAGCCTGTCCTGACGGCGCCTGCCGCGCTGACGTAGGCGCAGCGGCAACATGCCGCCAGCGCCAGCAGGGGCGCGACAATGTTGAACGCATAGCTGACGTACGGCGCGTGCGTGCCGGCCCAGGCCGTCAAGGCCAGCTGCGCCAGCACATAGCTGGCGCCCAGCGCAATCGAGTACGTCAGTTTTTGTCCGGCAGGCGGCATGGCAAGGCACTCCCCGGTGGCGGCATGTGAAAACGATGATACCGAGATGTCAACAGCAAGTCTATTCCACGAGGAAATTTAATTGTATTGAGGGAAATGTTGCGGGGGAGGCAGGGAGGGAGAGTGGCGCGCCTGCCTGGCGCGCCACCTGGAGAACGGCGGTTTTACGTGTTGGCCGGACGCGCCTTGGTGGGCGGGGCGCCCATTACCTGGCTTTTATATGCCCACACCAGCAGGGCGATGGCGCCGACGATCATCGGCAGGGACAGCATCTGGCCCGACGTGATCGGCACGCCAAGCCACACGACTTCCCAGTCCGGCGTGCGGAAGTATTCGGTGATGAAGCGCGCGCAGCCGTACAGCAGGGTAAACATGGCGCCCACGGCCATGCGCGGACGCTGCTTGCGCGCAAACAGCCACAGGATGATGAAGACGAGGATGCCGTCGACCAGCATCTGGTAGAGCGGCGACGGGTGCACGGGATACGGAATGCCTGGCCACTGCATGGCCCACGGCAGGGTTTCCGGCGCGATGCGGCCCGGCAGTTCGGCATTGATGAAGTTGCCCAGGCGGCCGGCCGCGTAGCCGAGCGGCACCAGCGGGGCGATGAAGTCGAGCACGTCGAACAGGTTGCGGCCCGCCTTGCGGCCCCACAGATACATGGCCAGGATGACGCCGAGGAAGCCGCCATGGAAGGACATGCCGCCATGCCAGACCATGAAGATCTCGAGCGGGTTGTGCATGAAATATTCGGGACGGTAGAACAGCACTTCGCCCAGGCGCCCGCCGATCACCACGCCCAGCATGCCGTAGAACAGCATGTCATCGAGGTCTTCCTTCTTCCAGCCCAGCATGGCGATGTGCGGCTGCTTGATGCGCACTCTGCCCAGGATAATGAACAGGGCAAAGGCCAGCACATACATCAGGCCGTACCAGTGCACGGCGAGCGGGCCGATCTGGATGGCTATCGGGTCGGGCATCGGGTGTATCAGCATGGGGTTTCTTTCTTTGTTTAAAGCCAAGGTTGCGTAGTATGGGGGCGCTGGCCGTTTTTTGTCTTAGCGGCCACTTAATTTAATCGGCGGCCGCGCCGATCTGCTTGCGCAGCAGCGCCAGGAAACCTTGCAGCACGGCGGACGGATTGTCGCGGCGCCAGGCCAGGCCCGTTTCCACCAGCGGCGTGGCGTCCTGCAGCGGCCTGTATTCTACGCCCGGGCGCATCAGATTCGATACCGATTGTGGCACAAGCGCGATGCCCATGCCAGCCGAGACGAGGCTGACGATGGTTTGCATCTGGATCGCTTCCTGGCCGATCTGCGGCGTGATGCCGGCCGCGCGGAACACGCCCAGAATCGCGTCATGCAGGGCGGGAGAAATGGCGCGCGGGAAAACGATCAAGGGCAGGGGCGGCACGTCGCGCAGGCGCACGGGACCCGGCGTATTCAATATGCCGAGGCCGGACGGCGCGGCCAGCACCAGCGGTTCGGCCAGCACGGGCAGGTAATCGAGTTCCCCTTTTGCTTTTTCGGGCAGGGGCGGGATCAGCAGGCCCGCATCCGTGCGCCCGGCCAGCAGTTCATCGAGCTGCAGGTCGGAGGTGGCTTCCTGTAGTTGGATTTGCACTTGCGGATAAGCCGTCTGGTACGCGCGCAGCAGGGGCGGCAGCACGCTGTAGTCGGCCGACGAGACGAAGGCCAGGCTCAGCCGTCCCGCCTCGCCCTGCGCGGCCCGCCGCACCAGAGCGGATAAATCCTGCGCCTGCGCCAGCAGCCGGCGCGCCTCGGGCAGCAGGGCCGTGCCGGCCGGCGTCAGCTGCACTTCGCGCCGCGTGCGCACGAACAGCGGGGCGCCCAGCAATTCTTCCAGCGCCATGATGGTTTGCGACAGGGGCGGCTGCGTCATGTGCAGGCGCGCGGCGGCGCGGCCGAAGTGCAATTCCTCGGCGACGGTGACAAAGTAGCGCAGCTGGCGCAGTTCCAGATTCATATGTATTTCCATGCGGAATAACTTCTGTGATATCCAAAACGACTCACAGACACGTGCATCATATATTTGACAGTGGGGCGCGCGCAAGGCAATCTGGCGTACCCCCACTGCATGCAGGGTTTTACTGCAGGCCCGCACAGTCAGGCACTAACACTTTTGGAAGGTCCATCATGCCGCAATACCGCTCCCGCACCACCACCCACGGCCGCAACATGGCTGGCGCCCGCGCCCTGTGGCGCGCCACCGGCATGAAGGACGGCGACTTCGACAAGCCGATCATCGCCGTCGTCAACTCGTTCACCCAGTTTGTGCCCGGCCACGTGCACCTGAAGGACCTGGGCCAGATGGTGGCGCGCGAAATCGAAAAGGCCGGCGGCGTGGCCAAGGAATTCAACACCATCGCCGTCGATGACGGCATCGCCATGGGCCACGGCGGCATGCTGTATTCGCTGCCGTCGCGCGACCTGATCGCCGACTCCGTCGAATACATGGTCAATGCCCACTGCGCCGACGCGATGGTCTGCATCTCGAACTGCGACAAGATCACGCCGGGCATGCTGATGGCCGCCATGCGCATCAATATCCCCGTCGTGTTTATTTCCGGCGGGCCGATGGAAGCGGGCAAGGTCGTCAAGGTCGTCAACGGCACGCAGAAGATCATCAAGCTGGACCTGGTCGACGCCATGATCAAGGCGGGCGACAGCACCGTGTCCGACGCCGACGTGGCGGAAATCGAACGCTCGGCCTGTCCGACCTGCGGTTCCTGCTCCGGCATGTTTACAGCCAATTCGATGAACTGTTTGACCGAGGCGCTGGGCCTGGCCCTGCCCGGCAACGGCACGATTCTGGCCACGCACTCGGACCGCCAGCAGCTGTTCCTGCGCGCGGGCCGCCTGATCGTCGAACTGGCCAAGCGCCACTACGAGCAGGATGACTACTCGGTGCTGCCACGCTCGATCGCCACCAAGGCCGCGTTCGAGAACGCGATGGCGCTCGACGTCTCCATGGGCGGCTCGACCAACACCGTGCTGCACTTGCTGGCCGCCGCGCACGAGGCGGAAGTGGAATTCACGATGGCCGACATCGACCGCATCTCGCGCAAGGTACCGTGCCTGTGCAAGGTGGCGCCGATGACGGACAAATACCATATCGAAGACGTGCACCGCGCGGGCGGCATCGTGGGGATTTTGGGCGAACTGGCGCGCGCCGGCCTGCTCAACACGACTTTGCCGACGATTCACGCGCCGACCCTGGCCGACGCCATCGCGCAAAACGACATCAAGTGCACGGACGATCCGGCCGTGCATGAACTGTTCCGCGCCGCCCCTGGCGGCGTGCCGACGCAGACGGCGTTCTCGCAATCGGAGCGTTTTGCGGCAGTCGACACGGACCGCAGCACGGGCTGCATCCGCGACAAGGCCCACGCCTATTCGCAGGATGGCGGCCTGGCCGTCTTGTACGGCAACCTGGCCGAAAAGGGCTGCATCGTCAAGACGGCCGGCGTCGATGAAAGCATCTTGAAATTCTCGGGCAAGGCGCGCGTGTTCGAAAGCCAGGATTCCGCTGTGGAAGCGATTTTGGCCGATACCGTGCATGAAGGCGACGTCGTCATCATCCGCTACGAAGGCCCGAAAGGCGGTCCCGGCATGCAGGAAATGCTGTACCCGACCTCGTACATCAAATCGAAGGGCCTGGGCAAGGCGTGCGCGCTGTTCACGGACGGACGCTTCTCGGGCGGTTCCTCGGGCCTGGTGATCGGCCACGCCTCGCCGGAAGCGGCCGAAGGCGGCGCCATCGGCCTGGTGGAAGAGGGAGACTTCATCGACATCGACATCCCCGAGCGCACCATCAACCTGCGCGTGACGGATGCGGAACTGGCCGCGCGCCGCGCCGCCATGGAAGCGAAGGGCGATGCGGCCTGGCTGCCCGTCAACCGCGACCGCTACGTGTCGCAGGCACTGCAGGCGTATGCGGCGCTGACGACGTCGGCCGACCGGGGCGCCGTGCGCGACCTGTCGCAGTTGAAGAAGCGCTGATCTGTTGCGCAGGTAAGACAAGCGGCCCCGATCCACTGCGCGGGGCCGCTTGTCGTTACATCGCCTTACAAACAACATGGTCATGGACGCGCAGATGGGGCAGAATATGAATGCCTAATCGCTACTACACTGCGTTACTACATTGAAACGCTTGATCTGGGCTCGTGGTGCATCTGCGGAAACACAGTAAAATGCCGCAGGAAGTAACTTTGGAGAAAAGACAATGAAACGTTTTATGTTGGTGAGTGTATTGACCGTATCGGCTCTGGCATCGCAAGCAGCGTTGGCCAATCCGGATCTGGCGAAAGCAAAAAACTGCATGGCTTGCCATGCGGTGAGCACGAAACTGGTGGGCCCTGCGTTCAAGGACGTGGCTGCCAAGTACGCCGGCCAGAAAGACGCTGAAAACAAGCTCGTGGCGAAAGTCATGAAGGGCGGTTCCGGCACCTGGGGCGCGATCCCGATGCCAGCGAACCCGCAAGTGAGCGATGCTGAAGCCCACACCCTGGTTAAATGGGTACTGGCACAGAAATAATCTGTGCCGCAGTACCAGCAATTAGCGCGCCGGCAATCCCGGCGCATTTTTTTTGCCCGCGACCTTTTGCAGATTGCCCATGCCTTCCAATGTCGCCCGCACCGCCTCGTCAAGTGGCGTATGCGGCTCCCGGCCCAGCACGGCCAGCAGCCGCGCATTGTCCATGGACAAGGGCGTTTGCCACAGATAGCGCATCTCGCGCATTTCACGCAAAGTCGCCACGAACGGCGACGCCAGCGCCACCAGCCACCACGGAAAACGCCGGGTGGCGGGCGCGGTTCCTGTCGCCTGTTCCACCACGCGGGCAATCGCCCCCGTCATTTGCCGGCCGTCGTGGTCCCAGTGGCCGGCCATGTGAAAGCGGGAGAATGCGGGCAAGGTGGCGCGTATGGCCAGCAATTGCACCATCGTGCGCGCCACGTCGGGCAGGTAGGACCACTGGTGGCCGATGCCGGGCAGGCCCGGATACAGCACGCTGCGCACCCTCTGGCCCGGTTTCACCAGACCCTGCGAAAACCAGTTATTGCCGGCGCGGGCGCCGAAGAAGTCGCCAGCGCGCACGATGATGACCCTGGCGCCCTGCGTGGCGGCCCGTTCCAGCCGCGCTTCCAGTTCCACGCGGATGGCGCCCTTGCGCGTTTGCGGGCGTTGCGGCGCGTCTTCCGCCAAGACTGGAAAGGCGTCGGGGCCGAAGTTGTACACGGTGCCCGGCAGCACGATTGTGGCGTTTTCGGCAATCGCCGCGGCGATGGTGTTGTCGAGCATGGGCAGCACCAGCTGGCCCCAGTTCCGGTAACCGGGCGGGTTGACGGCGTGCACGATGACGGCGCAGCCTTTGGCGGCCGCCAGCACGTCCGCGCGCGATAGCGCGTCGCCGCACAGCCATTCAACGCCGTCGCCCCGTGGCGATGGCGTTTTTCCCCGCGTCAAGGCGCGCACCTGCCAGTCCGCCGCCACGAGCTGGCGCACCATCTCGCCGCCGATGCCGCCCGTGGCGCCCAGTACCAATGCCGTTTTGTCCATTGTGTCCTCCGTGTGGTTGATGAGGCTAGTATCTGCCGCGCAGGACTAATTGGGAATTGACGAGCATCGACCATAGGCTATACATTTATGTATGACTACCTCGATTGCCTGGGAATACTACCGTTCGCTGCTGGCCGTGCTCAAGCACGGCTCCCTGTCCGGCGCGGCCCGCGCGCTGGCCATCACGCAACCGACCGTCGGCCGGCATATCGCCGCGCTCGAGCAGGCGCTGGGTGCGACCCTGTTCACGCGCTCCCAGCTGGGCTTGCTCCCCACGGAAGTGGCGCTGGCGCTGCGGCCCCATGCGGAAACCATGGAACATACTGCCGCCCTGATGGAGCGCGCCGCCTGCAGCCAGGGGCAGGGCGTGGCCGGCGTCGTGCGCATCGCCGCCAGCGAAGTGGTGGGCGTGGAGGTGCTGCCGCCCATCCTGGCCAGCTTGCGCGCGCGTCATCCGGACTTGGTCATTGAATTGGTATTGAGCAACAAGGTGCAGGATTTGCTGCGCCGCGAGGCGGATATCGCCGTGCGTATGCTGCGTCCGCGCCAGGAGCAGCTGGTGGCGCGCAAGGTGGGCGATATCGAACTGGGCCTGCACACGCACATGGACTACCTGGCACGGCATGGCACGCCGCTGGCGCTGGCCGATCTGGCGCGGCATGCCGTCATCGGCTACGACGAGGCGAGCTCCTTCGTGCGCAACGCGGGCGCGGCTTTCAACGGATTTACGCGGGAAAATTTTGCCTGGCGCAGCGACAGCGACCTGGCGCAGCTGGCCCTGATACGGGCGGGTGCCGGCATCGGCGTGTGCCAGGCGGGGCTGGCGGCGCGCGATCCGGCCCTGCGGCGCGTGTTGCCGCAGGCGTTTTCGCTACCGATGGAAACGTGGGTCACCATGCATGAAGACCTGCGCGGCAGCCTGCGCTGCCGCGCCACCTTCGACGCGTTGGCCGAAGGCTTGCAGGCTTACGTGGCGACGCAGTCGCTTACTTGACCACTTCCATCTTGGTCTTCTTGCCGTCACGATACGTGAACAAGGTCAGCGCGCCATCCTTGATGTCGCCGTTGGCGTCGAACGAGATCGGTCCCGTCACGCCCTGGTAGTGCACCTTGGCCAGGAACGGCAAGTAGACGGACGGTTTCGACGATTTGGCGTCGGCCATGGCGGTGGCCATGGTCATCACGGCATCGTATACGTACGGCGCGTACAGCTGCACTTCCATGTTGTACTTTTGCTTGTAGCGGGCGCGGAAATCATCCATGCCTTTTTGCTGCGCACCCGTCACGCCGCCCGCTTCCGCGCAGGTGACCATGTCTTCGCCCACGGCGTCGCCGGCCAGCTTGCCCAGCGGTTCCGTGCACAGGCCGTCGCCGCCCATGAACTTGGCCTTGATGCCCAGCGCCTTCATCTGGCGCAGCATGGGGCCGCCCACGGAATCCATGCCGCCAAAGAAGATCAGGTCGGGATTTTTCGACTTGATGCTGGTCAGGATGGCATTGAAGTCCGTCGCGTTGGCATTGGTAAATTCCTTGCCGACGATTTGCACGCCAGGTGCCGCCTTCTTGGCGCCCTTGACGAACTGTTCCGCCACGCCCTGGCCGTAGGCCGTGCGGTCATCGATGACGGCGATTTTCTTCGCTTGCAGCTTGCCCACGGCATACGCGCCCAGGGTGCCACCCAGTTTGTTGTCATTGGCGACGACGCGGAAGGCCGTGTTGAATTTTTGCTGCGTATAGGTCGGGTTGGTGGCGGCCGGTGAAATCTGCGGAATGCCGGCATTGAAGTAAATGCGCGAGGCGGGAATCGTCGTGCCCGAATTCAGGTGGCCGACGACGCCGTTGACCTTGGCGTCGACCAGCTTTTGCGCCACGGCCGTGCCCTGTTTGGGATCGGCTGCGTCATCTTCGGGGACCAGCACGAATTTCACGGCCTTGCCATCGATCTTGAAGCCTTTGGCGTTCAAATCCTCGATGGCCATCTTGGCCGCGTTCTCGTTATCCTTGCCCAGGTGGGAGCTGGCGCCAGAGACCGGGGCGACGTGGCCGATCTTGATGATTTCCTGTGCGCCCGCATGGCCGGCAAAAGCGAGGGCGAGGGCGAGAGGAAGGACTTTGGTCTTGAGCAGCATAAACATTCTCCAATGGATAAAGATACGGCGGCGTCTCGTGAAAACCGCTTCGACAGGCGGTGCGTGTGAAGAAAGGTACAACAAAAAACAAGCGGCGCAAAGCCGCATTTCGGGCTTTTTACATTTTGTCGCAACAATCACCAAAGTGAGGCGCGATGCACCGATTTCGCAGGCGCGAGCGCACCAAAGAATGGCGTTGGAGGGAAGAATAGGGTAGGTCGGGTTAGCGCAAAGCGCGTAACCCGACATTGCGCAGCATGCTCAGGCTTGCGCGGGTGGATGCAGGTGACCGAGCTCATGACTGACCGCATGCGCCACGATCTGCTCCAGCGACTGCCGCAAGTCTTCGCGCAGGGCGCCGCGCATGCCGATCAGGGCGTTTTGCAGGGCCGTCTGCAGCACGTGGGCGATGCGCTCTTCCAGCAGATGGTCGATCTTGCCCTGCACCTGGTGCAGGATGCGCTGCGTCAGCCGCTGTTCGATGGCGTCCCAGTCGGGCTGCGCCACCGTAGGCGGCAACGCCGGCGCTTCCTCGACGGCAGGCGCCGCTGCGGCGGGCGCGACGGCCTCGGCCACTTCCGGCCCCAGCAGCACCTCCGTCAACAGGGGGATGCCCTGGTCGAATGGCTGCTGGCTCATGTCTTCCCTGCCACGAAGTGGGTCGGCTGCACGTTTTGCTGGCGGTAGTGCAGGAAGCGCTGGCGGCCCGCCTGCGCATCTTGCTCATCCATGGAGACGATCTCGAAGACGCGCTGGAACTGTGCGTAATTGGCGGGCGGCAACTGCGACAGGTTGACGAGGATGTCGTGGTGCGGCAGCTCGGCCGTTTCGTCATCGGTCAGGATGATCGGCGTTTGTGCCGCCAGCGGATCGCCGGCCAGCACGTGCGGCAGGAAATCGGTGGCGGAAATGGTCCACATGGCGCTGTTCAAGGCGTCGAGCTGGGCGCTGTCGGCCGCCAGCACGACGACCTTGTTGCCGGCCATATAGGCCTTGCGCGCCAGGCGGCACGCGTAGGCCAGCTTGTCCGGCACGTTGCTGTGAAAATCGACGCGGCTCATGGCGCGATTCAAGCTGCCATGCCGCTGTGGCGCAGCAGGGCGTCGATCGACGGTTCGCGGCCGCGGAAGGCCGTGAACGATTCGAGCGCCGGGCGCGAGCCGCCGACGGACAGGATTTCCTGCAAGTAACGCTTGCCCGCCGCCGTGGTGGCGTCCGGTCCCAGCGCCTTGGCTTCTTCAAACGCCGCATAGGCGTCGGCGGACAGCACCTCGGCCCACTTGTAGCTGTAGTAGCCAGCCGCGTAGCCGCCGGCGAAGATATGCCCGAAGGCATTCTGGAAGCGGTTGAACGGGGGTGGGATGAGCAGCGAAAACTTGGCGCGCACGCCGTCGATCAGCTGCTGCACGCTCTGGCCCGTGCCGGCATCGTAGTCGTAATGCAAATGCATGTCGAGCAAGGAGAACTCCACCTGGCGCAGGGTTTGCAAGCCGGACTGGAAATTCTTGGCCGCCAGCATCTTGTCGTACAGCGCGCGCGGCAGCGGTTCGCCCGTGACGGCGTGCGCCGTCATGTGTTCGAGCACTTCCCACTCCCAGCAGAAGTTTTCCATGAATTGCGACGGCAGTTCCACGGCATCCCATTCGACGCCGGCGATGCCCGACACGCCCAGCTCGTCGACGGCGGTCAGCATATGGTGCAGGCCGTGGCCGAATTCGTGGAACAGGGTGATCACTTCATCGTGCGTGAACAATGCCGGCTGGACCTGGCCGTCGACCACGGCCGGCTGCGTGAAATTGCAGGTCAGGTAGGCGATCGGCGTTTGCACGTGCTGCGCGTCGGCGCGGCGGCCGCGCGCGTCGTCCATCCAGGCGCCGCCGCTTTTTCCCGCGCGCGCATACAGGTCCAGGTAGAACTGGCCGACCAGCTTGCCGTCGCGCTCGATGCGGTAGAAACGCACGTCCGGGTGCCAGACGGGCGCCGTATCGGGCTTGATCTCGACGGCGAACAGGTTCTGGATCTGGCGGAACAGGCCGTCGATCACCTTGTGTTCAGGGAAATATTGTTTGACTTCCTGGGCCGAGAACGCGTAGCGGCGTTCCTGCAGCTTTTCGGAAGCGTAAGGCACGTCCCACGCTTGCAGCTCGGCGATGCCCAGTTCTTCGCGGGCGAATTGTTTCAGTTCGGCCAAGTCCTTCTCGGCGAACGGACGCGCGCGCTTGGCCAGGTCTTCCAGGAAAGCGATGACTTGCGCGGGCGAGGTGGCCATCTTGGAGACGAGCGACACCTCGGCGAAATTGGCGTAGCCCAGCAGTTTTGCCTCTTCGTCGCGCAGTTGCAACAAGGTGACGATGTTCTGTGTATTGTCCCACTCGTCCTTCTTGCTGAACACGTCGCCCTGGTCCGACGCCTTGGTGGCGTTGGCGCGGTAGATGGTTTCGCGCAGCGCGCGCTTGTCGGCAAATTGCAGGATCGGGTAGTACGACGGGAAGTGCAGCGAGAATTCATAGCCCTGCTTGCCCGCTTTTTCGGCGGCGGCACGCGCGGCGGCTTTCACGTCGTCGGGCAATCCGGCCAGGTCAAGCTCGTTCTCGACCAGCAACTTGTAGTCATTGGTGGCGTCGAGCACGTTTTCGGAAAAACGCGTCGAGACGGCCGCGTGTTCTTCCTGGATGGCGCCAAAGCGCTCTTTCTTATCTTCCGGCAACTCGGCGCCGCCCAGGCGGAAGTCGCGCACGGCATTGTCGACGATGCGGCGGCGCGCCGGCGACAGGCTGGCGAAATCGGCGCGGGCCTGCAGCTGCTTGTATTTGCCAAACAGGATTTCGTTCTGGCCCAGCTCGGTCCAGAATTCCGTCACCTTGGGCTGGTTGGCATTGTAGGCGGCGCGCAGCTCGGGCGTATCGACCACGCTATTCAAATGGTTGACGATGCTCCAGGCGCGGCCCAGGGTTTCGGCGATGTGGTCTTGGGGCGCGACGAAGTTTTCCCAGCTCACTTCTTCCATGGGCGCTTCCAGCTGCGCCACCGTGGCGCGCGCCTGTTCCAAAAGGGTATCGATGGCAGGCGTGACATGCTCGTGCGTGATCGCGTCGAAGCGTGGCAGGCCGGAAAAATCAAGCAGGGGATTGGTATTCATCGTCGGTTCCATCCATATATAAAAGGGCGGTCATGCCGCCCCGGTGATTCTTAAATGCGCTCGGCGGCCTCTACCGTGTTCATGAGAAGCATCGTAATCGTCATCGGACCCACGCCACCCGGTACGGGGGTGACGTGGGAGGCGACTTCTTTCACACCGGCAAAATCCACGTCGCCGCACAGCTTGCCTTCATCGTCGCGGTTCATGCCCACGTCGATGACGATGGCGCCCGGCTTGACCATGTCGGCCGTCAGCGTGTTGCGGCGGCCGACGGCGGCCACGACCACGTCCGCCTGGCGCGTGTACAAGCCCAGGTCCGGGGTCGCACTATGGCAGATGGTGACGGTTGCGTTCGCTTGCAAGAGCAGCAGGGCCATCGGCTTGCCGACCGTGTTGCTGCGTCCGATGACGACGGCGTGCTTGCCGCGCAAGTCCACGCCCGTGCTTTCGATCAGTTTCATGCAGCCGTACGGCGTGCACGGGCGGAAGCCGGGCAAGCCCGTCATCAGTTCGCCTGCGCTCAGGACGGAGTAACCATCGACGTCTTTCGTCGTGGCGATCGCTTCGATGACCTTGTGCGGGTTGATGTGTTTTGGCAGCGGCATTTGCACGAGGATGCCGTGGATGGCCGGATCGGTGTTCAGGCTGGCGATACGCGCCAGCAAGTCCGCTTCGGACAGGTCCGCTTCATATTTTTCCAGCACCGAGTGGAAACCCACGTCGCCGCACGCCTTGACCTTGTTGCGGACGTACACCTGGCTGGCCGGGTCTTCGCCGACGAGGATCACGGCCAGGCCGGGCTGGGTGCCCTTGGCCGTGAGGGCGGCGGCGCGCGTGGCGATCTCGCTGCGCAGTTTTTGGGAGAGGGCGATTCCGTCGATCAGTTGTGCTGGCATGGTAGGAGGCTGTGTGGGAGGGAAAAGACAGATTATAAAGCCGGGCGGTGCAAAGGGGCGGTTTTGGCTATGCAAAGGCGTGACAACAGCGGGCCAGAGACGCGGGCCTGAGAAAATGCCGATGGCGGCGTTGCAGCTCCTTGCCGTACTGGCGTACTGTCTGCGTCGCCGCGCCTTGCCCTCGACGTTTTTCAGGCCCGCCTGGCCCGGCACAACAGCGGGCCGGAGACGCGGGCCTGAGAAAATGCCGATGGCGGCGTTGCAGCTCCTTGCCGTACTGGCGTACTGTCTGCGTCGCTGCGCCTTGCCCTCGACATTTTTCAGGCCCGCTTGGCCCGGTATGCCTGTGCGGACGACTGGGGCGTTAATGCGTTTTGCTGGTGTGCTGGTGGCCTAGGGAGCGCAAGGGCCTGCGGTTCTTTTGGCGCCGTTTTTGGCACTTTGATCACCCTAATTTCCGCACAGAATTTGCGGCAGTGCAGCATAAATTTCATAGGGCAATTTCACAATGCGAAATGCTATATCGTAATTTGAAAAATAGTAAATACGCTGTTAGAATCCCCACACTAAACCGACTTAATAGTAAATAATCAGCGAAATACCGTCCGACAGCGATCCGGAAAATCGGGGTGGGGCGTTCACAAAGGAGACTCAACAGATGTCAGCTCAACTGAACCAGGTAACGACACAGATCGGCACCGACCCGGATATGCAGGAAACCAAGGAGTGGCTGGACGCGCTCGAAGCCGTTCTGGAAAATGAAGGTCCGGAACGCGCGCATTACCTGATGGAGCGCATGGTTGACCTGGCTCGCCGCCGCGGCGCCCAGATCCCGTTCTCCAGCACCACCGCCTACGTCAATACCATCCCCACCAAGCAAGAAGCCCACTGTCCCGGCAACCTCGAATACGAAGAGCGCCTGCGCTCGTGGATGCGCTGGAACGCCATGGCCATGGTCGTCAAGGCCAACCGCGCCGACGGCGACCTGGGCGGCCACTTGTCCTCGTTCGCTTCGCTGGCGAACATGCTGGGCATCGGTTTCAACCACTTCTGGCACGCGCCAACGGCCGACCACGGCGGCGACCTGCTGTACATCCAGGGCCACTCGTCGCCCGGCGTCTACGCGCGCGCCTTCCTCGAAGGCCGCTTGACGGAAGAGCAAATGCTGAACTTCCGCAAGGAAGTTGACGGCAAGGGCCTGTCTTCGTACCCGCATCCGAAGCTCATGCCTGACTTCTGGCAGTTCCCGACCGTGTCGATGGGCCTGGGCCCGCACATGGCGATCTACCAGGCGCGCTTCCTGAAATACCTGCACGCACGCGGCATCGCGAAAACCGACAACCGCAAGATCTGGGCCTTCTGCGGCGATGGCGAGATGGACGAGCCGGAATCGCTGGGCGCGATCGGCCTGGCCGCACGCGACATGCTCGACAACCTGGTCATCGTGGTCAACTGCAACCTGCAGCGCCTGGACGGCCCCGTGCGCGGCAACACCAAGATCATCCAGGAACTGGAAGGCGAATTCCGCGGCGCCGGCTGGAACGTCGTCAAGGTCATCTGGGGTCCGGGCTGGGACGCCCTGCTGGCACAAGATAAAGAAGGCATCCTGCAGCGCGTGATGATGGAAACCGTCGACGGCGAGTACCAGAACTACAAGGCGAAAGACGGCGCCTACGTGCGCAAGCACTTCTTCGGCAAGCATCCGAAGCTGCTGGAAATGGTTGCCAACATGACGGACGACGACATCTGGCGCCTGACCCGCGGCGGCCACGATCCGCACAAGATCTATGCGGCATTCAAGATCGCCCAGGAACACAAGGGCCAGCCGACCGTCCTGCTGGTGAAAACCATCAAGGGCTACGGCATGGGCAAGTCCGGCGAAGCGCGCAACACGGCGCACCAGACGAAAAAACTTGACGACGAAGCCATCCGCGAAATGCGCGACCGCTTCTCGCTGCCTATCCCTGACGACAAGCTGGCCGATATCCCGTTCTTCAAGCCAGCCGACGACGCGCCGGAAATGGTCTACCTGCACGAGCGCCGCAAGGCCCTCGGCGGCTACCTGCCGCAGCGCCGCCAGAAGTCGGAAGAAACCCTGCCTGTGCCTGGCCTGGACGCGTTCAAGAACGTGCTCGAAGCGACGCCTGAAGGCCGTGAAATCTCGACCACGCAAGCGTTTGTGCGCGTCATTTCGACCCTGCTGAAAGACCCGAACCTGGGCCAGCGCGTCGTGCCTATCCTGGTCGATGAATCGCGTACCTTCGGCATGGAAGGCCTGTTCCGCCAGATCGGCATCTACAACCCGAAAGGCCAGTTGTACGAGCCGGTCGACAAAGACCAGGTCATGTACTACCGCGAAGACAAGGCTGGCCAGATCCTGCAAGAGGGCATCAACGAAGCGGGCGGCATGAGCTCGTGGATCGCCGCGGCGACGTCGTACTCGACCAACGACCGCATCATGATCCCGTTCTACACCTTCTACTCGATGTTCGGCTTCCAGCGCATCGGCGACCAGGTATGGGCTTCGGCCGACATGCGCGCCCGCGGCTTCCTGATGGGCGGCACGGCTGGCCGTACGACGCTGAACGGCGAAGGCTTGCAGCACGAAGATGGCCACAGCCATATCTTCGCCGCGACCATCCCGACCTGCATGCCGTACGATCCGACCTTCAGCCATGAAGTCGCCGTCATCATCCAGGACGGCCTGCGCCGCATGATCGCCAACCAGGAAGATGTGTTCTACTACATCACGATCATGAACGAGAACTACGCCCAGCCAGGCATCAAGCCGGGCCAGGAAGAAGGCATCCTGAAAGGCATGTACAAGCTGCAGGAAGGTTCGGCGGACGCCAAGCTGCGCGTACAGCTGATCGGCTGCGGCACCATCCTGCGCGAATCGATCTTCGCCGCCGAGCTGTTGCAAAACGACTGGGGCGTGGCCGCGGACGTGTGGTCGGCGCCGTCGCTGACCCTGGTGGCCCGCGATGGCCAGGATGCGGAACGCTGGAACATGGTCAACCCGTCGAAAGAGCAGCGCGTGCCATACGTGACGTCGCTGATGCAGGACACGGACGGCCCGATCGTCGCCACGACCGACTACATGCGCGCGTTTGCAGAACAGATCCGCGCCTTCATGCCGAAGGGCCGCACTTATAAAGTGCTCGGCACCGATGGCTTTGGACGCTCGGACAGCCGCGCCAAGCTGCGCGAGTTCTTCGAAGTGAACCGTTATTATGTCACCGTGGCCGCGCTCAAATCGCTGGCTGACGAAGGCAAGATCGACGTGTCGGTGGTGGAGCAGGCGATTGCCAAGTACGGCATCGACGCGAACAAACCGAATCCGGTGACCCAGTAATCGTTGTGCGGACCCGATGATGCCAGGGCGGTGCGAAAGCGCCGCCCTGGCGTGTGTGCGGGTCCATCTGACAAATAAAATAACGGAGCAAGCTATGAGCATTGTGGAAGTCAAAGTCCCGGATATCGGCGATTTCAAGGAAGTCGAGATCATTGAACTGATGGTCAAGCCAGGCGATACGGTCAAGGTCGACCAGTCCCTGATCACGGTCGAATCGGACAAGGCCAGCATGGAAATTCCATCGAGCCACGCCGGTGTCGTCAAGGAATTGAAAGTCAACGTGGGCGACAAGATCGCCGAAGGTTCGCTGGTCCTGCTGCTGGAAGTGGCGGACGACGCGTCGGCCCCTGCGCCTGCCGCTGCCGCCCCTGCCGCAGCACCTGCCGCTGAAACCCCCGCCGCCGCTCCTGCGGCCGC
The DNA here is from genome assembly GCF_020858035.1 of Janthinobacterium sp. EB271-G4-3-2. Taxonomy (NCBI): domain Bacteria; kingdom Pseudomonadati; phylum Pseudomonadota; class Betaproteobacteria; order Burkholderiales; family Oxalobacteraceae; genus Janthinobacterium; species Janthinobacterium sp. EB271-G4-3-2. Next base: position 492,332 of record NZ_JACYMG010000003.1, on the reverse strand, counting down.
GCCGGCACCTGCCGCCCCTGCCGGCGCGCCAGCCCTGGTCGAAGTGACCGTGCCCGATATCGGCGACTTCAAGGAAGTCGAAGTCATCGAACTGATGGTCAAGGTCGGCGACAGCATCAAGGTCGACCAGTCGCTGCTGACGGTCGAATCGGACAAGGCCAGCATGGAAATTCCATCGAGCCACGCCGGTATCGTCAAGGAATTGAAAGTCAAGGTTGGCGACAAGGTTGCCAAGGGCAGCTTGGTGCTGGTCGTGGAAACGACCGGTGGCGCTGCTCCTGCCGCCGCACCAGCACCTGCCGCGCAAGCCGCCGCCGCCGCACCAGCCGCCGCCGTCGCTTCGGCACCGGTCGCCGCGGCGGCACCAGCTCCTGCCGCCGCTGCAGCTCCTGCCGTCAACGGCAAGCTGGCGCACGCGTCGCCATCGATCCGCAAGTTCGCGCGCGAACTGGGCGTGGACCTGACCCGCGTGGGCGGTTCCGGTCCGAAGGGCCGCATCACCCAGGAAGACGTGCAGAACTTCGTCAAGGGCGTGATGTCGGGCGCCGTCGCCGCACCAAATGCGCCGGTCGCTGCCAAAGGCGGTTCGGGCGTGGGCCTGGATCTGCTGCCATGGCCGTCGCTGGACTTCAGCAAGTTCGGCACGACCGAATTGCTGCCGCTGTCGCGCATCAAGAAAATCTCGGGCCCGAATTTGCACCGCAACTGGGTCATGATCCCGCACGTCACGCAGTTCGACGAAGCGGACGTGACGGACCTGGAAGCTTTCCGCGTCGACACCAACGCGGCCAATGCGAAGAACAAGGATGCGGCCAAGCTGACCATGCTGGCCTTCGTCATCAAGGCTTCCGTTGCCGCGCTGAAGAAATTCCCGGCGTTTAACGCTTCCCTGGATGCCAAGGGCGAGAACCTGATCCTCAAGCAGTACTACAACATCGGCTTCGCGGCCGACACGCCGAACGGCCTGGTGGTCCCCGTGATCAAGGGCGCGGACCAGAAGTCGGTCTCGCAGATCGCCCGCGAAATGACGGAACTCTCCTTGCAGGCGCGCGAAGGCAAGCTGAAACCGGCCGACATGCAGGGCGCCAGCTTCACGATTTCGTCCCTGGGCGGCATCGGCGGCACGCACTTCACGCCTATCGTCAATGCGCCGGAAGTCGCGATCCTGGGCCTGTCGAAAGCTTCGATCAAGCCGGTATGGGATGGCAAGGCCTTCCAGCCACGCCTGATGATGGGCACTTCGCTGTCCTACGACCACCGCGTGGTCGATGGCGCGATGGGCGCGCGATTCTCCGTGTACCTCGGCGAAGTCCTGGCCGACATGCGCAAAATTCTGCTGTAAGGAGCGATTGATGAGTACAGTAGAGGTAAAAGTACCGAATATCGGCGACTTCAAGGAAGTCGAAGTCATCGAACTGATGGTCAAGGTGGGCGACACCATCAAGGTGGACCAGTCCCTGATCACGGTCGAATCGGACAAGGCCAGCATGGAGATTCCATCGACCCACGCCGGCGTCGTCAAGGAGTTGAAAGTCAAGGTCGGCGACAAGATCGCCGAAGGCAGCGCGCTGCTGGTGGTGGAAGCGTCGGAAGGTGCTGCCGCTGCCGCGCCAGCTGCCGCTCCTGCACCGGCGGCATCCGCTCCGGCAGCCGCTGCGGCTCCTGCACCTGTCGCCGCCATCCCGGCCGGCAATTACAGCGGCCAGGTTGACATCGACGTCGACATGATGGTGCTGGGCGGCGGTCCTGGCGGCTATTCGGCGGCGTTCCGCGCGGCCGACCTGGGCATGTCGACGGTCATCGTCGAGCGCTACGCGACCCTGGGCGGCGTGTGCCTGAACGTGGGCTGCATCCCGTCGAAGGCGCTGCTGCACGTCGCCTCCGTCATCGATGAAACGGCGCACATGTCCAACACGGGCGTGACGTTCGCCAAGCCGACGATCGACATCGACCAGGTACGCAAGTACAAGGAAGGCGTGATCTCGAACATGACGGGCGGTCTGGCCGGCATGGCCAAGGCGCGCAAGACGCAAGTGGTCACGGGCGTGGGCCAGTTCCTGTCCGCGAACCACATCGAAGTGACGGCAGGCGACGGCTCCAAAAAAGTCGTGCAGTTCAAGCAAGCGATCATTGCCGCCGGTTCGTCCGTGGTGAAACTGCCATTCGTGCCGGAAGACCCGCGCATCGTCGATTCGACGGGCGCGCTGGAATTGCGCCAGATCCCGAAACGCATGCTGGTCATCGGCGGCGGCATCATCGGTCTGGAAATGGCGACCGTGTATTCCACATTCGGCGCGCGCATCGACGTGGTCGAAATGATGGATGGCCTGATGCAGGGTGCGGACCGCGACGCCGTCAAGGTGTGGCAGAAGTTCAACGAGAAGCGCTTCGACAACATCATGACCAAGACCAAAACGGTCGCGGTGGAAGCGCTGCCGGAAGGCATCAAGGTCACGTTCGAAGCGGCCGAAGCGGGTGCTACCGCACCGGCGCCACAGATCTATGACCTGGTACTGGTGGCCGTGGGCCGCAGCCCGAACGGCAAGAAGCTGGCCGCCGAGAAGGCGGGCGTGCAGGTGACGGATCGCGGTTTCATCAACGTCGACAGCCAGATGCGCACCAACGTGCCGAACATCTTCGCCATCGGTGATTTGGTCGGTCAGCCGATGCTGGCGCACAAGGCCGTGCATGAAGCCCACGTGGCAGCGGAAGCCGCCTCTGGCCAGAAGTCGCACTTCGACGTCAAGGTGATCCCGTCGGTCGCCTACACGGATCCGGAAGTGGCATGGGCCGGCATCACGGAAGACGAAGCGAAAGCCAAGGGTATCAAGGTCGAGAAGGGCCACTTCCCTTGGGCAGCTTCGGGCCGCGCCGTGGCCAACGGCCGCGCCGAAGGCTTCACCAAGCTGCTGTTCGACGCTGAAACGCACCGCATCATCGGCGGCACCATCGTCGGCACGCATGCGGGCGACATGATCGGTGAAATCGCGCTGGCCATCGAAATGGGCTGCGACGGCACCGACATCGGCAAGACCATCCATCCGCACCCGACCTTGGGCGAGTCGATTGGCATGGCGGCCGAAGTGTACGAAGGCGTGTGCACGGACCTGCCGCCGCCGCGCAAGCGCTGATAAAGCGTTAACGTTCAGTACAAAAAACCGGGACATATTCCCGGTTTTTTTTATTTCCTTTGACCTGCGGCATAGTAAAACGTGACGCAGCGGTGCCTTGTGAAAATTGGTGAGTATTGCCGTGTGGAAAAAGTGACAGAATGGAGGTCTGTCACCATGTTCTTCTTTTTGCTTCAATAGAAACGCGTGATTTTTCCAGGAATGTTGCCAGCGTGGGATACGGTCAAATTCCGCTGTACTGAGAGAGCTTTGCAACGATGAAAAAATTTACCGCCCTTCATATTGCCGACGTCCGTTTGCGCCGGGCTGACGAGCAAGAGCAAGCCGTGATGCTGCATGCCTTGTACCAGGATGTGGCCGCTATCCTGGCGGCGGGCAAGCGTATCGATGCGATTTTCTTCACGGGCCAGCTGGTGGCGCCCGACGCCTGTGCCGGCACGACGCCCGTGTATGTCTACGAATACTTCCTGCGCCCCTTGCTGCAGGCGGCCAGCTTGCCTGGCGCGCGTTTCTACCTGGTGCCGGGCAGCCGCGCGCAGGGTGTCGCCGCTGCGGCGCTGGGCAATGCCGGCTTCAGTTTTTTCTCCGCCGATGAGCACGCCAGTGCCGAGCAGCGCGCGCACTACAAGAATATCCACGCCGTGTTCCATGGCCACCAGCATACGGGCGATGCCAGTTCGCTCATGAAGTCGCTGGGCATCTTGTTCAAGAGCAATCCCGGCAGCCTGTACGATACCAGTGGCCAGATGGCGGCGTTTGCCGTGCTCGAGTTCGGCACGGGCGAGGCCGCCGCCGATGGCGGTGCGCCAGGCACGCGGTGGACGGTGTCGCTGCGCGAGTTCGATGACGTGAGCAAGAATTTCGCCCTGTCGGTGCTGTACACGCCGAATGGCCAGGAAACGGGGCAGGTGGATGCCGAGTATGTGTTTGCCACCTTGCTGCCGCAGCTGGCAGGCGAGCGCGATTATCTCGATGGCTTGCTGGGCAAGGCGGGCGCGCAGCAGCGCGCGGACGCCGGCGCGGCTGCCGATGCGCGCGAATTCCTGATCGAGCTGGCGTTCGTGATGTTCGAAGCCAAGAGCGTTTTCCTCAGCGAGGCGGAGCTGGAGCGCTTTGCCAGCGACTATTGCGGCGTGAAAGGCTGGAGCATGGCGGCCGGAGACTGGCTGGCACCGCTGTATGCGCATGGCTTGCTGTTGCGGGAAGATGGCCAGGTGGCGTTTTCCTTCGATTACTTCCGCACGTATTTCCTGGCGCAGCGCTTTGAAACCTCGTTCGACCTGATGCGCTATGGCCCGGACCGCTACGATGAAAGCGAGTCTTCACTCACTGTCGATGGCGCGTCGGCGGCCCAGCCTTTCCTGCGCGCGCTGGGCTTGAACGATGAACGCGCCGAAGCGGCGCAGCCGGAAGGCTGCAGCCGCCCTGGCTGACCTCCCCGGTCAGCCTTCCCGTGTTAGTCCGCCAGCGGCTGGCGCAGGGTGCCGCGCAGGAACAGGTCGAGACTGACGGCCACCTTGGCGCGTAATTGCGCCACATCCGGTTGCGTTTGCGGAGGAAACAGCAGGCGCGACATCTGGTCGCCCAGCAGGCAATTGAGCAGGTGCAGCGACAGCATCGCCGGTGCCAGTTCCGCGCGAAACAGGGGCGCGATGTCGGGGCGGCTGAAAAACCGCGTGAGCATCTCGCGCGTCTGTCCCGGTCCCACCTTGTAAAACGTTTCCGCCAGTTCAGGATGCGTGGCCGCTTCGGCCACCACCATGCGATTGAGGTGGATGGCCGCCGGCATGGTGACCAGTTGCACGAACAGCAGGCCGAACTCGCCCAGGATGGTGGGCAGGGGGCGCATATCCGTTTCCAGCGCCGGCATGGTCGAGAAGTAGGCGGCGCGGCGCAATTCCACCACGGCATTGAACAAGCCCGACTTGCCGCCAAACTTCACATAAATCGTGCGCACGGCCACGTGGGCTTCGCGGGCGATCATTTCCAGGCTGACCTTTCCGTACCCTTTTTCCAGAAACAGACAACCGGCCGTGTGCAGAAGGTTGTCCATGCGCGCTTCCATGTCGGCCGCGCGCGGGCGGCCGGCTGGTTTGCCGCAGCAGGAAAGCTCCTGGGCGGTGTCGCCGGATTCTTTATCGGTAGGCAAGGTATCGCTGAGGCCGGGATCGGACATGGTCTGGGTCTCTTTATAAGTTGGAAGGTAAGTGATGGCTCACACTGTAGTGCAAATTAAAATGAAATGCAATCGTTTCATTTCTTGACTTTGGCTTTTCTTTGCCCAATAATGAACATATATCATTTCATTTCCGGAGCGAGTATGTCCAACCAGCCAGGCCAAGCAGAGCACAAAGTGCTGAGCGCCGTCCCACCCGCGGCCCCGGCCGCCCCTTCCGCGCCCGCCGCTTCCGCCAGCTCCGCACCACCGAACAACCGCGTCAAAATCATCGCCGGCCTGATCGTCCTCGTGGCGCTGGGCGCCGGCGCGCGCATGTGGTACCGCAGCCACTATTTCGTGGAAACGGAAAATGCCTATGTGGCCGGCCACGTGCATCCCGTCTCGGCGCGCATTTCCGGCGTCGTCACCAAGGTCTTCATCGACGACAATCAAATGGTGAAAGAGGGCGACGTGATCGCCGAACTCGACCCGTTCGACCAGCGCGTGAAAACCGAGCAGATCGCCGCGCAGATCGCCAGCGCCGAGCAGCAAGTGCTGCAAGCGGACGCGCAGATCGCGCAAGTGCAGGCGCAAGCCAGTGGCGCCCAGGCGCAAGTGGCGCAAGCCGATGCGCAGCTGCTGCGCGCAAAGCAGGATGCGGACCGTTATGGCCAGCTGTACACGAGCCAGATGAAAGCCGTCTCGAAAGCGGAACTCGACGCGGCCAACGCGGCCCGCTCGAGCGCCGTGGCCGATCTGGCCGCCCGCCGCGACAGCGCGTCGGCCGCCAAGGCGCAGATCGGCGCGGCGCAAGCTGCGCGCGACGTGGCCAAGGCACAAGTGGCCGTGCTGCGCGTGCAATTGAAGGACGCGCAGCAGCAGCTGCAATACAACCGCATCCTGGCCCCTGTCGCCGGCCGCATCGGCAAGCGCAACGTGGAAACGGGCATGCGCGTGCAGCCTGGCCAGCAATTGACGGCCATCGTGCAGGACAACGTCTGGGTCACCGCCAACTTCAAGGAAACCCAATTGGCCGACCTGCACCGCGGCCAGAGCGTGCACGTGACCATCGATGCCATGCCGGGCAAGAAACTGGTCGGTACCGTGGACAGCTTCGCTCCTGCTTCGGGCGCGCAATTCGCGCTGCTGCCGGCCGATAACGCCACCGGCAACTTCACCAAGATCGTCCAGCGCGTGCCGGTGAAAATCGTCTTCCAGCCGGAAGACATCAAGGCCATGAATGGGCGCCTGGTGCCGGGCATGTCGGTGATCGCCGAAGTGGAAGTGAATCAGCCTGAAACGCAGCCGGCCGCGCGCCATGCCGCCGCTCCCGCCGCCCAGTCCACCACGCACTAAGCTTCCATGAGCAGCCCCTCCACCACGCTGGCGAAGCCGCCAGCGTTTCCCGTGATCGACGAGAAAGTCTCCGGGCGCACCTGGCTGGCGGTCGCCGCCGGCATGCTGGGCGCCTTCATGGCGGTGCTCGACATCCAGATCACCAATTCCTCGCTCAAGGATATCCTTGGCTCGCTGTCGGCCACCCAGGAAGAAGGCTCGTGGATTTCCACGGCCTACCTAGTGGCGGAAATTATCGTCATTCCCCTCACCGCGCTGCTGGCGCGCGTGTTTGGTCTGCGTACCTACATGATCGGCACCACCGCTTTCTTCCTGCTGTTCTCCACCTTGTGCGGCACGGCCTGGAACCTGGAAAGCATGATCGTCTTCCGCATGCTGCAGGGTTTCACGGGCGGCGCCCTGATCCCGATGGCGTTCACCCTGGTGATGCTCAAGCTGCCGCCGTCGAAGCGCGCCGTCGGCATGGCGATTTTCGGCCTGACGGCCACCCTGGCGCCGGCCATGGGCCCGACCCTGGGCGGGTACTTGAGCGAGCTGTATGGCTGGCCATCGATCTTCTACATCAACTGGGTGCCGGGCGTGCTGCTGATCGCCGGCATGATCTATGGCCTGGACAAGGAGCCGATGAAGCTCGAGATGTTCTGGAAAGCCGACTGGCTGGGCATCTTCTTCATGGCCCTGGGCCTCGGCTGCCTGACCATCTTCCTGGAAGAGGGCAACTCGAAGGACTGGTTCGACTCCGGTTTCATCATCGCCTTCGCCTCGATGGCCCTGGTGGGTATCCTGGGCTGGGTCGTCACCAGCGCCACGCGCGCCGAACCGTTCGTCAACCTGGCCCTGTACGGCCAGCGCAATTTCCTCGTCGCCACCGTGCTGTCGGCCGTGACGGGCATGGGCCTGTATGGCTCGGCCTTTTTGCTACCGCTGTTCCTGGGCCAGATCGCGGGCTACTCGCCGATGCAGATCGGTGAAGTCATCATGTGGGTGGGCTTGCCGCAGCTGTTCATCATGCCGTTCGTCGCCAAGCTGTCGTCCGTGGTGGACAACCGCATCCTGTGCTCGTTCGGCCTGTTGCTGTTTGGCGGTTCGTGCATGATGAATGCCTACATGGACGCGTCCACCGGCTACGACCAGCTGCTGTGGTCGCAGGTGGTGCGCGCGCTGGGCCAGCCCTTCGTCATGCTGACCCTGTCGAACTTCGCCATGAAGGGCATCGCGCCGAAGGACATGCCGTCCGCTTCGAGCCTGTTCAACATGACGCGCAACCTGGGCGGCTCGATCGGCATCGCCCTGCTGGCCACGGCCCTGAGCACCCGCGAGCATTTTCATTCGCAGCGCCTGGGCGAAGCGATCAACGCCTATTCCAGCGCCACCCAGCTGCGCATCGACCAGCTGACGTCGTCGTTCATGGCCAAGGGCTATGACGCCGTCACGGCCGGCAACCAGGCCTTGCAGGCGATCGACGGCATCGTGCGCCGCGAAGCGTATGTGATGGCTTACAACGATGGCTTCTTCCTGATCGGCGCCATCCTGCTGGCCTGCATCGTGCCCCTGTGGCTGGCCGACAAACTCAAAGCCCCCGGTGGCGGTGGCGGCGGTCATTGACCGTCAATTAAAGAACAAGAAGGTAATCACCATGCAAACAGTATTGACGAAAATCGCGCTGGCCGCGTCCCTTGCCGTGGCGCTGTCCGCCTGCGGCACCGTGGGCCAGGATTTCAAGGCACCGGCGAACGTGGCCGGCATCGACAACGGCACCTTCCGCCACGGCGCGGCCGCTGCGGATGCCGCGCAGCTGCCCAAGGAATGGTGGAGCATTTACGGCGACGCCACCCTGGACCGCCTCGAGCAGAGCGCGCTGCGGGACAATCCGAGTGTAAAAGCGGCCGGCGAGCGCCTGCTGCAGGCGCTGGCGCAAAGCGGCACGGCGCGCGCCAGCCAGGGCCCGAGCGTGAACGTCAGCACGGGCATCTCGAACTCGCGCACCTCGGCCAACACGTCGCAGGGCCTGGCCCTGGGCAACCGCTCCATCAGCGGCAATAACTTCTCAGTGGGCGGCTCGCTGTCGTATGAAGTCGACTTGCTGGGCCGTGTAAAACGCATGGTCGAAGCGGCCGATTCCCAAGCCTTGGCGGCGCAGGCCGACCGCGATGGCGTGCTGCTGATGCTGTCGGCGCAAGTGGCCAGCAATTACTGGCAGCTGCGCGGGTTGGACGCGGAAATGGCCATTTTGAATGGTGCGCTCGACACGCGCCGCGAATCGGCGCAGCTGGTCGAAGCGCGTTTCAATGCGGGCCTGACGAATGAGCTGGACCTGGCGCGCGCGAAAGTCGAGCTGTCGAACGCGCAGGCCGACCTGCATGAAGTCAGGCGCCAGCGCAACCAGCTGGAAAACAGCCTGGCTACCCTGACGGGCAAGCCGCCATCGGCGCTGCAACTGCCGGTGGCGGCCGATCCCTCGATCCTGCCACTGCCGCCAGGTATCCCCGTCGGCTTGCCCGCCAGCCTGCTGGCGCACCGCCCGGACCTCGTTTCCAGTGTGGCGGGCTTGCGTGCGGCGAATGCGCAAGTGGGCGTGGCCGAAGGCGCGTTTTACCCGTCGCTGCAACTGACGGGCAATTTTGGCTATGCATCGGAAAAGCTGCGCGACCTGGCGCAGGGCGGTTCGCGCCAGTTCAGTTTTGGTCCGCTGGCCCTGTCCCTGCCGATCTTCGACGGCGGCCGCAACCAGGCCAACCTGGACCTGTCCAAGGCGCGCTATGCGGAAGCCGTGGCGAACCACGAGACGAAGCTGTTGACGGCCTTGCGCGAAGTGGAAGATGCCTTGTCAGACGTGGAACAGCGCCAGTTGCAGGGCGACGCCCAGGCCCTGTCGCAGGAAGCGGCGGCGCGCGCCTACCTGGTGGCGCGCACGCGCTACGAGCGCGGCATCTCGACCTACCTGGACGTGACGGACGCGCAGCGCAGTTCGCTGGCAGCGGACCGCGCCGCCGCGCAGATCAAGACCCAGCGCCTGCTGGCGACGGTGGCCGTGGCCCGCTCCTTGGGAGCGGGCTGGCAGCCGGACGGCGAGCTGGCCAGGCTCGCTTCCGCGCCATCGACCGTCAAAGCGAACTAAGTACGACGATTACGTGAGCGTGGCCGGTGGCGGTGTCGCCGCCGGCCCGTAGCGTTCCAGCAGAAAATCGATGAAGGTCGTCAGCTTCGGCGTAGGCTGGCGGTCGCGCGGATACAGCACATGCATCAGGCGCGGCGCCGGCACGTAATCGGCCAGCAGCGGCACCAGCCGTCCCGCCGCGATATCGTCGGCCAGTAAAATCTCCGCCTGCATGACGATGCCGAAGCCGTGCAGGGCCGCCATGCGCAGCGCCTGGCCATTGTTCGAGCGGAAGCGGCTTTCTGTCGCAGCGCCATCGTGGCGCGCTTCCTTGCCGCTCAGACGCCAGCGCATGTGGCGCGACCACTGCATGAAATCCACGCATTCGTGCCGCGCCAGGTCGTCCGGCGTGCGCGGCGTGCCGTGCTTAGCCAGGTAGCCGGGCGAGGCGCAGATCACCATCGCATAGGGCCGCAAGGGCCGCGCCACCATGCCGGAATCTTCCAGCTTGCCGATGCGGATGGCCGCATCGAAGCCTTCCTCCACCAGATCCACCATCCTGTCATTCAAATTGAGCTCCAGGCTCACGTCCGGGTAGGCCGTCAGGTAGTCGGCCATCAGCGGCGCGATGCATTCGCTGCCGAAGGACACGGGCGCCGTGATCTTCAGCTTGCCGCGCGGCGTGGCGCGCATCGCTTCCGCGCCCGTTTCGGCCGCCGCGATCTGCGCCAGGATCTGGCGGCACTGCTCCACGTATTGCCGGCCGATTTCCGTCAGGCTTTGCCGGCGCGTCGTGCGCGCCAGCAGGCGCGCGCCCAGCCGCTCTTCCAGCTGTTTGATGTGCTTGCCCACCATCACGGGCGAGATGCGGAAGGTGTCGGCGGCCGCCGTGAAACTGCCCTGGTCGACGACGGACACAAAGATTTCCATGCTGCGCAATTTATCCATGCCACCCTGATTCCAAACTGTGGGTTGATAATCTTGTAAATTCTAGCGCATTTATTATTTTTCTAAGCGGCGCATACTGTCTCCATCGTTCAACCCACACAAGGAAGCAGCATGAAAATCGTCATCATCGGCGCCAGCGGCACCATCGGCAAGGCCGTCACCGCGCAACTGGCGCAGCGCCATGAAATCATCGAAGTGGGCAGCCGCACGGGCACGCACCAGGCCGACATGGGCGACATCGCGCAAGTGCGCGCCCTGTTCCAGCGCATCGGCAGGGTCGACGCCGTCGTCGTCACGGCCGGCAAGCTGCATTTCGGCCCCCTGGCCGAGTTCACGCCCGAGCAATTCCAGCTGGGCCTGGACAGCAAGCTGATGGGCCAGGTCAACGTGGCGCTGGTGGCGCAGGAATACCTGAACGATGGCGGTTCGATTACCTTGACCAGCGGCATCGTTGCCGAGCAGCCTATCCGCTTCGGCGCGGCCGCCAGCATGACGAATGCGGCCGTGGAAGGTTTTGTACGGGGCGCCGCCATCGAACTGGCGCGCGGCGTGCGCATCAATGTTGTCAGCCCGACGGTGCTGGAAGAATCGCTGGAATCGTATGGCCCCTTCTTCTACGGCTTCGAGCCGGCCGCCGCAAGCCGCGTAGCGCTGGCCTACAGCCGCAGCGTGGAAGGGGCGCAGACGGGGCAAGTCTATCGCGTGTGGTAGGGTTCAGGCCTCAAAAAAGGCTGCTTTTGACCGGCCTCAGGCAGCCTGCTTCCATTCATGATAAATTAAATTTTATTTCCAAATGTCAACATCATGGTGATGAAGAATTTGGACATTTTCATGAACGAATGGATGAGACGGATATGCAAAGCACCAAAATCAGCACACGGCTTTATACGGGATTCGGCCTGGTCCTGTTGCTGCTGATCATCGTTACCGCACTCGGCATCAACCGCGTGCAAAAGATCGACGCCATCCTCACCAGTATCAGCGACGTCAACAACGTCAAGCAGCGCCATGCGATCAATTTCCGCGGCAGCGTGCATGACCGCGCGATCGCCCTGCGCGACGTGGTGCTGGCGGCAGACGCGGCGTCGGCCAAGCCGGAAATCGCGCGCATCGAAACGCTGGCCGCCAATTACGCGCAGGCCGCCGCACCGCTGGACCAGATCATCGGCAGCGGCAAGGACGTGACCGAAGCGGAACGCACGGCCCTCGCCGCCATCAAGGCCAGTGAAGCGAAGGCCCAGCCGATCATCGCCAAGGTGATTCAATTGCGCCTGGCCGACGATGTGGCCGGCGCCACCGCCTTGCTGCAGCAGCAGGGCGCCGCCGCCTTCACGGGCTGGCTTGCGTCCGTCAACCAGCTGATCGACCTCGAAGAAAAGATGAGCCGCGAACAGGCCGACAGCGCAAGCACGGTGGCGCGCAGCTTTTTCTTCTTCATGGTGCTGCTGTGCCTGGGCGCGATCGCCATCGGTACCATCGCGGCCTGGCGCATCAGCCACGGCTTGCTGCGCCAGCTCGGCGGCGAGCCCGACTACGCGGCCGCCATCGCCGGTGAAATTGCCGCTGGTAACCTGGCAGTGACCATCACTACCGGGCCGAATGACCGCAACAGCTTGCTGTACGCCATGCGCGGCATGCGCGACAGCCTCGTGGCCATCGTCAGCCAGGTGCGCGCCGGCACGCAGACCATCGCCACCAATTCGCGCGAAATCGCGGCCGGCAACCTGGACCTGTCGAACCGCACGGAACAGCAGGCCGGGTCGATCGAGGAAACCGCCACGTCGATGGAGCAATTGACGGGCACCGTCAAGCAGAACGCCGAGCACGCGATCGAAGCGAATCAGCTGGCCGTATCGGCCTCGGGTGTGGCCGTCAAGGGCGGCGCCGTCGTGGCGCAGGTGGTGCAGACCATGGCCGCCATCAACGAGTCGTCGAAAAAGATAGTCGACATTATCGGCGTGATCGACGGCATCGCTTTCCAGACGAATATTCTGGCGCTCAATGCCGCCGTGGAAGCGGCGCGTGCCGGCGAGCAGGGCCGCGGCTTTGCCGTCGTCGCCACCGAAGTGCGCAGCCTGGCCCAGCGTTCCAGCCAGGCCGCCAAGGAAATCAAGTCGCTGATCGACGACTCCGTCGAGCGCGTCGGCACGGGCGCGCGCCTGGTCGATGAAGCGGGCACGACCATGCAAGACATTGTCGACAGCGTCAAGCGCGTGACCGACATCATGGGCGAAATCAGCGTGGCCACGCGCGAGCAGTCGTCCGGCATCGAACAGGTCAACCAGGCTGTCGGCCTGATGGACCAGGTGGTGCAGCAGAATGCGGCGCTGGTGGAGCAGTCGGCCTCGGCCGCCGCGTCGCTGGAAGCGCAGGCCGGCAGCCTGTCGCAGGTGGTCAGCATCTTCAAGCTCGACAACTCGCAAGTGCCGCTGCAGGCGCCGCAGCCGGCGCGTGCGCGTGCGCGTCCGGCCGCCATGACTGCTGCCAGGCCGGCCGTCAAGGCAGCAGCGAAGCCGGCACCGAAAAAGCTGGCCTCCAAGGTGCCCGCCGATGACGCATGGGAAGAGTTTTAAGCGGCGCTCGTTTACAATCGGGACCTTACATTGTTTGCTGAGGTCCCCATGAAACGTATCCTGTTCCCCCTGCTGATGGCCGCCGCCATCGGCAGCGCTTGCGCCGCAACGCCGGCAGCACCGGCCACCGCGCAACAACTGACCAGCATGAGCGCCCGCTACGCGCCCGTCGCGCTGACGGCCGATGTCACGCACCTGTCCTTTGGTGACCGTCAGGCCATCGCCAAGCTGGTCGAGGCGGCCAAGCTGGTCGACGTGCTGCAGCTGCGCCAGCGCTGGTCCGGCAATGAAGCGCTGTGGGCAGCGCTGAAAAAGGACACGTCAAAGCTGGGTCAGGCCCGTCTGAACTATTTCTGGATCAACAAGGGGCCGTGGTCGGTGCTCGACGCGCATGCCTCGTTCATGCCGGCCAGCTATGCCGGCATCGCCATTCCCGCGCATAAGCCGGAAGCGGGCAATTTCTATCCGCAGGGCGCCACCAAGGCCAGCCTGGAAACGTGGATGAATGGCTTGTCGCCAGAGGACAAGCAGCAGGCGCAATGGTTCTTCACGACGATTCGCGCGGGCAAGGATGGCAAATATCAGACCGTCAAGTATTCGGATGAATACAAGGTGGAACTCAAGCAACTGGCCAAGCTTCTTGATGAAGCTGCCGCCGCCACGGATAACGCATCGCTGAAGAAATTTTTGACCCTGCGCGCCAAGGCTTTCCTCGACAACGACTATCTGCCGTCCGACTTCGCCTGGATGGATCTCGATTCGCCCGTCGACATCACCATCGGTCCGTACGAGACGTATAACGATGAACTGTTCGGCTACAAGGCCGCGTTCGAAGCGTACGTGAACATCCGCGACCAGGCGGAAACGCAAAAACTGAACTTCTTCGCCAAGCACATGCAGGAACTGGAAGACAACCTGCCGCTCGACGCCCGGTACCGCAACCCGAAAGTGGGCGCGCTGGCGCCGATGGTGGTGGTCAATCAGGTGTATGGCGCCGGCGACGGCAACATGGCCGTGCAGACGGCTGCCTACAACTTGCCCAACGACGAGCGCATCATCAGCGCGCGCGGCTCCAAGCGCGTGATGCTGAAAAACGTGCAGGAAGCCAAGTTCAAGGCCACCCTGACGCCGATTTCGAAACTGGTGCTGACGCCCGAAGCGCAGCAGGACGTCGACTTCAATTCCTTCTTCACGCACATCCTCGCGCATGAAATCATGCACGGCCTGGGCCCGCACGCGACCGTCGTCGACGGCAAGCCATCGACGCCGCGCCAGGACTTGAAGGAAGCCTATTCGACCATCGAAGAAGCCAAGGCCGACATCACGGGCCTGTTTGCGCTGCGCTACATGATGGACAAGGGTCAACTCAAGGACACTCTGGGGCAGGGCGACGAGGCCGAGCGCAAGCTGTACAACACGTTCCTCGCCTCCGGTTTCCGCACCCTGCATTTCGGCTTGACGGATTCGCATGCGCGCGGCATGGCCATCCAGATGAATTACATCCTCGACAAGGGCGGTTTTGTCTCGCTGGGCGACGGCAAGTTTGGCGTCGATTTTGGCAAGATCAAGCAGGCCGTGATCGACCTGGACCGTGAATTTTTGACCATCGAGGCGACGGGCGACTATGCGCGCGCGAAAGACATGATGAGCAAGTATGTGGTGATCCGCCCTGAAGTGCAAGTGGCGCTCGACAAGATGAAAGCCGTGCCCAACGATATCCGCCCGGAATTCGTCACGGCCCGCGCACTGGACCAGGCGGCGAAGAAATAAGCTGACTTTGATTATTATCAGTCTGGAAAGCCGGTGCCTTGCGCACCGGTTTTTTTTCGTCTTTATTTGCGAAAAGTTGCCAGTTTTTCCTTGTGGAAACATTTTTACCGCTTACTCTGCAGTAGTAAATCCCCATTTCTCCTGTTGATCCCATGTTGAAACTGTTTTCGCTGTTAAGTGTGTCCCTTGCTTTGCCCGCCGTCGCTGCCGCCCAGCTCACCGATCTGGAAACCCGCTGGCTGCAGGCGGGCCAACCCGTCATCGCGTTTGCACGTGCGCAAGGCTTGCCCATCGACATCATCGTGCAGCCGCAGGATGCGCCCGGCGCCGTGCCGCTGGCGCTGGGCTACGAGGCAGGGCGTTGCAAGCTGGTGCTGTCCTTGCGCGGCAATGCGCAGGCGGACAGTGTCTTGCAGGGCGTGCCGGCCACGCGCCACGGCCTGATGATGGAAGCGATGATGGCGCATGAGATCGGCCACTGCCAGCGCTATGCACAGGGCGACTGGCACGCCTTGCCACGTGGCTTTGTCGAGCCGCGCAGCCTACAGCGGGGCAAGTTGACACCGCTGGCGCAGGAGCTGCGCGAGACGCGCCGCGAAGAAGGCTATGCGGACCTGGTGGCCCTGGCATGGATGCATGGGCGCCACCCGGCGCAGTACCGGCATGTGCTGGCCTGGATGCGCGGCGTGCGCACTGCTGGCGACGGCGCCGGCGGTTCCCACGCCACGCAGGCATGGCTGGCGCTGGCCGATGGCGCCGGTGTATTTGATGGGCCCGCTTCAATATTTGAACAGGCGCAAGTATTGTGGCGAAAAGGCTTGAGCGGCGACAAATAAACGATGATTTTTATGTGAATGGACGGTCAGCGTGTGCTGTCGCACGGAGCTTTGCTTCCGGCAGGGGTCTAATCTGGGCATCAACTAACCAGAGAGGAACCATCATGAACAAAATGATCGCACTCATGCTGGCCGCCAGTGCCAGCGCCCTGCTTGCCGCCACGCCAGCGTATGCGCAGGATGCCTCGTACAAGAGTTTGACGGACAAGGCAACGGCCGACTACAAGCAGGCCAAGGCCGCCTGCGACGCCCAGAGCGGCAACGCGAAAAAGGTCTGCGTGGAAGAAGCCAAGGTGGCGCGCGCCAAGGCCGAATCGGACGCCGTGGCGCAATACCGCAACACGCCGCGAGAACTGGGCAAGGCCCGCAAGGACGTTGCCAATGCCGAGTATGACCTGGCCAAGGCCAAATGCGGCGACCGCACGGGCGCCGAGAAAACTACGTGCATGAACGATGCCAAGGCGGCGAAGACGGCCGCTTTGGCCGACGCCAATACGGGCGCCAAGGCCGGCACCAACGTGGCGCAGAATCCGCCCGCCACGACGAAGGAAAATTGCGACGCCATGGATGCGACGGCCAAGGCCGCCTGCGTGACGCGAAATGCAGCCGGCAGCACCAAGACGGCCGTGGCCGACTCCGTCATCACGACCAAGATCAAGGCTGACCTCGTCAAGGACAACGACTTGAAAGCGCTCGACGTGCACGTGGAAACGGTCAACGGCGTCGTCATGCTCAGCGGCTTTGTGCCATCCCAGGCGCAAGTGAAAAAAGCCGCTGACCTGGCCCGCAGCGTGGAAGGCGTGACGGATGTGAAGAATGGCTTGAAGGTCAAGTAAGCCACATTCTGCGCAGCGTTAAAGCCAGGACTGGAGCGGTAAGCAGCAGTGCCGCTCCAGTTTTTTGATTGTATAAATTACGATCATAATATAACATGAGAAAAATCCCGCCGGCTGGTAGTGACCGGCATCCATTTTTTCTCATGAGGACAGCATGCTTTCTCTTCCCTTTTCGCAATGGCTGGAGCGGCGCGGCATCCACTTTGCCTGGGTCATCGTCGCCATCACTTTCCTCACAGCATTAACCTCGTCCGCTGCGCTGGGCTTGCCGGGAGCGCTGATGCAGCCCTTGAGCCGG
This sequence comes from Janthinobacterium sp. EB271-G4-3-2, assembly GCF_020858035.1. NCBI lineage: Bacteria > Pseudomonadati > Pseudomonadota > Betaproteobacteria > Burkholderiales > Oxalobacteraceae > Janthinobacterium > Janthinobacterium sp. EB271-G4-3-2. The sequence goes on along the minus strand of NZ_JACYMG010000003.1, from coordinate 475,329 downwards.
GAGTTCGGCTGGGATGCCGAGCAGATTTCCTCGGCCCTGGCCGTGCGCTTCGTGCTGTTCGGTTTGATGGGGCCGTTTGCCGCCATCCTGATGGAACGCTTCGGCTTGCGCAATGTCATCTGCGTGGCCCTGGGCCTGATCGCTGCCGGCATGCTGCTGGCCACGCGCATGACGCAGTTCTGGCACCTGGTGGCCCTGTGGGGCATTCTGCTGGGGCTCGGTTCGGGCATGACGGCGCTGGTCTTGAGCGCCGTGGTGGCGAACCGCTGGTTCGAGACGCACCGGGGCCTGGTGGTGGGCGTGCTGACGGCCAGTTCGGCCACGGGCCAGCTGCTGTTCCTGCCCGCGGGCGCCTGGCTGATCGAGCACTACGGCTGGCGCACGGCCGTCATGCCCGTGTTCGTCGCCTGCGCCCTCGTCGCCGTGCTGGCCTTCCTGTGCATGCGCGACCGTCCGCAGGATATCGCCTTGCGTCCCTACGGCGCCGACCCGGCCACGCCCCTGACGGCGCCAGCGGCCGCAAAAATGACGTTTGCCACGCCGTTCGTGATCCTGCGCAGCGTGGCTTCCAATCGCACCTTCTGGATACTGTTCGGCACCTTCTTCATCTGCGGCCTCAGCACCAACGGCCTGATCCAGACGCACTTCATTTCCCTGTGCGGCGACTCGGGCCTGTCCGCCGTGCCGGCCGCCTCCGTGCTGGCCATGATGGGGGCGTTCGACCTGTTCGGCACGATCTTGTCCGGCTGGCTGTCGGACCGCTATGACAACCGCAAACTGCTGTTCTGGTATTACGGCTTGCGGGGCTTGTCCCTGTTCTGGCTGCCGTATTCGGAATTCACCCTGTACGGCCTGTCCCTGTTCGCCATGTTCTATGGCCTGGACTGGATCGCCACCGTGCCGCCGACCGTGAAACTGGTGGGTGCCACGTTTGGCCGGGAGCGGGCGGGCATGGTGTTCGGCTGGATCTTCGCCGGCCACCAGCTGGGTGCCGCCGTGGCCGCGTACGGCGCGGGCCGCATCCGCACCCTGATGCTGACCTACAACCCGGCCCTGTTCGCGGCCGGCGCCGCCTGCCTCGTCGCCGCGTTAATGGTGCTGGCGATCCAGCGCCAGAAGGCGGCCGTGGCCGCCGTCCAGCCCGCATGAAAAAAGCCAGGCCCGCATGAGCGGAGCCTGGCTTTTCATTTCAAGAACGTTTCAGGATTTATTTGAGGTATTTGGCCAGCCATCCCTCGACTTCGCTATAGAAGAAGCGGCTGTTCTCGCCCTTCAAAATCCAGTGGTTTTCGTCCGGGAACACCAGCAATTTCGCCGGCACGTTCAGGCGCTGTTGCACGGCAAAGTTCATCAGGGCATTGTTGGCCGGCACGCGGTAATCGAGTTCGCCCACGGTGATCAGGATGGGGGTGGTGAAACCCGTGCCTTTTTCGTGGTTGCCTGCTTGCATCACCGGGCTTTGATCGCGCCACACGGGCAGGTTCGACCAGACGGGGCCGCCCGCGTTCGTTTCACGGCCGAAGCCGCCATCGCTGGTGCCCCACTGCATGATCAAGTCCATTTCGCCCGCGTGCGAGACGATGGCCTTGTAGCGCGTGGTGGTTGCCTGCAGCCAGTTGGCCAGGTGGCCGCCATAGCTGGCGCCGCCGGCGGCCAATTTCGTGCTGTCGATAAACGGGTATTTCTTGATGGCTTCATCGACGCCCTGGTTGACTTCATCGCCCGGACCTTTCAATGGGTCGAACTGGATCGAGCGCGAAAATTCCTCGCCATAGCCGGTGGAACCCTTGTAGTCCGTCAGCAGCACGACATAGCCTGGCTTGGCCAGCAAGTGATAGTTCCAGCGCAGCACGAACTGGTCGCGCCACATGCTGGCCGCGCCGCCATGGATGACGGTAAACAACGGGTATTTCTTGTTCGGATCGAAATTGGCCGGCTTGACGAGCATATTGTGGATCTTGCGGCCGTCGGCCGTGGTGAACCAGAAGTGCTCGGGCGCCTGCCAGTCGATCTTGTCTGCCTTGTCCGTATTGAAAGCCGTCAGCCGTTTCGGCTGCTTGCCGTTGAAGGCATAGATTTCCGGCGGGTTGATGGACGACTCCCACACGCCGACCAGAGCCTTGCCGCCGCTGCTCAGCGAGTTGATGGTGCCTGTCGGCAAGGATGGCTCTTCGCGCACGTCGCCGCCTTTGGCGTCGATCGAGTACAGCTTTTCCAGGCCCGCATGTTCATAGCTGAAAATGACGCGCTTGCCGCCTTCGGGCAGCACGTAGCGGGAAATCGAGCGGTCCAGCTTGGCTGTCAGTATGGTTGGCGCAGGATTGCTCATCGGCCAGGCGAAGCTGGCCAGGCGTTTCACGTCATACACTTTACCGGGCGTTTGCGCGTCGCTCAAGGCGAACAGGGTCTTGCCGTCGGCGGCAAATTTCAGCGAGCCATAGCTGTGCTTGTCCTGCGTCAAACGCTGCGCTTCGCCGCCCGCCACGGGCAGCAGATACAGTTGGGAGTAGACGGCTTCGCGCTGGGCCGCGTCGCGGTTGGTGGCGGCGTTGAAGACGACGGCCTTGCCGTCCGGCGTCCAGATGGCATCCAAGGATTGCCCCTCGTCGCCCTGGCCGCCGCCAAAGCCCGGCAGCGCCACCAGTTGCGTGCCCGACAGGATGTCGCGCGGCGTGTTTTCACCTTTCGCCTCAGGCTGCGCATCGACGATGAACAGGCGTACTTGCTTGTCGGTCAGCCATTTGTCGAAATAGCGCGGTGCCGTCGTTTCATAGGAACGGGCGCTGACCTTGCGCTCCTTGCGTTCCTTTGCGCTTTGCTTGACGTCGGCTTCCGTCTTGTTGCCAGGATAGATGTCGCTGATGAACAGCAATTGCTTGCCGTCCGGGCTCCATTTCGGCATGCGCGCGCCCAGGGTGAGCGAGGTCAACCGTTGCGCTTCGCCGCCGGCGGCGACATCGAGGCGGTAAATCTGTCCCGCTTCATCGCCGTCGCGCTTGGCAACAAACACCAGCTGGCGGCTGTCCGGCGACCAGGCCACAGCGCTTTCGCCGCCCTTGGAATAGGTCAGGCGGCGCGCGGGGCTGTCGTCAAGCAGCGACTTGATCCACAGATCCGACCATTGGTCCTTGCTATCGTAGGCGCTGTCGACCACGGAAAACACGGCCCAGCGTCCGTCCGGGCTGGCGACGGGCGCGCCCACCCGTTTCATCAGCCACACGTCTTCATGCGTGATGGCGTGTCTGGCTTGCGTTTGCGCGGTGGCAACTGGGGTGGTGGCCTTGGTATCGGCGGCCTGGGCGAGCGAGGCGCAGGCCGCTGCGATCAGCAGGGAGCCGAGGGAACGGCGAAGACGGGGTGAGGTCATGGGCGTGGTCCGGAGTAGTGAAAAAAGTACAGCGGGCAACATTATTGCCCATGCTTTCCTGCGCTGCCAAGGCTGTGTACCGTTACTTACCAGGCGGGACGGTCACGTATCGGGCGGGCGCGCCATGGCTGATCAGTTAAACTTGTTCTTTTACTGACGCAACCTTTGGCCGGCCATGAAAATTAGTCTACCCTTATTGAAAACAATATTGCTGGGCGCGAGCTGCCTGTTTGCGGCCCCGGTTTTTGCCGCTGCGCCCGCTCCCTACCCGAACACGAGCGCCATGGGCGTCGGTCACGCGGAAAGCACGGCCTGGTATGCGGGCTGCCTGAAGGTCAAGGATGCGGCGCCGCCGCCCGCCGACCTGCCGGCGCCATCGGCCGTGGCGTCCCTGCAGCAATGTCAGGCAACGGACCTGTATTACGATACCAAGAGTATGTCCTCGCCCAAGCCGGCCGACTGGCGTCCCGTGCGCCATTGCGCCATGGCTACGCAAAACAGCGCCGTCCTGATGATGCTGTACCAGAATGGACAGGGCGTGCAAAAAGACCCATTGCTGGCGCTCAAGTATGCGTGCAGCATCGATGCGGCACCGGCAGAAATGCGGGGCCGCATCGAACACTTGCAGCAGATCAATGCCAGCGGACGCGGCATGATCGATTTGTGCGACGACATCACGAGCGGCTACATGATGGGCGTGTGCAGCGCCATCGATGCGCGGCAAAAACAGCGCGTGCGCACGCAGGCGACAGCCAAAGTCAGCGAAGCAATGCCGGCCGTGGCGCAAGCGTCGCTGCAAAAGTTGCAGGCGGCGGCAAGCAAGTTTGCCGATGCGCGCGCGGCCAATGAAACGGACTTGAGCGGCACGGCGCGCGCCGCCCTGAGCATCGCCGCCCGCACGGCCGAGCTCGATTTGCTGGCGCACGATCTGCGCGAGTACGAAGCGGGCAAGCTGCCGGTCAGCATGTCGAAGGCGCAGGTCGCGGCACTCGACAAGGAACTCAACGTCATCTACGGCAAGCTGATGAAAAAGCCCGCGTCCACCTATGCGGGCGCCGTGGACAAGGACGGCATCCGCGCCACCCAGCGCCTGTGGCTGGCATACCGCGATGCCTGGATGAATTTTGGCGCCGTGCGCTATCCCGCCGTCACCAGCGAGACCTGGGCCGGCCGGCTGACGTCGCGGCGTAATGCGCAACTACAAGATTTGCTGGGGAATTGAAGCATGCGGGAAGCGTACTACCACGAAGACGATTTTTGCATGATCGAACTGTTGCCGCTGGATAACTTGCAGCACTGTTTGACGCAGATGGGCGAGCAAGAGGCGTTTGCCGATGCGCACCGCAGCGGTGCCGGCTGGACGCAGATGTACGTGCCCGAGGCGCCGCCGTCGCAGATGGGTGCGATGGGCCTCACGGCCGATCAGCTGCGGCTGGCGCTGGCGGACGCCTTGCCGCCGTATGACGCCGTCTACACGGGCTACAGCACTTACCGCGTGGAATGCAAGAACGTGCTGGCCTTTGGCGGCGACAAGACGGAAACCCTGTTTGCGGGCCTGGACGAGCAGGGCATCGTGTGCGACCTGTGGTGCAGTGACGCCATGCCCGAGCTGTTGCTGCTGCCCTTGAAAGAGCAGCTGTTGCTGGCGGACTGGGGCGCGGGGTTTGCGTGTCCGCTGTCCGATGGGGAACTGTTCGCCCGCTATCTGCAGGAATACGAACTCGGTTGATTCATTCGCAGGCGATGGCGTTCGGCTGCGCTACCTTCACCACGGACGCCAGGCGCGCCATGTCGTTGCCGTCGCCTTGCTCCACATACGGTTGATAGCTGTCGATGACGATGCGCGCACGCGCCTGCCAGCCGCAATTGTCGGCCTGGCGCGCGGGCACGCGCAGCAGCCGGCGCGCCTGGGCGTCGTTGCTGAAACAAAACCACGCATCGTGCGTGGCGGCCGGGCGGGGCAAGCGGCCCCACTGCGCCTTGTCGGGCGAGAAGCAGACGCGGTTGCCGATGATCTCCAGGCTCATCTCGTCCGTGCGCAGGCTGTATTGGCCGTCGAGCACGATGGGCGGCTGCGCCTGGGCGGACAGGCAGGCGGTGGCCAGGAGGAGGGCGGCGGCAAGTTTCATGCGGTTCTTTCAGGGCTGGCAAGACGAAGCGCCAGTATAACCGCGGGGCCGGAAACGAAAAAAGCCTATCCGTGAGGATAGGCTTTTTAGTACTGCGCATTCGTGGTAGGCCGTGCGGGATTCGAACCTGCGACCAACGGATTAAAAGTCCGCTGCTCTACCAGCTGAGCTAACGACCCGAAAGAGGCCGCATTATATATCAGTTGAAAAAGAATGCAAAGCATTCCTGCACGAAAATGAAGATGGCTCAATGCAGGGCGGCCGTGAGCTTCAGCACTTCGTCGATGCTGGTCGTGCCATCGATGATCTTGCGGGCGCCGGCGAGGCGCAGCGGCGTCATGCCGTCGACGATGCTCTGGCGGCGCAAGGCGTACAGGTCGGCGCCCCCCTTGATGAGCTGGCCGAACGTTTCCGTCACGCTCAGCAGTTCATAGATGCCGGCGCGCCCCAGGTAGCCGCTGTGCCGGCACTGGGCGCAGCCGACGGGGCGGTACGCTTCGTGGGGCCGCTCCAGCTGGCCGCCCGTCAGGCGCTGCCAGGCAGCATCGTCCGGGGCGGCGCCCGGCTGTTTGCAGTCCGGGCACAGGCAGCGCAGCAGGCGCTGCGCCAGCACACCGATCAGGCACGCTTCCAGCAGATAGGCGGGCAAGCCCAGTTCCAGCAGGCGCATGACGGCCGAGGGCGCATCGTTGGTGTGCAGGGTCGACAGCACCAGGTGCCCCGTCAGCGCCGCCTGGATGGCCATCTCGGCCGTGGCCAGGTCGCGGATTTCTCCCACCATGATGATGTCGGGATCTTGCCGCATCAGTGCCCGCACGCCGTCGGCAAACGATAGTTCGATGCCGGCCTGGGTTTGCACCTGCATCTGGTTGAAGGCCGGCTCGACCATTTCGATGGGGTCTTCCACCGTGCACACATTGACTTCGCTGCCTGCCAGCGCCTTCAGGGTGCTGTACAGGGTGCTGGTCTTGCCCGAGCCCGTGGGGCCCGTCACCAGCACGATGCCGTGCGTGCGCGCCGTCAGCTGGCGCCAGCGTTCGGCGTCCGCGGGCGGAAAGCCCAGCTCCGCCAGGCTTTTGACGGCCACTTCCGGATCGAAGATGCGCATGACGAGTTTTTCGCCGAAGGCCGTGGGCAAGGTCGACAGGCGCAGCTCGATTTCCTGGCCCTGCGCATTGCGCGTCTTGATGCGGCCATCCTGGGGGCGGCGCTTTTCCACCACGTCCATACGCCCGAGCAACTTGATGCGCGCCGTCATGGCCAGCATGACGACGGGCGGCAGCTGGTAGGCCTGGTGCAGGCGGCCGTCGATGCGCAGGCGCACGAGGCCCGCGTCGCGCTTCGGTTCCAGGTGGATATCGGAAGCGCGCTGGGCGAACGCGTATTGCCACAGCCAGTCGACGATGCGCACGACGTGCTGGTCGTTGGCGTCGAGGCTGCTCTTGTTGCGCCCCAATTCCACCAGTTGTTCGAAATTGTGGCGCAGCGCCAGGTCTTGCGTGGACGCTTGCCGGGCCACCTTGACGGAACTGGCCAGGCTGAAAAATTGCGCGATGGCGTCGGCGATGTGCAGCGGGTTGGCGATGACCAGGCTCAGCTTGCGCGGCGCCAGGTTTCCCAATTGCGCCTGCCAGGCGAGCGCGTAAGGCTGGGCCGTGGCGATGACGATGCGGTCAAGCGTGCTTTCCACGGGCAGGATGTTGAAGCGGGCCGCATAGCCGGCCGTCATGACGTCGGCCACCTGGCTGAAATCGATGTGCAGGGGATCGATGCGCACATACGGCAAGCTGGAGCGTTGCGCCAGCCAGGCGCACAGGGTGTCGAGCGTCAGTGCGCCGTGGGCGATGCTGCACAGCGGATGCAGAGCCGGTGCCGGCAGTTGGGCGGCCTGGGCCTGGACGACTGCCGCTTGCGCCGCATCGAGCAAGCCGTCTTCCTGCAGCCAGGCCAGCAGTTGCGGCAGTTCCAGCGACGTGTCGGGAGAGGTGGTAGGAGGGGAAGCGGGCATGGCCGGTGCCTTTCCAGGCTGCCGGCCCTGCCTGGGCAGACCGGCGGTTACAGGGTGCTGACGATGCCCTTGACCCAGGACTTGGCGGGCAGCTTGGTCGCGGCGACGATCTGCCTGGCGCGCTCGAGCAGGGCGGCTTGCGCTTCGGTATCGAGTGCCACTTTCGTCTTGAACGCGATCGCCACCACGTTCCCATCATGGACTTCCGGCAGGCAGATCACCTGTTCAAACGCAAACTTCATCGCCTTGATGTTTTTCGCGTAGCTGGGATGGTCGCCAAACAGGTTGACCGTCATGATGCCGTGCGGCGCCAGGCAGGCGCAGCAGGCGGTATAGAAATCGGCACTGTCGAGCACGGGACCGCGCGCCGTGGCGTCATACAGGTCCACCTGCAGGGCGTCCAGGGTACCGTGGTTGGCGTCGTCGTTGACATAGTCGAGCGCATCCATTTCGCGCACGTGCAGGCGCACGTCGTTGGGCGGCAGCTTGAACATCGAGGCGCAGATGGTGATGACGGACGGATTCAGTTCGATGGCATCGACCTGCGCCTGCGGAAACTGGCGGTAGCAGAACTTGGTCAGCGCTGCCGTGCCCAGGCCCAGCTGGGCGATACGCTGCGGTTGCTCGAGCCACAGCATCCACGCCATCATTTGCTGCGCGTATTCGAGTTCCGGCCAGTCCGGCTTGCGGATGCGCATGGCGCCCTGCACCCATTCCGTGCCGAAATGCAGATAGCGCACGCCATCCATTTCCGACAGGGTGACAGGGGCGTAGCGGGGCTTGCGCGCGGGGCGCGAGGATTCGACTTGTTCGATGGATTTTCGTTTGATAAGCATAAGGCGGCCTGAAAGTGTGCCGCATTATAGCGTGCCATAAAAAATGCCAACCCCGAGGGACCGGCATTTTAATACTGAGTAACAACGCCTGACAGAAGCGTCGCGAGCGGAAGGAAGAGGTGGCCGGGAAGCGCAACCGTACTTAGTACGGGGGCGCCGAGCCGGTGAGCATCGCAGGCCGCCTATGCCGACGCGCAGCAGCTTATGTCAGGTGTTATTGCTGAGCGGGTTCGATGGAGACGCGCAAGCGGATGCGCTCGCCCGGATCGTAGGACATGATGCTCGTGTAGTTGCGGCCGCGGTAGTCGTAGGTGACCTGGTAGCCATTGTTGCGTGATTCCCAGTGATCGACCTGGCGGCATTGCTTGACGGCTTGTTCCTGCATGCCGCCCTGGTAATTGTTCTGGTTGTCGACGCGGTCGCCGACGACGGCGCCGGCAATCGCGCCAGCGGCGGCGGCGGCCGTGCGGCCATTGCCGCTACCGACCTGGCTGCCGAGCAGGGCGCCGGCGATACCGCCGACGATGGAGCCGCCAGCGCTGCGCTGTTGTGGCGGCGCCTGGACTTGCACGTATTCCGTACGGCATTCCTGGCGTGGACGGTTGATCTGTTCCACTTGCGGCACGACGCGCACGACCTTGCCGAAATCTTCAAAGTCGGCGGCCTGGGCGAGTGGCAATGCACCGATACAAAGGGCTGACATCATCAATTTGGCTTGCAAGTTCATTTGTAACCTCGTTATCTAGAGAATCTTTCAGGGTATTTTTTACAACTTGGGACTATAGTAATCCCGCCAGACCGGGGCAAGTGTTTCGGCTGGCAACAAAATGTAACAGCCCAAGTCCCTTGCCCCACAGTCTGTAACATGCACTTTCAATCGATACAAGATGTTGAAATGACTTGAAACCAGCGGTTTGTAACAAATCTTGCGTTTGACATCATATTCGGGTTGATTCATGCAGGACAACACGTTACCCTAATACGCGTATGGCTTATATAAAATCGCACTGAATCGCATAAAAGTTGATACAGATCGAATCACCGCGTGCGCATTGACCCGCGTGCGGGGATGCAATAAGAAGAGCAGCTAGAAGAGATCCATACATAACAGGTCGATTTGAGGGAAAAATGAGTTTGTTACTAACCGTGCCGCCCAACCTTGTCCAGTCCATCCGTGCCTTTCGCGTGACCGAATTACAAGACGAGGCGATCCGTCTCGGGCAGCACTTTTTATATGCGCATTGCAACGCTGGACAGACCAAACAACAAGTCATCGGCATTATTGCAGAAGCATTCCTGTTTCCGAAAAACCTGGCGAAGAATTTCGATGCCCTGCGCCTGTGCCTGACGGACACCATGTTCAAGGCGGGCACGCAGACAGGCTTCCTGGTGGTGCTCGAGCAATTGCCAAATACGCAAAAATTCGACAAGGAAGCGCGCGAGATCCTGCTCGACGTATTCCGCGACGCGGCCGACTACTGGGCCGAGAAGAAAGTCCCGTTCCGCGTCTTCTATTCGTTCGAGTAAACACTTACTCACGTTGTGATGACGTAAAATCAGCCTTTTTCCCGCTTGGCAGACAGCATTGTCCGGCGAAAGCGCTTGTTGTGCGAGTATGTTGCGGCGCAACAATATCGCCGGCCTTTCTTGGTTCGCATCGCCATAGCGGGTACAATGCGCGCTATGAAAAATATCGTTATCCTCATTTCCGGACGCGGCAGCAACATGGAAGCGGTCGTACGCGCGGCGCAAGCCGAGCAATGGCCAGCCCGTATTGCCGCCGTCATCAGTAACCGGGCCGATGCCCAGGGATTGGTTTTTGCCGCGGAACATGGGATAGCGACCGCAGTCGTTGCCAACAAGGATTATGCCAGCCGCGAACAGTTCGATGCTGCGCTGCAAGCCGTGATCGACGGTTTTGCCCCCGACCTGGTCGTGCTGGCCGGTTTCATGCGCATCCTGACGCCGCCCTTCGTCGAACATTACGCGGGGCGCATGCTCAATATCCACCCGTCGCTGCTGCCGCTGTTCCCGGGCATGGCGACGCACCGCCAGGCGCTCGAGGCTCGTGTAACGGAACACGGCGCGACCGTGCATTTCGTGACTGCCGAGCTCGATCATGGCCCGGCCGTGGCGAGCGCGAAAGTCCCCGTCTTGCCCGGCGACACAGAAGAGAGCTTATCGGCGCGCGTGCTGGTACAGGAACATCTGCTTTACCCGCGCGCCATCCGCCTGTTCATTGACGATAAACTGTCAGTCGAGCATGGCCAGGTCCGCGTGGACCCTCAATAAAATATTACAGAAAGAATAACAATGAGATTGCCACCAGCGATACTTGCCAATGCTGAAGAAGTATTGCGCGAAATTTTACGTTTCACCGCTCCTGCCGACACCACCCTGTCGCGCTATTTCCGCGACCATCCGCGCCTCGGTTCGCGCGAACGCGGCGCCATCGCCGAAGGCATCTATGCCGTCCTGCGCAACAAATCGTTCTTCACGGACTTCGCCGAAGCGGGCAGTGGCCCGACCATGCGCCGTTTGACCATCCTCGGCCTGGCCGAAGCGGTGGGCGCCGATTCGCTGGGCGGCCTGACGGAAGAAGAAGTGGAATGGCTGGAACGCATCACGCAGATCGACCGCAGCCTGATGCCGTCGAACATGCGCGCCAACATGCCGACCTGGCTGTTCGACAAGCTGATCGCCCAGTTCGGCGAAGCGGAAACCATGAAGCTGGCCGATGCGTTGAACGCGCCGGCGCCGCTGGACTTGCGCGTGAACTCGCTCAAGGCCACGCGTGACGACGTGATGCTGGCCCTGGCCGAAGCGCCGATCCTCAGCACGCCGACGCCCTATGCGCCGCTGGGTTTACGCGTGATCAAGAAGCCATCGTTGCAAAACCTGCCATTGTTCCAGAGCGGCGCCATCGAAGTGCAGGATGAAGGCAGCCAGATCCTGTCGCAAATCGTCGGCGCCAAGCGCGGCGAGATGGTGGTCGATTTCTGTGCCGGCGCGGGCGGCAAGACGCTCGCATTGGGCGCGCTGATGCGCAACACGGGCCGTTTGTACGCATTCGACGTGTCGGAAAAGCGCCTGGCCAAGCTGAAGCCGCGCATGGCCCGCAGCGGTCTGTCGAACGTGCATCCGGTGCAGATCGCGCATGAGCGCGATGCCAAGATCAAGCGTCTGGCCGGCAAGATCGACCGCGTGCTGGTCGATGCCCCGTGCAGCGGCCTGGGCACCCTGCGCCGCAATCCGGACGTGAAATGGCGCCAGCAGCCGAACTCGATCGTCGAGCTGCAAGCCAAGCAGGCAGCCATCCTGGCCGGCGCGGCGCGCCTCGTCAAGGGCGGCGGCCGCCTGGTGTACGCCACCTGCAGCTTCCTGAACGAAGAAAACGATTTTATCGCCGAGCAATTCCTGGCGGCCCATCCCGACTTCACCCTGGTGCCGATGAACAAGGTGCTGGCGGAACAGAAGATCGAGCTGGAAATGGGCGACTACCTGAAATTGTTGCCGCACTTGCACCAGACGGACGGCTTCTTCGCCGCCGTGTTCGAGCGCAAGGTCATGCCGAAAAAAGTCTACGCCGATGAAAAGCCGGCCGACGACGTTGACGCTGAGCAAGCTGAATAAGTTTGTCACGGGCCATCGCTGCAGCATCGCAGCGGTGACCATGCACTTGCGCCAGCCAGTCTGGCGCAGGCTGCGGGCACCCCGCCCGTTTGTTTTCCCGCACCACCTTCCAGATTCCATCCGCCATGAATGAAACCCCGCTGCTCAACCTGATCACTGACTTTGTCGACGATTTCCGTCAACCGGCCATCTTGTGGCAGGCGCTGGCGATCGTTGCCTGCCTGGCCCTGAGCTGGCTGCTGGTGCGGCAGTTGCGCGTGTTTCTGCATCAGCGGGCGGAAGCGGCCGCGACGCCTGCCACGCCGGAAACCCTGCAGCGCACCGATAGTTTTATCCGCATCCTGACGCCCGTGCTGGCGGCCATGCTGCTGGGTATTGCACAGCATTTCCTGGCCAAGTTCCAGTCGGTGAATCTGCTCAGCATCGCCATCCCCCTGTGCACATCGATGGCGCTGGTGCGCTTCGGTTTTTACGTGCTGCGCCGTATTTTTGCCCGCCACGGCGATATCAGCCCCACCATGTTGCTGTTGGAAAAGATCTTCACGGTCGTTGTATGGGCCGGCATGGCCCTGTATATCACGGGCCTGTGGCCGGAACTGCATACCTTCCTGGAAAGCATCGTCGTGCCGCTGGGACGCAACAAGGTGTCCGTGGCTGCCATCTTGCAAGCCGCTATTTCGGTCGCCGTGCTGCTGGTGCTGGCCATGTGGGCCGGCACTTCGCTCGACGAGCGCCTGATGAAAATGCAGGGCCTGCACACGTCCTTGCGCGTGGTGCTGTCGCGCATGGGGCGCGCCGTGCTGATCCTTGTTTCCGTGCTGGTCAGCCTGTCGCTGGTGGGCATCGACCTGACGGTGCTGTCCGTGTTCGGCGGCGCCTTCGGCGTGGCGCTGGGCTTCGGCTTGCAAAAGATCGCCGCGAACTTCGTCTCCGGTTTCATCATCCTGCTCGACCGCAGCCTCACCATCGGCGACATGATCACGGTCGGTCAATTTACAGGCAAGGTCACGCAGATCAATACGCGCTATACTGTGTTACTGGGTGGCGATGGGGTTGAATCCATCGTGCCCAATGAAATGCTGATTTCCGGCGGCGTGCAGAACATGTCGCTGAGCAACCGCATGGTCTGGCTGTCGACGGCCGTGTCGGTGGGTTACGAAACGGACCTGGACGTCATCTTCCCCTTGCTGGAAGAGGCGACCGCCAAGGTGCCGCGTGTGTCGCAAAGCAATCCGCCATCGGCTACCCTCGTGCGTTTCGGCGCCGACGGCCTTGATGTGCAGATCGGCTTCTGGATCGCGGATCCGGAAAACGGCACGGGCGGCGTGAAATCGAATGTGAACCGCGCCATCTGGCGCACCTTGCAGGAACATAAGGTTACTGTACCGTTTCCGCAACGCGAACTGCGTATTGTTGGTACGCCTCCTGCCCCGCTTGCCAGCGCTGCAGACGGTGAGTCCACGCCATCCGGCACCCAGCCTTAACCTCGCTGCCTGCCTCCGATTTTGCCTGATAGCACCCATTAGGGCGTACAATCACGCCTAAAATTAACTCTGCCGGACCTCCAGAGTCACTGGAGCGACCGTGCGCACGCCCTGTCCACTTGGAGTAGTAGTAATGACATTGAGTTCCGTTTTACACGACGTTTTGCAGTTCATGGCAACTGGCATTACCGATCTGTCCGCATGGCAAGTTTTCCTGTACACCATGGTGGTCACCCACATCACGATCGCCAGCGTCACGATTTACCTGCACCGCCACCAGGCCCACCGGGCGCTGGAATTGCATGCGCTGCCCAGCCATTTCTTCCGTTTTTGGCTGTGGCTGACGACGGGCCAGGTCACCAAGGAGTGGGCCGCCATCCACCGCAAGCACCATGCCAAGTGCGATACGGAAGAAGATCCACACAGCCCCGTGACGCGCGGCATCAAGAAAGTGTTCTGGGAAGGCGCCGAGCTGTACCGCGCTGAATCGAAGAACATGGAAACCATGGCGAAATATGGCCATGGCACGCCGACGGACTGGATCGAGCGCAACCTGTACACCAAGTACAGCTGGCTGGGCGTGGTGTCGCTGTTCGTCATCAATTTCGTGTTGTTCGGCGTGATCGGCATTTCCGTGTGGGCCGTGCAAATGATGTGGATCCCGATCACGGCGGCCGGCATCATCAACGGCATCGGCCACTACTGGGGCTACCGTAACTACGACTGCGCCGACGCGGCCACCAACATCATTCCCTTCGGCATTTTGATCGGCGGCGAAGAATTGCACAACAATCACCATACGTATGCGACGTCGGCCAAGCTGTCGTCGAAATGGTATGAAATCGATATCGGCTGGGCGTATATCCGCGCGCTGGAAATGCTGGGCCTGGCCAAGGTGAAAAAGCTGGCGCCGGAACCGAAGTTCTCGCACGGCAAGCTGGAAGCGGACTTCGAGACCTTGCAGTCCGTCATCGCCAACCGCTACGACGTGATGGCCAAGTATGCAAAATCGATCAAGCATGCCTGGAAGGAAGAGCTGGAACATTTGAAACACAAGGCGGAACTGGAAAAGCGCTTCCTGAAATCGTCGCGCAAGCTGATGCAGCGCGAGCCGGGCAAGCTGGCCGATGCGCACCATGAGCAGCTGTCGGAACTGTTCCAGCACAGCAAGGCGCTGGAAACCATGCACCACATGCGCGTGGAGCTGGGCGCCATCTGGGAGCGTTCCCACTTTACGCGCGAACAGTTGCTGCAAAAGCTGCAAGACTGGTGCACACGCGCCGAAGCGTCGGGCATCAAGTCGCTGCAGGACTTTTCCTTGCGCCTGCGCAGCTATGCATAAGTAAGCTGCTGCAGCAGATAAAAGCCCTGGTTTCCGGGGCTTTTTTTTCGTCGGGACAAAGCTGAAGAGAGTCGGCTGAAAATCAGGGCGAAAAAAAACCGCTCATCGGAGCGGCTCTTTTTACAGAATACAATATCAATTACTTGATCTTGGTTTCTTTGTACGTTACGTGCTTGCGTGCTTTAGGATCGAATTTCATGATCTCCATTTTCGCAGGCGTCGTACGCTTGTTTTTGGTGGTCGTGTAGAAGTGACCCGTACCGGCGGTCGATTCTAACTTGATTTTGTCGCGGCCTGATTTTGCCATGATAGCTCCCTTATTCTGCTAATTAGACTTTTTCGCCACGAGCGCGCATATCGACCAATACGGCGTCGATGCCGACTTTATCGATGACGCGCAGACCGGCGTTGGACAAACGCAGGGAGACCCAGCGGTTTTCAGATTCAACAAAAATACGACGATTCTGCAAGTTAGGCAAAAAACGACGTTTGGTTTTGTTGTTTGCATGGGAAACATTGTTGCCGACCATCGGCTTCTTCCCAGTGACTTGGCAAACACGTGCCATGGCGCACTCCTTAAAGATATTCCAAATTGGAAAAACGAGAGTATATCCAAAATAAGCCGATTTATCAATGACTTGCGAAAAACAATTGTGTCATGTTGTATTGAAAAAATTTAACAATTTGACTTTTACCTTTCTCATAGGGGAAAGCACTGGTAAACCGCGCTGTTTACTGCTAGACAAGCCTGCTGCCCTTTTCACGTATGTCCTTGTTTACACATGGTTAACTGCGCTGGGGCGGGCTCTGGCCTAGATTTGCCCATGTTCCGCAAACGAATGCACTTGCCGCCCGGCCACGACGAAATGGTCGAGGATGCGCACGTCCACCAGCGACAACGCTTGCGCCAGCGCGCGCGTCAGCAATAAATCCGATTCGCTCGGTTCCGGTGTGCCGGACGGGTGGTTGTGCGCGAGCATGACGCTGGCCGCGTTGTGCAGCAGCGCCTGCTTGACCACTTCTCGCGGATACACGCTGGTGTGGGTGAGGGTCCCGCGAAACATTTCCTGGGTCGTGATCAGGCGGTTCTTGACGTCCAAAAACAACACGTGAAACGCTTCATGCGCCAGGTTGCCCAGGGTCAGGCGCAGATAGTCTTTGACGGCGTGCGGCGAATTGAGGGCCTGGCCCGCCTGCAAGTCCTCGATGATGGCGCGCCGCGCCAGTTCCAGCACGGCTTGCAGCTGGGCGAACTTGGCGCTGCCCATGCCGTGCACGGCGGAAAAGCTCACGAGGCTGGCGCCAAACAGGCCCCGCAAGGAGCCGAAGTGCTCGACCGTATCGCGCGCCAGCTCCACGGCGCTCTTGCCGCGCACGCCCGTGCGCAGGAACACGGCCAGCAACTCCGCGTCCGACAGCGACTGCGCGCCATCCTCGATCAGGCGTTCGCGCGGCCGTTCGCCGGCTGGCCAATCCTTGATGCCCATGCTGTTCTCCTGTTTGGCACCGGCGCGTGCCCCAGTACGGTCTTCTTTGACGAAGCCATGGGGCAGGTGCGGCCAGTGTGGCTTACAATATCGTTTTGCACCAGTTACTTGAAAACTACTATGTCCAACGAGCAACCAGCAGTCGTCACCGAAGCGGCTTACCTCACCCTGCATTATCGTCTTGCTACTGTTGACGGTACTGATATTGTCACTACCTTCAGCGGAAATCCCGCGACCTTGATGCTGGGACAGGGCCAGCTGGCGCCATTCCTCGAGCAGCGTCTGCTGGGTTTGCCTGAAGGCACGCACCAGACGTTCGAGCTGGCGGCCGGAGAAGGCTTTGGCGAGCGCAATCCCGAGCTGGTGCAGTCCGTCTCGCGCGCTACCCTGGACGAAAACTCGGTGCCGGGCGCCGACTACAAGATCGGCGACCTGGTCGACTTCGCCGCGCCGGGCGGCGGCCGCTTTGCCGGCGTGCTGCGCGAAATGCGCGACGATTCGGCCCTGTTCGACTTCAACCATCCGCTGGCCGGCCAGCCGCTGCGCTTTGAAGTCAAGCTCATTTCGGTGCTGTAAAAAGGAATAGCGATGGATAAAGAACTGTTACTGGCCCAGCCCCGCGGTTTTTGCGCTGGCGTCGACCGGGCGATCGAAATCGTCGAACGCGCCTTGCAGCAATTTGGCGCGCCGATCTACGTGCGCCATGAAATCGTCCATAACGCCTATGTGGTGGCCGACTTGCGCAACAAGGGCGCCATCTTCATCGACGACCTCGATGACGTGCCTGCTGGCAATACGCTCGTGTTTTCCGCCCATGGCGTGTCGAAAGCCGTGCGCGCCGAGGCGGAATCGCGCGGCCTGAGCATTTTTGATGCCACTTGCCCGCTCGTCACCAAGGTGCACATGGAAGTGGGCAAGATGCGCCGCGAAGGCCGCGAGATCATCATGATCGGCCACGATGGCCATCCCGAAGTGGAAGGCACGATGGGCCAGGCCGATATGGGCATGCATCTGGTGGAAACGCTCGACGATGTGGCGAAATTGCAGGTCGCTAATCCGGAGAGCCTGGCCTATGTTTCGCAAACAACGTTGTCAGTTGACGACACCAGCGACATTATTGCGGCCTTGAAAGCGAAATATCCGAATATCGCCGAGCCGAAAAAAGGCGACATCTGCTACGCCACCACCAATCGCCAGGAAGCCGTGAAATTCATGGCGCCGCTGGTGGAAGTGGTAATCGTCGTGGGCAGCCCGAACAGCTCGAATTCGAACCGCCTGCGCGAAGTGGCAGACAAGATGGGCACGCCCGCCTACATGGTCGACAATGCCTCGCAGATCGATCCCGCCTGGCTGGAAGGCAAGCTGCGCGTGGGTGTCACGGCTGGCGCCTCGGCGCCCGAGGTGCTGGTGCAAGCCGTCATCGACCGCTTGAAAGAGTGCGGCGTGAAGAGCGTGCGTCCGCTCGATGGCGTGCAGGAAGCCGTCACGTTCCCGATGCCGAAAGGCCTCGACGGCATCAAGCGCGACGTCGCCTGAGGCTGTACGGCTGCTGAGTATCGATGAGGAGTTACCCCAAAACCGAATTTAATTCGGAAATGATTGATTTATTCCAAGCTTAGTTTTTGCAAAAGATCGTTATGATTGCCTCAAGCTTGAATATGTTGTCGTTATGACTAAGCAAGGTCACGCCCGTTTTCAGTGCGTGCACCATGCTGGTGAGAACGGTCCAGGGATGGCACTGCAGGAATTCTTCCTCCGGTGCCGTTTTTGTATCAGCGACCTATTCTGGCGGAAGTTGTTCCCGAAAAATGCATATTTGATAGGGCAATCATGGATACATTCATCCAGCAGATCATTAACGGCTTGGTGTTGGGCAGCATGTATGCCTTAGTCGCCCTCGGTTACACCATGGTGTACGGTGTGCTGAACCTGATCAACTTCGCCCACGGCGACGTGCTCATGATCGGGGCCATGGTGGGCTTGACCATTCTCAAGCTGCTGGGCATTTATGTGCCCGACTGGCCCGGCTATCTGAAACTGGCCACCGCCATCCTCGGCGCCATCCCCATCTGTATTCTGGTCAACATCATCATCGAGCGGGTCGCCTACCGCCGCCTGCGCAACGCCCCCCGCCTCGCCCCCCTGATTACCGCCATCGGCGTTTCCATCCTGCTGCAAACCTTCGCCATGATGATCTGGACGCGCAATCCCTTGCCCTTCCCGCAATTGCTGTCGACCGACCCCATCAACATAGGCGGCGCCGTGATTTCGCAAACGCAAGTGTTGCTGCTGGCCCTGGCCGCGCTGTCGATGGGCGGATTGGTGTTGCTGGTGGAAAAAACCCGCATGGGCCGCGCCATGCGCGCCACGGCGGAAAACCCCCGCGTGGCGGGCCTGATGGGCGTTGATTCCGACAAGGTCATCGTGGCCACCTTTGCCATCGGCGCCGCGCTGGCGGCCGTGGCCGGCGTGATGTGGGGCGCCAACTATGCCTCCATTCAATTTTCCATGGGCGCCATCCCCGGCCTGAAGGCGTTCTGCGCGGCCGTGTTGGGCGGCATCGGCAATATCTACGGCGCCATGCTGGGTGGTATCTTGCTGGGCATTATCGAGAGCCTGGGCGCCGGCTATATCGGCGACATCACGGGCGGCTTCCTGGGCAGCCACTACCAGGATATCTTTGCCTTCGTCGTGCTGATCATCGTGCTGACCCTGCGCCCGTCCGGCATCATGGGCGAACGCGTGGCCGACCGTGCCTGATGTAAAACTGGGAGATTAAATCATGGCACTACTCGATTTTGACGCTAAGAAAAATCCGGCCAAGGCCTACGCCGGCATGCTGGGCCTGGCCGCGCTGCTGATGGTGTTCCCGTTTTTTGCCGCCCAGTTCGGTAACTCGTGGGTACGCATCATCGACATGGCCTTGCTGTACATCATGCTGGCCCTGGGCTTGAACATCGTCGTCGGCTTTGCCGGCCTGCTCGACCTCGGCTATATCGCCTTCTACGCCGTGGGCGCCTACCTGACGGCCCTGCTGGCGTCGCCCCAGTTCGCCATTCTGCTCGAATCGGTGGTGAATCAATATCCTGTGCTGGGCGAAACCCTGGTGCAGCTGATGGGGCCGGAAATTCGCGAAAACGGCATCCATTTGTCGATCTGGATCATCGTGCCGCTGGCCGCTTTTGTTGCCGGCCTGTTCGGCGCCCTGCTGGGCGCGCCAACGCTCAAGTTGCGCGGCGACTATCTGGCCATCGTGACCCTGGGCTTTGGCGAGATCATCCGCATCTTCATGAACAACTTGAACGACCCGATCAATTTCACGAACGGGCCGCAGGGCATCAATCTGATCGACCCGATCCGCATCTTCGGCGTCAACCTGGCGGGTGAGGCGGGCACCAACAGCACCGTGACGGTGGCCGGATTTTCCATGCCGTCCGTGAACGCCTATTACTTTTTGTTCCTCTTCCTGTGCATCGCCGTCGTGTTTGTCACCAAGCGGCTCCAGCATTCGCGCCTGGGCCGCGCCTGGGTCGCCATCCGCGAAGACGAGATCGCCGCCAAGGCCATGGGCATCAACACGCGCAACGTCAAACTGCTGGCCTTTTCCATGGGCGCCTCGTTCGGCGGCGTGGCCGGCGCCATGTTTGCGTCCTTCCAGGGCTTTGTCTCGCCGGAATCGTTTTCCTTGACGGAATCGATCGCCGTGCTGGCCATGGTGGTGCTGGGCGGCATCGGCCACATCCCCGGCGTGATCCTCGGCGGCGTGATCCTTGCATCGATACCCGAAGTGCTGCGCCACGTGGTGGAACCGGCCCAGCAGGCGCTGTTCGGCCACGTGGTGATCGAGGCGGAAGTGCTGCGCCAGTTGCTGTACGGCCTGGCCATGGTCTTGATCATGCTCAACCGTCCTGCCGGCTTGTGGCCATCGCCGAAGCATGAAGACCGGCCCGACCACGATGTCGACCAGCCCAATAAATCCACCGGCGTCGTGTCCGCTTAAGGGAGGGATAGCATGAGCGAACAGATCATTCTCAATATTGCCGGCGTGAATAAACGTTTTGGCGGCTTGCAGGCGCTCACCGACGTGGGCATCACCATCCGGCAAGGCCAGATCTACGGCTTGATCGGCCCGAACGGCGCCGGCAAGACCACCTTCTTTAACGTCATTACCGGCCTGTACCAGCCCGACACGGGCACTTTCGAGCTGGCCGGCAAGCCGTATTCGCCATCCGCGCCGCACAAGGTGGCGAAGGCGGGCATTGCGCGCACCTTCCAGAACATCCGTTTGTTTGGCGACATGACGGCGCTGGAAAACGTCATGGTGGGGCGCCATGTGCGCTCGCACCAAGGCGTGTTCGGCGCCATCTTCCGCCACAAGGCGGCGCGCGAGGAAGAGGCGTCCATCCGCAAGCGGGCCATGGAGCTGCTCGACTTCGTTGGCATCGCCCAGTTCGCCAGCCGCACGGCGCGCTTCTTGTCGTATGGCGACCAGCGGCGCCTGGAAATCGCCCGCGCGCTGGCCACGGACCCGCAACTACTGGCCCTCGACGAACCGGCGGCCGGCATGAATGCGACGGAAAAGCTGGCCCTGCGCGAGTTGCTGGTGAAAATCAAGGCTGAAGGCAAGACCGTGCTGCTGATCGAGCACGACGTGAAACTGATGATGGGACTGTGCGACCGCATCACGGTGCTCGAATATGGCAAGCGCATCGCCGAAGGCTTGCCGGCCGAAATACAACAAAACCCGGCCGTCATCGAGGCTTATCTGGGAGGATCGCACGCATGAGTAACGATGGCTTGCACAAGAATGTATTGAAGGTATCGGGCCTGCACGTGGCCTACGGCGGCATCAAGGCCGTGAAAGGCATCGACCTGGAAGTCAACGAAGGCGAGCTGATCGCCCTGATCGGCGCGAACGGCGCCGGCAAGACGACGACCTTGAAAGCCATCACGGGCACTTTGCCGGCCTGCAAGGTCGAAGGCACGATCAGCTACCTGGGCGAGTCGCTCAAGGGCACGAAGTCGTTTCACCTGGTGGAAAGGAAGCTGGCCATGGTGCCGGAAGGACGGGGCGTGTTTACCCGCATGTCGATCCGCGAAAACCTCATGATGGGCGCCTACACGCGCACGGACAAGGCGGGTGTCGAGGACGATATCGCCCGCTGGTTCGACGTCTTTCCGCGCCTCAAGGAAAGGGCGGCGCAGATGGCCGGCACCTTGTCTGGAGGCGAGCAGCAGATGCTGGCCATGGCGCGGGCGCTGATGAGTCATCCGACGCTGCTGCTGCTCGACGAACCGTCGATGGGCCTGTCGCCCATCATGGTCGAGAAAATTTTCGAGGTGATCCGCAAGGTGTCGTCCGAAGGCATCACGATCTTGCTGGTCGAACAGAATGCCCGTTTGGCCCTGCAGGCGGCGCACCGCGGCTATGTGATGGATTCCGGCCTCGTCACCATGGGCGGCAACGCGGCCGCCATGCTCGACGATCCGCGCGTGAAGGCGGCGTATCTGGGAGAGTAACCGTGCATAAAAAATGCCCCAGCTGGGCTGGGGCATAATGGCATCCGTCGGGGAAGTGCGGGATGGATGCCTGGAGGAGCTGGTACAGCGGACCGCCGGAGCGGTCGCGCAGGAATTACTTGGCGGCAGCGCGTGGCACGACTTTTTCAGCGGCTTGCGTGAACTGGTTCACGGCCGAGGTCAGGTTCGCTTCGATGGCTTCGACGGCTTGCTTGCTGGTTTTCGAGAACTGCTCGTAGCCTGCATTGGCGTTGCCGATGGCGCTTTTCAGGATGGCGACGGCATTTTCCGAACCGGCTGGCGCGTTCTTGGTGACTTCTTCCACCAGGGACAGGACTTTGCGGTTGGTTTCAGCGATTTGCGTTTCAGCAGCTTTGCTGAACTCGGCTTGGGTGCCCGACGTGATGGCAGCCAGGTGACGGCCGTAAGCGATGGCTTTTTCGGCGCTAGGCTGGGCTTGAGCAGCGCTCAGCGAGAAGAATTCTTGTGGATCTTTTGCCGACAGCAATTGCTTGGCGGCGGCGGTCGATTCTTCCAGAGTCGCTTTGGCAGCGGTCAGGTTCAGTTCGACGATCTTTTCGATGCCTTCGAAGGCTTTGCCCGTCAGCGACGTGAACAGGGCGAATTGGGCTTCCAGGTTGGCTTTGGTAGCGGACGAAAATTGCTCAGGAATTGAAAACATATAAATCTCCAAAAAATCGAAATCTGGTTAATTTGATGCTGCGTGTACCGTTTGGGAAAGCAGGTGAATCTAAATTTTTCAAGCTGAACAAGAATTGTGCAACGCAACAAACCCTATTCTACGGTGAAAAAAAACGAAGTCAAGCGATTCTTGTGCGATGCAACAATTGAATAGATTTGGATCAAAAGTCATTGTTTCTAAAGAGAAATATTTGATTTCTGGGTGTCAATGGTTTATATCTAAACTATCGTTTCCAGCGGCTGCGGGGACGACCGCGGCGCAGCATGCTAGACTTTGCCTCCCGCACTGGCGCAGCACCTGGTGCCGATCCCGTTTCCGAGTTGATACCATGTCCAATCTTCCCGCCGCGGCTGGCGCCAGCGGCAAAGCCTCTTTCCTGACCACTCTGACGCCGATGGCCTTGCCTGGCTTCTTCGTGTTGTTATGGAGCACAGGTTTTATCGTGGCCAAGTTCGGCCTGCCGTACGCGCCCCCGCTGACCTTTTTGCTGCTGCGCTTCCTGGGCGTGCTGGTGATCCTGCTGCCGCTCGTGCTGCTGTTGCGCGCACCGTGGCCCGTGGGACAGTTCCGCCAGATCGCCGTGGCCGGCATTTTGATGCAGGCCGGCTACCTGGCCGGCGTCTGGTGCGCGATCAAGCTGGGCATGCCGGCCGGCCTGTCCGCCCTGATCGTGGGCATGCAGCCCGTGCTGACGGCCTGCGCCGCGCCGCTGATCGGCGAATCCGTGCGCCCGCGCCAGTGGCTGGGCCTGTTCTTCGGCTTGCTGGGCGTGGCCCTCGTCGTGTATGCGAAGATCAACCTCGTGGGCCTGACGGTGGAAAGCGTGCTGCTGTGCGTGTTCGCGCTGCTGTCGATGACGGCCGGCACCATGTACCAAAAACGCCACTGCCCGCAATTCGACTTGCGCACCGGCACGGTGGTGCAGTTTGCCGCCTCCATCGTCGTGGTCTTGCCATTCGCCCTGTATTACGAAGGGCTGGACCTGCATTTCAGCAATGTGCAATGGACGGCGAATTTCATCGGCGCCTTGCTGTGGTCGGTACTCGTGCTGTCCATCGGCGCCATCTTCCTGCTGTTCGCCCTGATCCGTCGCAGCGACGCCACGAAAGTGACGGGCTTGCTGTACCTGACGCCGCCCACGACGGCCGTGATGGCCTGGCTGATGTTCGGCGAAGCGTTCAATATGCTGGGCATCGCCGGCATGCTGGTGGCCGTGGTCGGCGTCGTGTTTGTCGTCAAGAAATAGAGATAGCGGGAGAGCAGGGCAGTGAACAAGCAAGCATTTGAAACACAGGCGGCGCAGCAAGCCGTCGACGCCGTCATTCTGTCGCGCCGTTCCATCCGCGCTTTTTTGCCCACGCCGGTGGCGCAGGACGATATCGCGCGCATCTTGGAAGTGGCGGCGCGCGCGCCTTCGGGCGCCAACATGCAGCCGTGGAAAGTGTATGTGCTGTCGGGCGAGGCGCGCGCGCGGCTGTCGCGCCGCATCCTCGACGTCTATGCCGCACCGAAGGCGCCCGATGCGCCCGCGCGCACGGCGTCGTATACCTATTACCCGCGCCAGTGGACGGCGCCGTTCATCGAGCGCCGCCGCAAGATCGGCCTGGACCTGTACCAGCTGCTGGGACTGGAGCGGAGCGACACGGCCGGCATGGCGGCCCAGCATGGACGCAATTTCCAGTTTTTCGATGCGCCCGTCGGACTGATCTTTACCATCGAACGGGTGCTGGAGCAGGGTTCCTGGCTCGACTACGGCATGTTCTTGCAAAATATCATGCTGGCGGCGCGCGCGCGGGGACTCGACACGTGCCCGCAAGCGGCTTTCATCCATTACCATGACATCATCCGCGACGAGCTGGGCGTGCCGGCCAGCGAAATGGTGGTGTGCGGCATGGCCCTCGGCTATGCCGACCCGGGCAAGGTCGAGAACCGTCTGAGCACGGAACGCGAGCCGCTGGCCGGCTTTGTTAAATTCATGGACAAATAGACATCCCCGCGATGTGCACCAGCAAATAACCGGTCAAGGATGAGCTTGTTTGCTGATCGCTAACGATTTGTATTTCAGTACTGCAATAAATACTGTCCTAACTGTTAAATAGGCTTGCGAATACTCTGCATTTCGCTACACTGCAATAAGGCAACAGCTTCACGGGGAATTATCGAATGGCTAAGTTTAAACTTGCGCTGGGTATCCTGGCTTCCCTGCTGTTTGCGCTGGCGCCGGCTGCGGCCGTGCACGCCAAGGAAGCGAACGGCAAATCCTCAGCCTCCAAGAAACAGAACACCAAGAAAGTCAAAGTCGTGCTGCGCAAGAGCGCGACGGCCGCGCCGCGCGACAAGACCGTGCGCCGGGTCGTCATGGTGCGCGGCAAACGCAAGGTCATCTATCAAAAAATCAGCAGCGTGGCCGTGCCCATGGCCGCACCGATGCCGACCATGGGCGACCTGGCCGGCCTGAACCTCACGCGCGATCCGCTCGACCTCAAGTCGAGCGTGGCGCTGGTGCTGGACCAGGCCAATTCGGAAGTGCTGTTTGAAAAGAATTCGAATGTGGCCCTGCCCATCGCCTCCATCACCAAAATGATGACGGGCCTGGTGGTGGTCGAAGCGCATCAGGACATGGATGAACTGCTGACGATTACGGACGAGGACGTCGACCGCGCCAAGTTCAGCAGCTCGCGCCTGAAAGTGGGTTCGCAATTGACGCGCGCGAATATGCTGCACATCGCCTTGATGAGCTCGGAAAACCGCGCCGCCTCGGCGCTGGGACGCAATTATCCGGGCGGCTTGTCGGCGTTTGTCGACGCCATGAACAGCAAGGCGCGCCAGCTGGGCATGATGGATACGCATTACGTCGATTCCAGCGGCTTGTCGAAAATGAACGTGGCCAGCGCGCGCGACCTGGGCAAGCTGGCCATGGCCGCCTTCCGCCATCCGCTGCTGCGCGAGTACTCGACGGACCCGAAAGCCATCGTCGAAGCCAGTGGCCAACCCATGCAGTTTGGCAATACGAATCACCTGGTGGCGAATCCGGGCTGGGAGATCGGCCTGCAAAAGACGGGCTTCATCAATGAGGCGGGACGTTGCTTGATGATGCAGGCCGTCATCGAAGGACGGGCCGTGATCATGGTCTTCCTCGATTCCAAGGGAAAACAGTCGCGCACGGCCGATGCGGGCCGCATGCGCAAGTGGCTGGAGGCCCTCAAGCCTGCCAACATGAGCCTGCCCGGCGGCTAAAAATGCCCATGGCGGCGTTGCACCAACTCGCCGTACTCATCGTACGGTCTTCGTTAGTGCGCCTTGCCCTGAGCATTTTTATGCGGCAGTGGTTTAGTCTTGGGGCATAAAACCCAGCGTCACTGAAATCTGGTTCGCCGTTTCGACGAGGTCCACCAGCCACTCGTCCTGCAGGCGGTCGGCTGGCGCCGAGATCGACAGGCCGGCGATCAGCTTGCCCGTATCGTCGCGGATGCCGGCGGCCATGCAGCGCACGCCCAGTTCCAGCTCTTCATTGTCGCGCGCATAGCCGCGCTCGCGCACCAGGCTCAGTTCGCGCTCGAGCTTTTGCAGATCCGTGATGGAATTTTTGTTGTGTCCGGCCAAGCCCGTGCGCGTGGCATACGCGCGGATGGCTTTCGGCTCGTCCACGGAGAGGAACAGTTTACCGGTCGAGGTCAGGTGCAGCGGGCCGCGGCCGCCGATGGCGCGCACCACCTGCATGCCCGAGCGCTCGGAAAAGGCGCGGTCGATGTAGACGATCTCATCGCCCTGGCGCACGGACAGGTTGATCGTTTGCTGGGTTTTCTTGTGCAGCTGGCGCATGAAGTCCAGCGCCGCTTCGCGCACGCTGAGGCGGCTTTTCACCACATTGCCCAGTTCCAGCAAGCGCATGCCCAGCCGGTACGTGCCCGGTTCGATGCGGTCGACAAAGCGCGTCAGCACCATGTCGTTGAGGATGCGGTGCGCCGTCGAGGGGTGCAGGCCCGATACTTTCGACAATTCCTTCAGGCTGACCGGGTCGGAATATTTGGCCAGGGCATCGAGCAGGGCGACCATGCGTTCGATCACCTGGATCGTCGTCTTCGGGGCAGCGACCGGTTCAATTTTCATGATGGATTTGGTGCAATGCAGTATTCATCCTTCTTTATACCATGATGTGAAAAAATAGTGAAATGTTCCGAGATAGATAGCGAATAAATTGTCACAATCCCTATTGTGCCCGTCATAATGCGTGGATAGCATGTACTTTGAACCATGGAAAACTATGCAACCTGTCAATGAATTCAAGAGCAAAAGCGGCTTGAAACGGATTTTCTCCGCCTTTTTCTACTCGCTCGATGGCTTGAAAGCGGCCTGGCGCCATGAACACGCGTTCCGCCAGGAACTGGGCCTGTTCGTCGCCGGCACGCTGATCGCCTTGCTGCTGCGCATCTCCGCGTTTGAAAAACTGGTGCTGATCGGCGTGCTGCTGCTGGTGCTGATCGTCGAACTGATCAATTCGGCAATTGAAGCCGTGGTCGACCGCATTTCGCTCGAACGCCATCCGCTGTCGAAAAACGCTAAGGACTTTGGCAGCGCCGCCGTGCTGCTGACCTGCATCCTGGCCTTCGCCACCTGGGCCGTCATTTTATTTAACCGTTTTTATTAACTGCTAAATCCCCATTGCGCGCCGTCCATATGTGAAAAACGCATATCAAACGGCGAAACGCTTCGTTCTCTTTGCGGCCATGGCGCCGTAATCTGGTGGCTCTGCAAGTTCAACCATACGGGGATCTGAGATGCTGTCGAAAAAAATCATCATTGCCGCCGCCATCAGCGCGTTTGCCATTCTGCAAACGGCGCAGGCTGCCGATATCACCCTGCTCAACGTGTCGTACGACCCGACGCGCGAGCTGTACCAGGATGTGAATACGGCATTTGCCAAGGAGTGGAAAGGCAAGACGGGCGACAACGTCAAGATCAAGCAATCGCATGGCGGTTCCGGCAAGCAGGCGCGCGCCGTCATCGACGGCCTGGAAGCGGACGTGGTGACGTTGGCCCTGGCCTACGACATCGACGCGCTGGCCGAGCACAAGCTGCTGGCCGCCGACTGGCAAAAGCGTTTGGCGCACAACAGCTCGCCGTACACCTCGACCATCGTCTTCCTGGTGCGCAAGGGCAACCCGAAAGGCATCAAGGATTGGAACGACCTGATCAAGCCGGGCGTCTCCGTCATCACGCCGAATCCGAAAACCTCGGGCGGCGCCCGCTGGAACCATCTGGCCGCGTGGGGTTATGCGCTGCGCCAGCCGGGCGGCAACGAGGCGAAGGCCAAGGATTTCCTCGGCAAGCTGTATAAAAACGTGCCCGTGCTCGATTCCGGCGCGCGCGGCGCCACCACCACTTTTGTCGAGCGCGGCATCGGCGACGTGCTGATCGCCTGGGAAAACGAGGCCTATCTGGCCGTCAAGGAACTGGGCCCGACCAAGTTCGACATCGTCACGCCGTCCGTCAGCATCCTGGCCGAGCCGCCCGTCGCCGTCGTCGACAAGTTTGCTGACAAGCATGGCACGCGCAAGGTGGCCGAGGCTTACCTGAACTACCTGTACACGGACGAGGCGCAAGACATCATCGCGAAGAATTACTACCGTCCGGCAACGGACAAGGCGGCGAAGAAATACGCGTCGCAGTTCGCCAAAGTCAAGCTGTTCACCATCGAGCAAGTGGCGGGCGGCTGGACGGCCGCACAGAAGGCGCACTTTGCCGACGGCGGCATCTTCGACCAGATCTACCAGCCTAAGTAATACCGGATGGCACGATGGCCAGATCGTTACTAAAAGGACACAGCATGGCGCTGCGCAGCTTTTCCGATTACCGGGTACTGATCGTGCCGGGCTTGCATAACAGCGGTCCCGAGCATTGGCAGAGCCGCTGGCAGCGCCTGTATCCGCAATTCGAGCGGGTCGAGCAGGACGACTGGAACGCGCCCGATCTGGCCAGCTGGTCGGCGCGCCTGGACCAGGTGCGGCGGCAGGATGCGCGGCCCACCCTGATCGTCGCCCACAGCTTCGGCTGCCTGACGACGGCGCACAGCCTGGCCCGCGACCCGCAGGGCGTGGCCGGCGTGCTGCTGGTGGGGCCGGCCGATCCCGACAAGTTTGGCGTGGCGAAGGCATTGCCGCAAAAGCGGCTGCCTTGCCCCAGCATCCTGATCGCCAGCCAGACCGATCCGTGGATGACGGCCGAACACGCGGCGCAGTGGGCACGGCGCTGGAATTGCAAGTATATTGATGGCGGTGCGCTGGGCCATATCAACGCCGAGTCGCGCCTTGGCGACTGGGTCTATGGCCAGGCGCAACTGCAAACGCTGTTTGACCTGGCGCAAAGCGACAAGCGCCACCGTCAGGCAGCCTGATACGACGAACATCCCGCCACACAACCTCTCAAGGAGATCACGATGACTTTACGCCTGGGCGATGTCGCCCCTGATTTTGAACAAGACAGCTCGATCGGCCCGCTCAAGTTCCACGAGTGGGCGGGCAATTCCTGGGTGGTGCTGTTTTCCCACCCGGCCGACTTTACCCCCGTGTGCACGACGGAACTGGGCTTGACGGCCAAGCTCAAGCCGGAATTCGACAAGCGCAACGTGAAGGCCATCGCCCTGTCCGTGGACGCGGCCGAGTCGCACAAGAGCTGGATCAAGGATATCGAAGAGACGCAAAACACGGTCGTGGGCTTCCCCATCATCGCCGATGTCGACAAGAAAGTGTCAGTGCTGTACGACATGATCCATCCGGAGCAATCCGTCACGGCCACCGTGCGCTCCGTCTTCATCATCGACCCGAACAAAAAGGTGCGGCTGATCCTCACGTACCCTCTGAGCACGGGCCGCAACTTCAATGAAATCCTGCGCGTCATCGACGCTTTGCAACTGACGGACGGCTATACGGTGGCCACGCCAGGCAACTGGAAAGACGGCGACGACGTCATCATTCCATTGACCGTGCAAGACCCGGACGTGATCAAGCAGAAGTATCCGAAGGGCTTTACGGCCGCGAAACCTTATCTTCGTCTGACGCCGCAGCCCAATAAATAAACGTTTCAGCTTTCATAAAAACGCACCTGTCCGGTGCGTTTTTTTTCATCCGTAGATACGGCCAGCAGGTATGCAAAATCCATCTAAGCAAATGAGAAATGGTTAGTTCTTTTTATAACGGTTGCATGTGATTATTGCGCCCTATAACTCAAAAATGTAATAAGAAGGGGTTTCTATGTCTGCAGCATCAGCAGCACCGCTCAAGGCGCGCGGAGCGCCGTTTCGGGTCATGCCGGGGTTTAAGCTGTCACTGGGCTTCACGCTCTTTTACCTGGCCCTGATCGTTCTCATCCCGCTGTCGTCGGTGTTCCTGAAGACCTTCACCATGACGTGGGACGCCTTCTTCAGCGCCGTCACGTCCGACCGCGTGATGGCGTCCTACCGCCTGACGTTTGGCGCTTCGCTGATCGCGGCCCTGTTGAACGTGGTGTTTGGCGGCATCCTGGCCTGGGTGCTGGTGCGCTATAAGTTTCCCGGCAAGCGCATCATCGACGCGCTGGTCGACTTGCCGTTCGCCTTGCCGACGGCCGTGGCCGGCATCACCCTGACGGCCCTGTATTCGTCGAATGGCTGGTTCGGCCAGTTCATCGAAGGCGTGCTGGGCATCAAGGTGGCGTTCACGCCGCTGGGCGTGGTGGTGGCGCTGACCTTCATCGGCCTGCCCTTCGTCGTGCGCACCGTGCAGCCGGTGCTGGAAGACGCGGAAAAGGAACTGGAAGAAGCGGCCGCCAGCCTGGGCGCCAGTTCATTGCAAACGTTTATCCGCGTCATCTTCCCCACGATTTTCCCTTCGCTGCTGACGGGCTTTGCGCTGGCCTTTGCCCGCGCCACGGGCGAGTACGGTTCCGTAATCTTTATCGCCGGCAATATGCCGATGGTGTCGGAAATCACGCCGCTGTTCATTATTACCAAGCTGGAACAATACGATTACGCAGGCGCCACGGCCATCGCCGTGGTGATGCTGGTGGTGTCTTTCCTGCTGTTGTTGACGATTAACCTGCTGCAAGCATGGGCGCGCGGAAAGGCGAAGAAATCATGAGTACGAATACGATTGCCGCCGCTGGCGTGGACAAGGCGCTGCCGACAGCGCGGCGCTTCGAGCCGAATGTCGGGCCCGTCGTGCTGGAACCATTGTGGGTGCGCACGGTCTTGATCACCATCGCCTTGCTGTTCCTGACGGCGTTCCTCATCGTGCCCCTGGTGGCCGTGTTTGCGGAAGCGTTCAAGAAGGGCTGGGAAGCGTATATCGCCGCCATCATCGATCCGGACGCGATTTCCGCGATTAAATTGACCCTGATCACGGCCGCCATCGCCGTGCCGCTGAACCTGGTGTTCGGCGTGGCCGCTTCCTGGTGCATCGCCAAGTTCGAATTCCGCGGCAAGAGCATCTTGCTGACCCTGATCGACTTGCCGTTTTCCGTCTCGCCCGTCATTTCCGGTCTGATCTACGTGCTGATGTTTGGCGCCCAGGGCTGGTTCGGCCCGTGGCTGCAGGCGCACGACATCAAGATTCTGTTTGCCGTGCCCGGCATCGTGCTGGCCACCATCTTCATCACCTTCCCGTTTGTGGCGCGTGAACTGATCCCGCTGATGCAGTCGCAAGGCAGCGAAGAGGAAGAGGCCGCCATCGTGCTGGGCGCGTCGGGCTGGAACACTTTCCGCCGAGTCACCTTGCCGAACATCAAGTGGGGTCTGCTGTATGGCGTGATCCTGTGTAACGCCCGCGCCATGGGCGAGTTCGGCGCCGTGTCCGTGGTCTCCGGCCATATCCGCGGCGAAACGAACACCATGCCGCTGCAGGTGGAGATTCTGTACAACGAGTACAACTTCGCCGCCGCATTTGCCGTCGCCTCCCTGCTGGCCCTGCTGGCCCTGGTGACCCTGGCCTTGAAAGCTTTCATTGAGTGGCGTTTGAACGAGAGCGACGCCGACGATTCCGCCTTACGTTCTACGGAGCACTGATATGACCATCGCAGTTAACAACATCCACAAGCGCTTCGGCGATTTCGTCGCCCTCGACAATATCTCGCTGGACTTTCCCGCCGGCGAATTGACGGCCCTGCTGGGTCCGTCCGGTTGCGGCAAGACCACCTTGCTGCGCATCATTGCCGGCCTCGAACATCCGGACAGCGGGCAAGTGCTGCTGGACGCGGAAGATGCGTCGAACCGCCACGTGCGCGAGCGGCAAGTCGGTTTCGTCTTTCAGCACTATGCGCTGTTCAAGCACATGACGGTATTCGAAAACGTGGCCTTCGGCTTGCGCGTGAAGTC
This sequence comes from Janthinobacterium sp. EB271-G4-3-2, assembly GCF_020858035.1. Lineage (NCBI taxonomy): Bacteria > Pseudomonadati > Pseudomonadota > Betaproteobacteria > Burkholderiales > Oxalobacteraceae > Janthinobacterium > Janthinobacterium sp. EB271-G4-3-2. The sequence continues at coordinate 443,474 of NZ_JACYMG010000003.1, read as the reverse complement.
GCGCAGCGAACGGCCGTCGGAAGACCAGATCCGCCGTAAAGTGAAAGATTTGCTGGAACTGGTGCAGCTGGACTGGCTGGCCGACCGCTATCCGCCGCAACTGTCGGGCGGCCAGCGCCAGCGTATCGCCCTGGCGCGCGCCCTGGCCGTCGAGCCGCGCGTGCTGCTGCTCGATGAACCGTTCGGCGCTCTCGATGCCAAGGTGCGCAAGGAATTGCGCCGCTGGCTGCGTCGTCTGCATGACGATCTGCACGTGACCAGCATTTTCGTCACGCATGACCAGGAAGAGGCGCTGGAAGTGGCCGACCAGGTCGTGCTGATGAATAAGGGCACCGTCGAGCAGCTGGGTTCCCCGGAGCAAGTCTACAACCACCCGGCGTCCCCGTTCGTCTACGGCTTCCTCGGCAACGTCAACCTGTTCCACGGCCGCGTGCATGACGGCGTGATGGCGACCGGCGACGCCAGCTTCGAGGTCCCCGATTATGCGGGCGTGAGCGACAGCAAGGGCACGGCCTATGTGCGGCCGCACGACCTGGAAATCGACCGCTACACGCAGGGCGCGGAAGGCATCGTCGTCAAGCTGAGCCGCGCGCATGCGATCGGCCCGCTGGCCCAGCTGGACTTGCAGCGCGTCGATAACAGCGAGCTGATCGAAGCAGTGATGTCGAACGAGCGTTTTACCCATCTGCAGCTGAAGGAAGGGGAGACGTTAGTTGTCCGCCCGAAACGATTACACGTGTTCGTTGAACCGACAAGAACCTGAGAGGCTGGAACACTATGAATTTTCAACAACTGCGTTCGATCCGCGAAGCGGCCCGCCGCGGCTATAACCTGACGGAAGTGGCCAACGCCCTGTTCACGTCACAGCCGGGCGTGAGCCGGCAAATCCGCGAACTCGAGGACGAGCTGGGCGTGGTGATTTTCGAGCGCAACGGCAAGCGTTTGACGGGCTTGACCGAGCCGGGCAAGGGCATCCTGAAGATCGTCGACCGCCTGTTGATCGAGGCGGAAAACCTGCAGCAGGCCAGTCTCGAATACAGCGGCCAGACCAGCGGGACGTTATCCGTGGCGGCCACGCACACGCAGGCGCGCTATGCGCTGCCGAAAGTGGTGCAGGGCTTCCGCGCCGCCTTCCCCGAGGTGCGCATCGCGCTGCAGCAAAGCGCGCCCGAGCATATCGCGGAATGGGTGTTGTCGGGCAAGACCGATATCGGCATCGCCACGGAAGGCTTGAGCCAGTTCCCCGACCTCGTGTCGTTCCCGTGCTACCGCTGGAGCCATCTGATCGTCGTGCCGGACGGCCACCCGCTGCTCGAGCACTCGCCGATCCGCCTGGAAGACCTGGCGAAATATCCGTTGATTACCTACGACAAGGGGTTCACGGGACGCGGCCATATCGATGATGCGTTCGCCAAGGCGGGCGTGACGACCGACATCATTTTGACGGCCATGGATTCGGACGTCATCAAGCAGTACGTGGCGCTGGGCCTGGGCGTGGGCATCGTCGCTTCGATGGCCTTCGATCATGGCCGCGACAAGGGTTTAAGGGCCGTGGAAGCGTCGCATCTGTTTGCCACCAACACGACGCGCCTGGCCGTGCGCCGCGGCGCCTACCTGCGCGCCTACGCCTACGAGTTCATCCTGCAACTGGCGCCGGACCTGACGCGCGAAGACATCGACCGCGCCATGGCGGGCGAGGAAGCCCTCTAGGCGATGGCCGCCCTTTGCGCGCGCGTCAGGCTGGCCACGGCGCGCGCGTAGCTATCGCGTACCAGTTCCGCCAGGTAATCGGCGGGGAAGCGCGCCACGTCGACGATGGTCACCCAGTGAAAGCGGCCCATGTAGCGGGCCGGTTTGACGCCGGGCATGTCCGTCAGTTCGATAAAGCGCTCGGCGCTGACGCGCAGGCTGAAGCGCCACTGTTCCGGTGCGCTGGTCTTGAAATAGGCAAATTTCTTGCCGCTCACTTCACACACGAGGATGTTCGACGGCGGGCCATACAGCACGGCTTGCGCGCCGGGCAGGGCCGCGCAAAATTGCTTCAGTTCATCTGTTGTCATTCGTCAACTGCCATGAATTGTTGCGTGTTGTGATCGAAGGCATAGGCCGACCCGGCCGGAGAGTCGAGCAGACCGATGAAACGGTCGTCCACGCTGAGCACGGCGCCCAGCGACACGAGGGCCACGTTGGCGCTGTCGTTCATGTAGTCGTCGCTTTCGTCGTTGGCCGTGAAGCGCCAGCCGCTGTCGTCGTCGTTGTCCGGTTCCTCGCGGTACAGATAGCCGACGGGCGCGCCGTCTTCCAGCACTTTTTTCGTCACGAAGCACAGGCCCGCGTAGCGGTTGACGAGGTTATCGTCATCGTCGTGCTGTGTATTGATGATGTGGCGTGCCGCGAAGACGATGGGGTCTTTGGCCTGCAAATCGGCGATGTAGCCGGGCATGTTGTCGAGCTTGCCGGTGAAGTGCCCATGCGGCTCGACCGTATCGATCAGCACCCACATGCGCTCGGCGCCTGGCGCTTGCGGGTCGTCGCTGTGGAAGGCGAAGATCAGCTTGACCACCTCGCCGGGGCGCACCTGGGCGATGGCCTCGGGCGGCGATTTATAAAAAGTGTAGGGATGGCGCGCCGCCAGTTCGGCGGCGTCGGCCAGGTGCCAGCTGGGCATGGTGGTCCGTCATCGGAGTCGAAGAGCTCCCATGGTAGCTGATTGCCCGCCGGCCTGGCTACTCGCTAGGTCGGCTCAGGCCGTTTTGCGGGCAAACAGCCTGGCCGCCAGCAGCACGCCGGCCGCGCCCATGACCCAGGCCGTGGTGCTGCTGGAAAAGCCGATCAGCGTATTGGCGGCGATCTTGCCCGCTTGCGGCTTGACCAGGGCCATGCGGCGCTGTGTCATCTGCGCGCCCAGCTCGCTCAAGCGTCTTGCTGTCAGCTGCGTCTCGGCTTCCGGCAGCAGCACGGTTTCTTCATCGGCCACATGGTGCAGCACGCCGCGCATCATTTCCAGCAACAGGGTGTCATGACGCGTGGTCGCCGCATCGGTTGCGCGCAATTCGGCGATCAGGCGGCGCATTTCCTGGTGCTCGGGCACGCTTTTCTGGCGTACCGTGGCGTCGCCGTCCAGCAGGCGCATCTGGGGATAGAAAATTTCCTCTTCCAGCTGCGCGTGGATGTCCAGCGCGCTGCAGATGGTTTCGGCCAGCGCTTTTTTGACGGCAGGCTTTTTGCTGGTGGTGTACTGGTGAAAGGCCAGCAGCACGTGACTATGGTCGAAGCGGATCATGTCGGTGATGGAGGGACTCAATTTGCTTAAAGTCAGCATGGCGTGCTCCGTGATGGATGTCGGCAGGAGCATGCATGATAGGGCGCGGCGACGGGCCGTCCGGCAGCAAGCATGGCGCTTGTCTGCGCTGGCGCAAGACGGCGTGCGATAACGTCGGCCGGGCTTGTCTGAACGGCGCCTGCGCCTGTGTAAATTAACAACACTTCAGTCGGGCCCGCCCATTTCATGGCCCAGGTGTGCGACGCATGGCACTGCGCAAAGCGGGCTCATGTAATCAATGCATGAGACCGATTGAAATTTTCAATGGCTGAAGATGTTTCTTTTATTGCATTTTGATTTCCTGAATGATATCTTTTGTCCAATCGCAAGGAAATGTAATAAAAATATAAACAACATTGTAATTTTTGAAATTTATTAATAGGGGAAACTATGAATATGACTAAACGTGCCGTACTGGGTCTCTGCCTTGCTGTCTCGGCTTGCCTGGCGCCATTGGCCCAGGCTGCGAGCTGGGTGGAAATCACCGATCCCGCCATGAGCGGCTTCGCGGTGGGCAGCAAGACCGTCACCTACGGCAGCGTGGCAGCGGACTCGGTCTGGGTCTTTGACGGCGCCAACCCATCCGGCGCGCAAAGTGCGGCCGCCATCCAGAGTTTGGTCAGCAGCAAATTCGGTCTGCCATCGAGCGGCGCCGGTTCGCTGGTCTTGGCCGCCCAGGGCGACATAGCCAGCAGCAAATCCGGTTCGTTCACCGTCAACTCCAGCTTTGACTACCTGGCCGTGCATTATGGCCGTGGCGAATTGTTGTTCCACTGGGATACGCCGCTGGCCGCCAATACGGTTTTCAGCCTGAGCAACCTGCCGCGCGGCCTGAGCAATTTCCGCGCGTTCAACTCGGTCTCGGCAGTGCCTGAGCCAGCGACCTACGGCATGATGCTGCTGGGCCTGGGCCTGGTCGGTTTTGCCGCGCGCCGCCGCCGCGCCTGAGCCTGCAGCGCCTGCGGGCGCAAGACATGAAAAAAAGCCCGCGCATCGGAAGATGCGCGGGCTTTTTGCATGGCAGAGCGCTATTTACCAGCTATAGCCAGCCTTGGCGTAGTAGTAGCGGCCGTTGAAACCGTTCGGCGCGAAGATGCTGTAGGGCTGGGTGCCGTTGACGTTCAGGTTGCCCGCGCTCGTCACTTGCGCCGGGTAGCGGTTGGTCACGTTGTCGATGCCGGCCACGAGGCGCCAGTTCTTGCCCAGTTTCACGGAACCGGACACGTCCAGCACCCATTGCGGGTCGTACGTCTGGTCCAGCTTGACGTCGTTCTGCGGCACGGTGAAGCTGCCGTAGCGCGTCACGACGCCGTGCGCATTCCAGATGCCGAAGCCATAGTCGGCGGCCAGGCTGAACTTGTCCTTCGGCGAGGCCACCGTGATGCGGTCGATGCTCTGGCGGTCGATCAGTTTCAGGTTGTTGGCCGTCAGGATGGCCGGATTATCGGCGATTTTCCGTACCGTGCTCTTGTTGTGGTTGTAGGCCACGGTGAGATCGAGGCGGTCCTTGTCCTGCAGGTCGATGCGGTAGGTGCTGACGATGTCCACGCCTTCCGTGCGCGTATCGACGGCGTTGGTGAAGTAGCGTCCCGAGCCCACAGGCGTGCCTTGCGCGGCCAGGATACTTTTCAAGGCATTGTTGAGGACCAGATTGGCCGAGAACAGGATGCGGTTGTCGATGTCGATGCGGTAGGCGTCTACTGTCGTCGTGAAGTTGCGGTTAGGCTGGAACTGCAGGCCCAGGCTGTAGTTGCGGGCCTTTTCCGGTTTCAGATCCTGTGCACCGAGGGCGCGTGCCTGCGGCGTGTTGACGGCGAAGGTACCCGTCTCGATCGGTGTGTTGATGCCGTTGACGACCTGGAAGTTGGTCGTGGTGATGGTGTAGTACTGCTGCGCCAAGGATGGCGCGCGGAAGCCGCTCGACACGGTACCGCGCAGGGACAGGGCGTCCGTGAACGCATAGCGCGCGGAACCCTTGGCCGAGGTGGTGCTGCCGAAATCGCTGTAGCGCTCATGGCGCAGGGCCACGCCGCCCGACAGTTTCTTCGTCGCTTCCGCTTCCAGGTTCACATAGATCGACTCGTTGTGGCGCGAGTGGCTGCCGGCGTTGGCGGGACGGAAGCCGGCAAAGCCTTGCGAGCCGCCGCCCGTGTACGACGCTTCGTCGCCAGCGCCGATGCTGTATTTTTCATGGCGCGCTTCGGCGCCGACGGCGACCGTCAGGGGGCCCGTAAAGAAAGAGACAGGAAATTCGCGCGCCGCATCGAGGTTGAAGACGGTCTGTTCGTTTTTCAGCGAGCCTGCATAGAAATGCGTGGGGCTGTTGGCGCCCAGCGACTGGTTGACCGTGTTGTCCAGGTCCAGTTCGAACTTGTTGCTGCCGTAGTTCAGGCTGGCATCCCAGCGCCAGCCGGCCGTCTCGCCGCGCAAGCCAGTCACCAGGGACTGGTCCGTCAGGGTGCTGTTTTGCAATGGCAAAAAGCCTTCCGGGAAGAGCGGCGTGCGCTGGACGAACTGCTTCGAATTATTCGGGTCCGTGATCAGCGCCGTGCGCCAGGTGGCGGCGGCCGACGTGTCGCGCTTGCCGTAGTTGCCGAAGGCATACCAGTCGAGGTTGTCGCTGATGTGGTATTCGCTGTTGAGGAAAATCGTCGCCGGCTTGCTTTCCGGGTCGCCATAGCGCTGGTTGACCTTGCCGTAGCGCGGTTCCAGCGGGTTGCGGAAATCGGCGCCGGCGCGGTTGGTCGGGTCGCGTTCCGCCACTTCGGCCGAGACGCGCACCCAGCCGTCGTCGCCCAGGGCGAAGCCGGCCGAACCCTTGATGGATTTTTGCTTGCCGTCGCGTTCCTGCGTCTGGCCATAACCCACTTCGACATCGCCGCCGGCCGCGCCTTTTTTCAGGATGATGTTGATCACGCCGGCAATCGCGTCGGAACCGTACTGGGCCGCCGCGCCGTCGCGCAGCACTTCCACGTGGTCGATGGCGGCCAGGGGAATGGCGTTCAGGTCGACGGGCGCCGAGCCGCGGCCCAGCGAGCCGTTGACGTTGACGACGGCCGAGGTATAGCGGCGCTTGCCGTTCACCAGCACCAGGGTCTGGTCGGGCGACAGGCCGCGCAACTGGGCCGGACGCACGGCGTCGCTGGCGTCGGCGCCCGTGGCACGGGCAAAGTTCAGCGATGGCAGCAGGCGCGCCAGCACGGTGGCCAGTTCGCCCGAACCCGTGCTTTGCAGGTCGCGCGAAGTGAGGATGTCGATCGGCGATTCGGAATCGATGGTGCGGCGGTTCTTGGCGAAGGTGCCGGTGACGACCACCGATTGCAATTCGCCTTCGGCCGGCAGCTCTTGCTGCGCTTGCACATGCATCGGCAGGCTGAAGCAGGCGACCAGGCTGGCGGCGATCACGGTTTTTACGGGGAGGGCGGGAAGCTGGGAGCGGGCGTTGCTTGAACTCATCGACGATATCTCTTCGGTTGTGGTTGCGCGGACCATGGCGGTCCGGTGATGCAATCAGATTAACAGTGGGCACGCGGCGTGCTTACGAATCGTTCTGTCTATCGATATGCAATAAATATCTGAAAGACGTCAACATGGCGCGCGTAGCGCATATGGCCTCGTTTCCAGCATACGACCGGGCACGGCAAGGCCGCAATGCTGCACAGCAGTAAATTGCCAGCTGTTGTATAAATACGACTATCTGTGATGAGTGGGGGAGCCTGGCGGCGGCACGCGCCGCCAGGCGGCGGGGCTTACTGCCCCGGATTGGGCAAGTTGGCGTGGATGGCGTCGACGGCCGCCACCAGTTCCGGCGACAATTCGATGTCATGCGCATCGATATTTTGCTGCAACTGCGCCACGCTGGTGGCGCCGATGATGGTCGAGGCGACGAACCAGCGCGAGTAGCACCAGGCCAGCGCCAGCTGCGCCGGCGTCAAGCCGTGCGCGCGGGCCAGCGCCGCATACTGGCCGGCCGCCGCTATGGTGGCGGGGCGCACGTAGCGCGGGCTCCAGCCGGCCGGAAAACGCGTCAGGCGCCCCTGGGCCTGCGGATCGTCGAGGTATTTCGCCGTCAGCTGGCCGAACGCCAGCGGGCTGTAGGCCAGCAAGCCGACGTTCTCGCGGTGGCAGGTTTCGTCGAGCAGGCTCGTTTCGAAATGACGCGCCGTCAGGTTGTACAGGTTCTGGATCGAAACGATGCGCGGCAAGCCTTTCAGTTCGGCCTGCTTGATGTATTCGCACACGCCCCACGACGACTCGTTCGATACGCCGATGTGGCCGATCTTGCCTTCCTCGATCAGCTTGCCCAGCACGGCCAGCGTCTCGTCGATGGCGACCGACGCGTGTTCCTTGCGCGGGTTATACACGCTGGCGCCGAAGATGGGCAGATTGCGGCTGGGCCAGTGCAATTGGTACAGGTCGATGTGCTCCGTCTGCAGCCGGCGCAGGCTGTCCTCGACGGCGGCGCGGATGTTCGCCGCGTCGTGGTCCGTCTTGCCATTGCGTATCCAGTGCATGCGCGAGTTCGGCCCGGCCACCTTGCTGGCCAGGACGATCTGGCTGCGCTTGCCGCTTTTTTTCAGCCAGCTGCCGATGTAGCGCTCCGTGCTGCCCTGCGTTTGCGCGCTGGCCATCACCGGATACATCTCGGCCGTATCGATAAAGTTGATGCCACGTTCCAGCGCGTAATCGAGCTGGCTGTGCGCTTCGGCTTCGCTATTCTGTTCGCCGAATGTCATCGTGCCCAGGCAGATCGTGCTCACTTCCAGGCTGCTGGCGCCCAGATTGACCTTGGCGATCATTTCGCCTGTTTGCCGCGCAGCGCGCGCGCGCAATCCTTGATCAGGGCGGGGCCCGCGTAAATCAGGCCGCTGTACAGCTGCACCAGCTGCGCGCCCGCCTCGAACTTGGCCAAAGCATCCTTGCCCTGCATGATGCCGCCCACGCCGATGATGGGCAGCGCGTCGCCCAGTTCCGCCTTCAGCAAGCGGATGACATTGTTCGACAGCTCAAACACGGGCGCGCCCGACAGGCCGCCCGCTTCGGCGCCGTGCGGCATGCCTTCGACGGCGCTGCGCGACAGGGTCGTGTTGGTGGCGATGACGCCGTCGATCTGGTGGCGCGTGAGCGACCCGGCGATGCTTTTCACCTGCTCGCCATCCATGTCCGGTGCGATTTTCAGGGCCAGCGGCACGTAGCGCTTGTGCTTGTCCGCCAGGCGCGCCTGGGCATCCTTCAGTTGCGACAGCAGGGCGTCGAGTTCGGACGCGCCCTGCAGCTGGCGCAAATTCTTGGTGTTCGGCGACGAGATGTTTACCGTCACATAGCTGGCATACGGGTAGACTTTTTCCAGGCACAGCAGGTAATCGTCGGCCGCCCGTTCGATGGGCGTGTCGGCGTTCTTGCCGATGTTCAGGCCCAGCACGCCGGCGCGCTCCTGGTAAAACTTCGACGCCTGCACATTGGCCACGAAGGCGTCCACGCCGCCATTATTGAAACCCATGCGGTTGATGATGCCCTGCGCCTGCGGCAGGCGGAACATGCGCGGTTTCGGATTGCCCGCCTGCGCGCGCGGCGTGACGGTGCCCACTTCGATCGAACCGAAACCCAGGTCGGCCAGCGCGTCGATGTAGGCGCCATCCTTGTCCAGGCCGGCGGCCAGGCCGACGGGATTGGGGAAGGTGATGCCCATCACCGTGCGCGGATCAAGCGCCGGCTTGCCGGCCAGCTTCGTCAGGCCCAGCGCGCTGGCGCGTTTCAGGGCGGGCAGGGTCAGATGGTGGGCCGCTTCGGCATCCATCGAAAACAGCAGCGGGCGGGCGAGGGAATACAGGAATTTTTCAGACATGGGGGCGCTTTGAGTAGGTGTGCGGGCCGCCGGGAAGGGCTGGCGGCGCGCGAAATAAGTGCCGTATTTTACCGTGTTCCGCGCGGCTGCCGGGTGTATAGTTCTATTTGGTCTAATGCAACATTGATTCCTTGATAATTTGCATTCGGCCGCGGACCTTCCTGTTTTTTCTCTGTTCTGTTGACTTCATAAGCGAGACATCGATTGAAAAAGACACGCATCCTGACCGCCATCGCGGCCGCCAGCGCACTGCTGCTGAGCCACCCGGCCCTGGCCCTGCCCAATACGCAAGACACCCGCATGCTGAGCGAGCCGGCCGTCTCCAGCCGCCACATCGCCTTCATTTATGCGGGCGACCTGTGGCTGTCGAACCTCGACGGCGGCGGCGCGCGGCGCCTGACGTCGGACCTGGGCGACAAATCGAATCCCGTGTTCTCGCCCGACGGCAGCCAGATCGCGTATAGCGCGAATATCGACGGCAATGTCGATGTGTACGTGATCGCGGCGGCGGGCGGCGTGCCGCGCCGCCTGACCTTCCACCCGGGCGCGGACCTGGCGCAGTCGTTCACGCCCGATGGCCAGGCCGTGATGTTCACTTCGCCCCGCGCCGCCTTCAACAACCGCTTCCAGAAGCTGTTTACGGTGCCGGTGGCGGGCGGCGTGGAAACCCAGCTGGAAATTCCGAATGCCTCGCGCGCCACGTATTCGCCTGATGGCAAGCGCATCGCGTACAACCCGCTGGCGCCCGCCTTCAAGCAGTGGAAGCGCTACCGGGGCGGCACCAATTCCTGGTTGTGGCTCTTCTCGTCCAGTGACAAGTCGATTGAAAAAATCCCGCAGCAGCCGACGCGCTCGAACGACGTCGACCCGATGTGGATAGGCGATACCGTGTACTTCCGCTCCGACCGCAATGGCGAATTCAACCTGTTTGCCTACGACGTGAAAACCAAGGCCGTGCGCCAGCTGACGCGGCATGCGGATTTCCCCGTGCTCAACGCGTCGGCCGCGAACGGCACCATCGTCTACGAGCAGGCCGGCTATCTGCATAGCCTGGACTTGGCGAGCGGCCAGGCGCACAAGCTGACCATCGGCGTGGCCAGCGACTTGGGACAGACGCGCCCACGCTGGGTCAAGAACGCGAAATACATCCGCGACGCGTCGATCTCGCCGTCCGGTGCGCGCATCGCCTTCGAGTACCGGGGCGAGATCGTCACCATCCCCGCCGACAAGGGCGACGTGCGCAACCTGACGCAGACGGCCGGCGCCCACGAGCGCACGCCGATCTGGTCGCCCGATGGCCGCTCGGTCGCATATTTCTCGGACGAGTCGGGCGAATATGAACTGCATGTGCGGGCGCAGGATGGCAAGGGCGCCGTGCGCAAGTTCAAGCTCAATGGCAGCGGCTTCTATGACAACGCCGTCTGGTCGCCCGACAGCAGGAAGATCGCGTTTGCCGACAATGGCTGGAGCATGTACGTGATCGACGTCGGCACGGGCAAGGTGCAGAAGGTCGCCACGGAGCCGATGTATGGCGTCGACAAGAGCATGCGCGCCGCGTGGGCGCCCGATTCGCGCTGGCTGGCCTACACGCTCAATTCGCCCACCTACACGCGCAGCGCCTACATCTATTCCGTCGAGCAGAACAAGTCGATGCCGGTGACCGATGGCCTGTCCGACGTGGCCGAACCTGTGTTCGACAAGAGCGGCAAGTACCTGTACTTCTTCGCTTCGACGAATGCGGGGCCCAGCAACAACTGGTTTTCGCAGCAGAACGAAGACAACCTGGTGACGCGCACCGTGTGGATGGCCGTGTTGCGGCGCGACTTGCCGTCGCCCCTGATCAAGGAGAGCGACGAGGAAAAGGTCGCCAGCGCGGACGCCAAAAAAGACACGGCGAAGGCGGAAGCGGAGCCGAAGACTGAACCGAAGATCGATCCGAAGACGGGCCGCGACGATCCGAAAGTGGTAGTCGCACCGGTGGCGCCGATCAGCATCGACTTCGACGGCATCGCCACGCGCATCGTCGACTTGCCGCTGCCGGCCGCGCAGTTTTCCAGCCTGGCCGCCGGCGCCGCGGGGCAGATCTTTTTGCTGCGCGAAAGCGACGGCAAGAAGGCCGTGCAGCGCTTCGATCTGAAGGAGCGCAAGGCGGAAACCGTGGTGGCGGAAGCCGATGATTTCGAAGTGTCGGCCGACGGCAAGAAGCTGCTGTACCGCCAGAAGGACAACTGGGCCATGGGGTCAAGCACGGGCAAGCTGCTGGCGCCGGGCGAGGGCAAGATCAAGGTCGACGCCATCGAAGTAAAAGCCGATCCGCGCGCCGAATGGACGCAGATTTTCAATGAAGTGTGGCGCATCAACCGCGATTATTTTTATGACCCTGGCATGCATGGCGTGGACTGGAAAGCCATGCGCGACAAGTACGCCGTGTTCCTGCCCGAGCTGTCGAGCCGCGCGGACCTGAATCGCCTGATCCAGTGGATGTGCAGCGAACTGGCCGTGGGCCATCACCGCGGTGGTGGCGGCGACGATTTTATCGAGGCGAAGAAGGTGCCGGGGGGACTCCTGGGCGCCGACTATGACGTGAGCGACGGCCATTACCGTTTCAAGAAAGTGTATGGCGGCTTGAACTGGAATCCGGCCCTGCGCGCGCCGCTGACGGAGCCGGGCCTGAACGTCAAGGCGGGCGAATACCTGCTGGCCGTCGACAGCCGCCCGCTGGCGCCGCCCGCCAACTTGTACAGCGCCTTCGAGAACACGGCCGGCAAGGCCATCGACCTGACTGTGGGGCCATCGGCCGACGGCAAGGGCGCGCGCACGATCACCGTGGTGCCCGTGCCGACCGAGGACGCCTTGCGCAACCGCGATTGGATCGAAGGCAATATGCGCAAGGTCAATGCGGCCACGGGCGGCAAGGTGGCCTACGTGTACGTGCCCAATACGGCGGGGCTGGGCCACACCTACTTCAAGCGCTATTTCTTCCCGCAGGCGGACAAGCAGGCCATCATCGTCGACGAGCGTTTCAATGGCGGCGGCAGCGTGGCCGATTACTACATCGAGATCCTGCAGAAGAAGGAAATCGCCTGGTGGACCATGCGCTACGGCGCCGACATGAAGACGCCGTCCGCGTCGATCCAGGGTCCGCGCGCCATGCTGATCGACGAGACGGCCGGTTCGGGCGGCGACCTGCTGCCGTGGATGTTCCGCAAAAATAACATGGGCCCGCTGATCGGCAAGACCACGTGGGGCGGCCTGGTGGGCGTACTCGGCTTCCCCGTGCTGATGGATGGCGGCTTCATCACGGCGCCGAACCTGGCGTTCTGGACGCGAGAGAACGGATGGGGCGTGGAAAACGAAGGCGTGCCGCCCGATATCGAAGTCGAGCAAACGCCGGCCGACGTCATCGCGGGCCGCGATCCGCAGCTGGAAAAAGCGATCGAGGTGATCCAGGCCGAACTGGCGAAGAATCCGCCCGTGTGGCCCAAGCGTCCGGCGTTTCCGGACAAGAGCAGGTAACAAGGCGTAGGTCGGATTAGGCGCGTAGCGCCGTAATCCGACAACATTGTTGGCGCCGCTGGTGTTGTCGGATTACGCGCTTCGCGCTAATCCGACCTACATCACAATCCATTGTCCTTTGATTCTCGCTTCCAGCGGCTTGAAGTTGATTTTATAAGCCATCTTCGGGCTCTGCGCGATCCAGTAGCCGAGATACACATACGGCAGCCCCAGCTCGCGCGCCTGGCCGATCTGCCACAGCACGTTGTAGGTGCCGTACGAGGCGCCCGGCACGTCGGGATCGAAAAACGTGTAGACGGACGACAGGCCATCGGCCAGCACGTCGATGATGCTGACCATGCGCAGGATGCCGTTGGCATCGCGAAATTCCACCAGGCGCGTGTTGACCCGGCTTTGCAGCAGGAATTGCGCGTACTGGTCGCGGCTGTCCTGGTCCATGCCGCCGCCCGCGTGGCGCGTGCTCTGGTAGCGCAGATACAGCTCGTAGTGTTCGTCGAGGAAGGACAGGGTGGCCACGCCCGCCTGCAGGCCGGCGTGCCTGCTCCAGGCGCGGCGCTGGTTGCGGTTGGGCGTGAACGATTGCGTCACGACGCGCACGGGGATGCAGGCCTGGCAGCCGTCGCAATACGGGCGGTAGGTAAAAATGCCGCTGCGGCGAAAGCCGTTGCGCACCAGTTCCGAATACACGTCGCTGTTGATCAGGTGCGAAGGCGTGGCCACCTGCGAGCGGGCCTGGCGGTCGTCCAGGTAGCTGCACGGGTACGGTGCCGTCGTATAGAACTGCAGGGTGGCAAACGGTAGTTCGTTCAGGTGCGTCATGCTGATCCTGTCTGGTCTGTCCGCGGCGGTGTGCCTTGAGCTATCATAGCTTTTTTACGCCGGTGGCGCAGCATGCCAATCGGTGATTTGCGCTGCTTCAATGGCGACCCTTACATGGGCCAGGAAGCGCGCGCGCGAAATGGGCGCCGCGCCCAGCGAGGCCAGGTGTTTCGTTTCTTGCTGGCAGTCAATCATGGCCACGCCGCGCGCCTGCAAAAACCGTACGAGGTGGGCCAGCGCGATCTTCGAGCCATCGGAAACGCGGGCGAACATCGATTCGCCATAGAACATGCGCCCGATCGACACGCCATACGCGCCGCCCACCAGTTCACCGTCAAGCCACAGTTCCGACGAATGCGCGTAGCCCAGCTTGTGCAAGCCCGTGTAGCCGGCGATGATCTCGTCCGAAATCCAGGTGCCCGGGCCATCCTTGCGCGGCGCCGCGCAGGCGCGCATGACGGCCTCGAAATCGCCGTCGAAGCGCAGCTGCCAGCGGCCATCCGTGGCGGCGCTGCGCTCGACCTTGCGGATCGCCTTGGCCAGGCTGTCGGACACCTTGAAGTCTTCCGTCATCAGCACCATGCGCGGATCGGTGCTCCACCACAGTATGGGCTGGCCTTCGGAAAACCAGGGGAAGATGCCGCGCCGGTAGGCGTCGAGCAGGCGCGCGGGCGACAGGTCGGCGCCGGCCGCCAGCAGGCCGGGCGCCTCGTCGGTCAGGGCGTGCGAGACGTCGGGGAACGGGGTGTGGATGTCGAGCCAGGGAATCATGCGGCGGTTGCTTATTCTGCGTCCGCGCGGGCCATCGGACGCGTGATGTCGCCCGTATGGACGCCGTAGCTGCCGCCTTCGCGGATTTTCACGCGGTCGGCAAAGAACAGTTCCAAGGTGGCGCGAATGGTGGGGAAGGCCAGGTCATCCCAGGGAATCTGCGCTTCCGTAAACAGCTGCACGTCCAGGCTTTCGATGCCCGGCGCGAAATCGAGGTCGAGCAAACGGGCCAGGTAGAACAGGTGCACCTGGTGCACGCGCTGCACGTTCAGCAGCGAAAACAGGGGGCCCAGTTCGATATTCGCGCCCGCTTCCTCCACCGTTTCGCGTTCGGCCGCGTCGGACGTCGTTTCATCGTTTTCCATGAAGCCGGCCGGCAAGGTCCAGTAGCCGAGGCGCGGCTCGATGGCCCGCTTGCACAGCAAGACCTGCAGCTGTCCATCTTCTTCCCACACGGGAATCGAGCCGACCACCATTTTCGGGTTCTGGTAATGGATGGCGTCGCAGTTGGCGCACACATAGCGGGGACGGTTGTCGCCTTCCGGAATGGACAGGCTGACAGGATGGGCGCATTCGGAGCAGAATTTCATGGGCAGTCTTAGGATAAGAGATGTCTGGTGTAACGCTTACTGTACACCGATTGCGTGCCGCGTGGCGAGCTGCGCAGGCACGATTGGCTGCCGCTCATGCCGCCCGCGTATTCATTAGATTGGTCTATTACGGTTGAATTTGAGATAGCTATTGCCTAAGCCACCCGTTTGCCCTTATAATTCTTGTGCGGGGTGGAGCAGTCTGGCAGCTCGTCGGGCTCATAACCCGAAGGTCACAGGTTCAAATCCTGTCCCCGCAACCAAACATCGCTAGTCCTTGATTCCCTTCGTGAATCAAGGACTTTTGTTTTTTCCGGTGCGCCACTTTGTGAGCCACCTGTGCAGATCAAGACCCCTCGCCTTTTCCGCAACCGCTGCGGCGTCTTCTACTTCCGCATCAAAACCGCCGAGTCCGACCGCCGTTTCAGCCTGCGGACCAAGTGCCCAGCCACCGCCGCTATAATTGCGCTACACCTGAACGCTGATCTAGAACGAAAGCGAGCAATGAGCAACCCCAAGCTATCGGACTTCAATTTCGACCTCGAGGCCATACGCCGCTACGAAATTGACCTCAAAAACGGCGTGCTCAAGGCTGATGGTGCTGCTGACCACAAACGGATGATGGAGGCAATAGACCGCCTTGGCATGATCGACAGCGCCGACCGTCCATTGCGCTCCGCCAGCATCCAGTCCGCCAAGTCGGAGCCTCTGACATCTGCCGTAGACAAATGGCTCGCCAACTGCTCTGGAAGGAACGGAGCGCGGACCGTGGACACGAAGGTCTACCACATCAAAGACTTCCTTGCGCTCTCGTTCCCGCTGGTGGAATCCGTCGAGCGCTGGCTCGCAGAGCATGAAAAAGTCGAGTTCAACAAGAAAAAGGCGCTGCGGGCGCTTGAAGACAACAAGGCCGCCGGACGCCATGCGAGCGCCGACATCGAAGTCAACACCATCGGCAAGCAAACGCTGGTGGAATACAAAGACGCCCTGCTGGCTATCCCCCAAACGCCGAAGACCATCGACAACAAGCTCAACAGCCTCCACGACTTCTTCAAATACATTATTGGCCATGGCCTGCATACAGGCTTGGAAATGAATCCCGTCGATGGCATGTTCATCCAGACGAAAAAGTCGCGCGCAAAGACCACAAAATCTTATCAGCCCTTCACCACCGAGGCTCTCGCGAAGTTCTTTGAGCCAGAGAGCTATCTGGCGGCGATGGGCGACGCTCCCGATTTGTTCTGGGGGCCGTTGCTTGGGATACACACGGGCATGCGGATCGGCGAGGTAACCCAGATTCGCTGCGTCGATGTCCATCAAGCCCCCGACAATGGCATTCACTACATCCATGTCTACAAGAGCAAAACGCCGGGCGGCATTCGCAACGTGCCGATCTCGGATGCGCTGATCGCCCTTGGCTTTTTGGACTATGCCGAGGAGTGCCGAGCGGCTGGCGCCGAGCGGCTGTTCCCACACCGACTGCTCATCAACCACAGTTATTCCAAGGAGTTGTCGGCGGCGATGCTCAAACATCAGCGCGCACGGGGCATCAAGGCGCCACAGACCAGCTTCCATTCGTTCCGCGTCAATGTCATCACCCAGATGCACAACAACGATTCCAACACGGCCAAGGTCATGAAGATCGTTGGACACGACGATGGGGGCGGCCACGCGGTGCATTGGGGCTATGTCCGTGATTTGCCCGACCTAAAACCCATCGTTGACAAGCTTGCGTGGCCCATTGACTTGCTGGCATTGCGATATAACGGGCGTTTTTCCGCCTTCATAGCCGACCGAAACAACTGGGCCGCCGATAAAGATGCGGCGCCATAGGCTCCAAATGGTGCTCCTGCGGGTTCCGGCCTTTGGCTAACTGGCTCGCCGCCTCAAATGCGCGCGGTGCCCTTGGGGGCGCCGGCCGGTGTGGACCTTTCCATGTCCATGCGTTCGGCTTCCGCCCAATAGGTGGCAGCGAGGACTTGCAGCGCCTCGTATAGATCGTTTTGATCGAACTGGCCGCCTTGCTGTTGCTGGCGGTTTTGCACTTCTTGGCGGCATTGAGCAAGCTCCCGCATGAGCGTTGCCTCATCCCGGAAGGGCACAAGCTCACCATGCACCAGCTCGACATTTCGCGCACCCGGCTCCGCGCAAACATATCCAGCCAAGGCACCACCCAAAGCCTCTATATTTTTGGCGCCCGTCCTGCCGCCATTCTGAAATATAAATCTCATAGTCTAGGCCTCATTGTCGGGCGGCTCGTTTGTGCTTGCGGTGTTGTGGCTTTCAATGTGGCTCGGGTTTTGTATCCGGCGTGGGGGCCAGTTCGCTGTGCGGGTCCTCTGATCGTGGCGCCAGAGTGATTGACTCCGCTGATCACCACTGGCGACACGGCACCGCCTCCCCGCTTCGCACGCCCGTAGTAGCGTTGCGTCTCTGTGGTCTGATGCCCAAGCACCGCCGCCACGCTTGCCGAATCGCCCGATGCTTTGGACTGCGCTGAAACACGATGCCGAAGGGAGTATGCGGAAATCGGCTGCCCCGCTTTTTTAGCGAAGTAGCAGAAATTTTTGGTGAAACGCTGCCCCGCCGACAGTCCCTCAGTGGCATCGACTCTCACGACCAGCGGTCGACGGTTCTCCGCAACCTGCTTCGCAAGTTCCAACCAGCGCCTCTGCACCCCTGGCGCAGCGTCTTTCGGGAACTGGCTGACCACTTCGCGAAGGTCCAACCCTTTTTTCTTGCCGTCCGCCTTCACTGATTCAACGAAGAAGCTAAGAGCAGGCGCGCCGTTAATTTTTTTCGCTTCAACACGCACGCCGTTGCCGAGCTCTTGACCACGGCAGCCACTGAACTCGACCAGCAAGAAGGCTTGACGGAACTCGGAGGTGCCGACAGCATCGAAGAACGCTTCAAGCTGCGCGTCGGTGGCGGCGCACTTCTTGTGATCCGCCTCCTGCTTGCGCGCGTGTGTGAAGTCGGTCCACGGGAGCGCCCGAAACGCATCCAGCTCCGCCATCAGCCCCTCAGCCTTCTTGACCTGTTCCGCCCACATCAACTGACGCACGGGTGCCAAAAAATCTTGGCTGCGCGTGGCCTTATCGGCCTCGCGCAGCGCCGCTTTGATCTGGCGCCGATACTCCCACACTCCCGCCGCCCGCATGGCATAGCGCTCGTTCTTCGTCGCCTTCGCCATGTCCCAGCCACGCGAAAGCTGCGCCGCTCGCCTTGCGTATTCGCTCTGCGAATTCTTGGCGAGCGGCGCAGCTTTCTTCAAGTCCTCCCGCGCCGAACGGACGACATCGTGCAACCGGACGATGTCCGCTTGCGTGATGGTCGTCGTTCGCTTAGTCGGCCTTGGCACGTCCACTCCTCCTCAATCCCCGGATGATCCTCAACCCTTCGGGTTTCGGCTAATCGGGGCTTTCGTCGGCGCTCGTTTTGCTGACGCAACGCCTTTGGCGCCACTCGCACGCACCTCCACTGACGTGGACTTTTGTTCCAAAAGGTTGGTGCGCGTATTTTGTCTAGTGCCCGACGGGCACATGACAAAATACGAGCGCCCGCCACTTGCTACTAGCTCAGCGGCCATTGCAGTGGCCTGTTTGATAAAAGCCGATCGGGTCATTCCCATTTGCTGCGCGGCGTCCCCCCATGCCTTCCACACATCATCATGGACTCGGATCGTCTTTGGGATCTTTCCACCTCCGCCACGCTTTTGTTCTTCGCTATCGTTCATCACTATCCTCCTGCAGCAGATATGTAGATACGATCTCAAAAACGAACGCTTGATACAATCGCGCCCACTGCCGTCCAGCCATTGATATTTATAGGCAATCAGATGGTATGGTAAATTCATGCGTCAAAAACAACTTGAAAGACCCCGATGAAAGCCAAGCGATTTATCGCATTTTTGTTATCAGTGGTGTTTTCAACAGCGGCGCATAGTGCCGGCTCTGCGAAAGAGGAGAGTGAGACACTTATGAATGCAGTGCTGCCGATGGCTGAAAAACTCCTTGAACAGCACGGTGAATTCTTCCCGTTCGGGGCCGCCATGAAGCCATCCGGCGAGATCGTGGATGTAGCTGGATACGACGGTCGTGAGCATCCACCATCAGCAGATATCATCAAATTGCTTGAATCGGCTTTCGCCAAAGCTGCCGCCGCTAAGCAATACAAAGCGACGGCACTCGTCTACGATGTCAAAGTAACGCCGCCCTCATCGAATAAAAAGTCCGATGCGATTGCGGTGGCTCTCGACCATGTAGACAAATACTCTGTCGTGGTGTTTTTCCCTTACGAACTGGTGAACGGCAAGCTTCAACTGGGACCTGTCTTCGCACAGAAAGGTGCCGAATTGATTTTTCGCAAGGCCCAGTAGTTCACTGGAAGATGCTCCAAAGCTTTTTGTAGCGCCGTCCAAGTGATACACTCGCTGGCACACCTTTTTAATCCCGCAACCGGTGATACATTTGCCCCGTTTTCGTAGGGGAACTAGCGAGAATTTCTTGGCGCCGGACACTTATCCTGTCCCCGCAACCAATACCGGAAAGCCGCTGATTCTTGCAAAAGATCAGCGGCTTTTTTCATTCTCAAGCCGCCCACGCAGGTCTTGCAGCCGCCTGCCGCGATTAGCTCCCCGCAGTGCAGCAAACTGGTATATAATTCGCCTGCGGGGTGGAGCAGTCTGGCAGCTCGTCGGGCTCATAACCCGAAGGTCACAGGTTCAAATCCTGTCCCCGCAACCAATTCGAAGCCGCTGGTTCCTCGCAAGAGGGCCAGCGGTTTTTTCGTTGTGCGCCCCGTTTACTCCGGCGCCTGGCGCGCATACACGATCAGGCGCAAGTGGCGGTCCGCATCGATGGTCAGCGAGGTGTGCTCATAGGCGACCTGCTCGCCGTTGATTGTCAGCTGGCGCACGCCTGCACACGGCGCATGCACGTCGTGGCGGCGCCACCATAGCTTGAATTCGGGCGAGACTTTTTCCAGTTCTTCCACCAGCGCGTGGATGTCCGCTTCCTGCGTGGCGCGCGCATAGTCGCGGCGAAAGCTCGACAGCATCAGCGGGGCCTGCTCTTCCCAGGCCATGAAGCGTGCGCGCAGCAGCGGATCGGTAAACAACAGCCACAGCAGATTGCGGCGCGATGCGGCATGCGCGCCGAAGCCGAACAGCGCGTCGGCGCCCGCATTGAACGCCAGTACGTCCCAGCGCAGGTTGAGCACATAGGCCGGATGCGCCAGCTCGTGCATCAGGCGGCGCACCGGCGGCGGCACCACGCAAAACGTCTTGCCTTCTTCGGCCGGCGGGCGCGCATGCGCGAGCAGGAACAGGTGGCGGCGTTCTGCCGCGTCCAGTTTCAGCACTTCGGCCAGCTTGTCGAGAAAGGCGCTCGAGACGCCGATGTCGCGCCCTTGTTCCAGCCAGGTGTACCAGGTCAGTCCCACGCCGGCCAGCGCCGCCACTTCTTCGCGGCGCAAGCCGGGCGTGCGCCGCCGTCCTCCGCCGGGCAAGCCCACGTCTTCCGGCGACAGGCGCGCGCGCCGCGCCTGCAGGTAGGCGGCCAGTTCGTGGCGGGTGCGTTGCAAAGTGCGCATGGTGCTGTCTTTCCGGTAAGCCTGTTGCTATCAGTAATAGCATAAACAGTAAAATTGTAATTGTTTATATTGTATTCCAGAATGCCTGCTTTCTTTCCGAAGGCTTGCCCATGTCTGACTCTTTCCGCAGCACCCCCGTAGTTGACACTACCGCGCTTCCCGCCACCGTCTACCTGATCGCCGTGGGCGCGTTCGCGCTGGGCATGGCGTCGTATGTGACGGCGGGCTTGATGCCGATGATCGCCGGCGCGTTTTCCATCTCGCTGGCGATGGCCGCGCAACTGGTGACGGCGTTCACCCTGGCCTATGGTCTTGGCTCGCCCTTGGCCGTGGCCTTGCTGCCGGCGCGCGCGCAGCGCTCGGGCCTCTTGATCGCGCTGGCCGTGTTCGTGCTGGCGAATGGGGCCAGCGCGCTGGCGTCCGGTTTCAGCAGCCTGCTCGCATGGCGGGCCATTGCCGGCATCGGTGCGGGCGTCTACCTGGCGCTGGGCATCGCGGCGGCGGCGGGCGTGTCGGCGCCGCGGCAGCGCGGCAAGGCCATCGGCGTGATCATGGGCGGCATGGCGGGCGGCACGGTGCTGGGCGTGCCATTGAGTTTGCTGCTGGCGCAGCAGCTGGGCTGGACGGCGGCCCTGTGGCTGGTGACTCTTTTGGGCGGGCTGGCGCTGGCGGGCTTGCTGTGGCAGCTGCCCGCGCTGCCGGCGGCACCGGCGATTTCTCTGCGTCGCAAGCTGGCCTTGCTGGCCGATGGTCAGGTGCTGGCCATTTTGCTCGTGTCCTTGCTGGCGGCCATCGCCAGCCTGGGCATGTACACGTTTATCGCGCCGCTGCTGGCGTGGTCCGCGCAGGGGGCGGCGATGTCCGCCACGCCCTTCCTGTGGGCATGGGGCGTGGGAGGGATCGTGGGCAGCGTGCTGGTCGGGCCATGGGCGGACAAGGCGGCGGCGCCGAAACTGACCTGGCTCATCTTGCTGCTGCTGGCGCTGGCCTTGTGCGCGCTGCCGCTGGCGGCCGGCTGGTCGGCCTGGCTGATGCTGGCGCCGATCATGCTGTGGGGCGCGGCTGGCTGGGCCCTGCAAGTGCCGCAAAACCAGCAGTTGCTGGCCGTGCGCGCGCGGCAGGGCGACGGCAACCTGGCCATCGCCCTCAACGAGTCGGCGCTGTACCTGGGCAGCGCCATCGGCGCCGCCATGGGCGGAGTGCTGCTCTTGCTCAACTGGCCGATGTGGCTGCTGGCGGCCGGCGCCGCCTTGGTCGCCACCGCTGCGTTGCTGCTGCAGTGGCCTGCCGCGCGGCGGACTTAAGCCTTTTTCGCCAGCTGCATGCCCACGGGCAGGGCGCGGATGCGCTTGCCCGTGGCGGCGAAGATGGCGTTGCACAGGGCCGGGGCGATCGGTGGCGTGGCCGGTTCGCCCACGCCGCCGAGCTCCATGTCCAGGGTGCCCGGCACCAGATGCGTGTGGATCACGCGCGGCGCGTCGGCGGCGCGCAGCACGGCGTAGTCGTGGAAATTGCTTTGCTCGACCCGGCCATTTTTAAAACTGATCTCGCCGCTCATGGCCAGCGACAGGCCCATGATGCAGGCGCCTTCGATTTGCGAGCGCACGCGGTCCGGGTTGATTTGCGGACCGCAATCCATGGCGATGTCGACCCTCGGCACGATGACTTCGCCGGCCGCATTGATCTCCACTTCGATCACGGCCGCCACATAGGTGACGAAACTGTAGGACACGGCCAGGCCCAGTCCTCGTCCCTTGGGCAGCTTGCGGCCCCAGCCCGCCTTGGCTGTCGCCAGCTCGATCACGTGGCGCATGCGGCCGATATCGACCGGATACTTCGCCGGGTCTTCGCCATAGTTCCAGCCATCGGACAGGTCGGCCGGGTTGATCCTGCGCGCGGGGCCCAAGAGCGCCAGCAGGTAGTCGCGGTGGTCTTTCTTTGCCGCGTGGGCCAGTTCGGCCGTGAACGACTGGATGGCGAACGCGTGCGGGATGTTCGACACGGAACGGAACCAGCCGATGCGCGTATGGGCCGGCACTTCGGGCACTTCGACGCGGATGTTCGCGATGGCAAACGGCACGTTGATGGCCGACATGCCCAGCTCGAACGGCGCCTGCCTGTTCGCGCCGGCGGCAAAGGTCGATGTGATGGTGGGCGCGGCCGTGCGGTGCAGCCAGGCCGTCGGCATGCCTTTCGCATCGAGCGACGCTTCCAGCCGTTCGACGGACACCGTGTGCAGGTAGTCGTGCTGCAGGTCGTCGTCGCGCGTCCACGTCAGCTTGACGGGCGCGCCATCCATGGCTTTCGACAGCAGCGCCGCCTCGACGGCGAAATCGGGTTTCGATTTGCGCCCGAAGCCCCCGCCGAGCAAGGTCACGTGGACGGTGACGTCGTCGTACGACAAGCCCAGGGCCTTGGCCACGTTGCTGCGCGTTGCCTGCGGCGCCTGCACGCAGGCCCACACTTCGGCCTTGCCGCCGGCGATGCGCACGGTGGCGGCGGGCGGCTCCATGGTGGCGTGGGCCAGGTGGGGCAGATAGTATTCGGCGCTCAGTTTGCGCGCGGCGGGAGCGGCGGCCAGGGTGGCCACCGTCTTGCCCTGGTCGCGCGCCGGGCTGGCCGGCTGGCGCACGGCCGCTTCCAGCGTCTTGCGGAAGGCCTTCGAATCGTAGCTGCCGTTCGGGCCATCTTCCCATTCCAGCACCAGCGCTTCGCGGCCCTTGATGGCGGCCCAGGTGTTACGCGCGATGACGGCCACGCCGCCCAGCGGATTGAACATGGCCGGCGGCGGGCTGCCCGCCAGTTCGACGATGCGCAGCACGCCCGGCACCTTCAGGGCCGCCGTCTTGTCCACGCTTTTCAACTTGCCGCCGAAGACGGGCGGACGGGCGATGACGGCATACGCCATGCCATCGAGGCGCGTGTCGATGCCGAAGTGGGTATTGCCCGTGACGATGTCGCGCAGGTCGATGCCGCGCGTGCTGGTCTGGCCGATGTAGCGCAGCTCGTCCGCCGTTTTCAGGCTGATGCGCGCGCGTGGCGGCACCGGCAATTTGGCCGCTTCCTCGGCCAGCGCGCCGAACGACAGCGAGCGACCGCTGGCCGCATGCATGACCGCATGGTTGACGGCTTTGACTTCCGTGACGGGCACGTCCCAGCGCACGGCGGCCGCCGTTTCCAGCATCAGGCGCGCCGTGGCGCCCACGTGGCGCATGGCGCGGAACGAGTGGCGCATGCTGCGCGAACCGTCCGTATCCTGGCTGCCGTAGCGCGCTTCGTCGGCGGGCGCCTGCTGCACGCGCACCTGCGCCCAGTCGGCGCCCAGTTCATCGGCCGCCACCATGGGCAGGCTGGTGCGGATGCCCTGGCCCATTTCGGAGCGGTGCACAACAATGGTGACGATGCCGTCGGCGGCCACCGACAGGAAGACCAGGCTGTCGTCCACCACGCCGCCGGCCATCTTGTCGCCGCCGTATTTGACGGCGTCGGCCGCCATCACGAGGCCGGAAGGGCCGGCTACCAAAGTCAAACTGGCCAGCGCGCCGGCGGCCTTGAGCCAGTTGCGCCGCGCGGGCGAATGGACGGCGGGAGTGTCATGGATGCTCATTTGGCCGCTCCTTTTGCGTTGATGCTGGTGGCGGCCTGCTTGATGGCCGCGTGGATGCGCGTGTAGGTGCCGCAGCGGCAGATATTGCCGCTCATCGCTTCGCGGATTTGCTGGTCGTTCGGCTTGGGCGTCTTGTGTAGCAGGGCCGTGGCCGACATGATCTGCCCGGCCTGACAGTAGCCGCATTGGGGCACGCCGTGTTCCTGCCACGCTTGTTGCAGCGCCAGGCCCACCTTGTCTTCGCCCACGGCTTCGATGGTGGTGATCTTCTTGCCGGCGGCGGCCGACATCGGCGTCACGCAGGAGCGGATGGCTTCGCCGTCGAGGTGCACGGTGCAGGCGCCGCACAGGGCCATGCCGCAGCCGAATTTGGTGCCGGTCATGCCCAGTTCGTCGCGCAAGGCCCACAGCAGTGGCGTGTCTTCAGGCAGGGCAAGCTCGTGCTGTTTGCCATTGATGGTCAGGGTCGTCATGTGTATTCCTTGGTGGGGATGGTGCGGGACGCGCGACGGCCATCCGCCAAACGGATTAGCTCATCAGTATGGGATGGTAGCATCAGCCGCCCCGTGCTGCAGGGCGTGGGGACGATGTCGGCCACCGGCTGCTTTCATGCCGGCTTGCTTCAGCGCGGCTGTTCCAGCTGCGCGTACACGGCGCTGGCGATCTTGCCCAGTTCCTGCTTGGGCAGGTTCGCCGAGAGGGCATAACCGAGTTGGCCATCGATCCAGTAAAACACGCTCAAATCCTGCTCTTGCGTGTAGCGGAAAGCCGTTTCCTGCCTGCCGGCCCGTTCTTTCGCCGCGTACAGGGTCAGGCGCTTGCCGCCGCCATCTTCATACATGAATTGCGCCACGGGGCCGTCGCCATCGCCGGGCAGCAAGCGCCCGCCGATCAGGTGATAACCGAGCGGCGACAGCGCGGGCGGCTGCAATTTCGTGCCCAGGCGTTTCGACAGCCATTGCACCAGGTGCGCCTCCTGTTCCGCGCCTACCTCGACGGGGTGGCGCACTTCGGGCGTGTAGACGGCATGGGCGATGGCGGCGCTGCGCGCCAGGGACATCGGGCTGGCGCTGGCTGTCATGCTGTCGCCAGCGTCGCCGCGCAGCAGCCAGCCGCCCATGCCGCCGGCAAGCACCAGCACGACGGCCGCTGCCGCCTGCATGGCGGGGCGCTGCCAGGCGCCGTTCGCCGCCGGTGGCGATGTCGCTTGCAGCAGCGCTGGCGGCACGGCTTCGTCCAGCACGGGATCGAACAGGGCGCGCAGTTGCCGGTTCTGTTCGCGCCAGGCGCCGACTCTGGCGGCATCGTCGGGATGCGCGCGCAGGTGGGCGTCGATGGCCGCGCGCTGTTCCTCGGGCAGGACGCCGTCGGCCAGGGCGTGCAATTGCGCTTCGCTGATGGCTTGCGTTGTCATTTCACGACTTTCAGGGTGGGGGCGCCATGGCTGCCGGCGGGGCGGCCGTCGAGCAGTTCGCGCAGCCGGTCGCGCCCGCGCGACAAACGCGACATCACGGTGCCGACGGGGATGCCCAGGGTAGCCGCCACCTGCTCGTACGGCATCTGTTCGAGCGCGACGAGCAGTATCACTTCACGCTGCCCCAGCGGCAAGCGGGCCAGCGCCGCATCCATTTCGCCGATGGCGATGGACTGCCCCGGCGTGTGCTCGGGCGCGGCCAGCAGGGCGTCGTCGTCGAGTTCCCGCAGCGCCAGGCCGGGACGGCGCAATTGATCCACGTGCAGGTTGTGCATGATGGAGAACAGCCAGGGCCGCATCTCGCCGCCGCGCTGGTTTAGCTTGCGCCAGGCCCGCTCCACGGTGTCCTGCACCAGGTCGTCCGCGTGCAGGGCACCCGCCAGCGCGCGCGCATAGCGGCGCAGGCCGGGCAGGCACGCTTGCAGCTGGCGGCTATCGTCTTGCGAGGCCATCGTGGCGGCGGGAAGGGCTGCTTACGGCTTGACGACGTGCCACACGTTCTTGAAATTGTCGCCGGCCATGTCGCCCGGCTTCTTGTCTTCCTTGTACAGATACAGGGGTTTGCCCTTGTAGGTCAGCTGCATGGCGCCGTTGTCTTCGCGCTTGATGCTGCCATACGGAGCGACGGGCGCCGCTTCGGTGGCGATGACGGCGGGCCAGGCCGCCAGGCAGCCGCCGCTGCAGGCGCTCTTGCCGCTGTCGGCGACATCCTTGTCGAACACGTAGACGGTCATGCCGCTGGCGTTGACCAGCATGCCGTTGGCGGGCATGACGTCGGCGGCGAAGGCCAGCGGGGCGGACAAGGCGGTGAACAGGGCGGTGGCGGCGAAAGTGGTGAAGCGCATGATGGTCTCCTTGAGGTTTTGGGGGCTTGCAAGGGATAGACGCGTGCCGCCCGCCGTTTATTCCCGCGCTGGCGGATTATTTTTTGGATGCAGGCTGGCCCACAGGTGGGCCGCCGCCATGGTGCGGTGCGGCGCGTACTGGCGCAGCCACTGTTCCGTGCGCGCCATGTCCGGCTTGTTCTCTTCGCCGAGCAGCTTTTGCAGGGCGGCGCGGATGGCCACGTCGCCGTGCAGCGAGCAGTCGGCATAGCCGTAGCCGCGCAGCAGCGCGTAGTTGACGGTCCACGGGCCGATGCCTTTCACGGCCAGCAGCGCCTGAGAAATCGCCGCCACGTCACCGGAGGGCGGCAGCTCCAGCGACAGTTCTCCCTCATCGACCAGGCGCGCCAGGCGCAGCACGGTTTCCGCCTTGGCGCGCGAGAATTTGCGGCTGGTCAAATCCTCGATCTCCAGCCGTGCCACGTCGCGCGCCTCCGGGTAGCACCACAAGCCGCTTGCGTGCTGGCGCCCCGCCTGCAGAATGAAGGTGCGGCGCAAAGAAATGGCGAACGACAGGTTGATCTGCTGGCCGATGATGGCCCAGGTCAGCGCTTCGAACGGGCTGGCCGATTGCACGATGCGCAGGCCCGGATTGACGCTGACCAGAGGCGCCAGCAGCGGGTCGCCGGCGGCCAGTTGCGCGAACGGCTGCGGGTCGATGCGCAGGCCGAGGATGTTGAGCAAGGCGCCGTGCAGCGGTGTCTGAAGGCCTGCATCGGTATCGCCATCGATCTCGGCGCGGCAGACGGCGGCGTCGTCCGTGAAGGCGACGTCCAGCACGACCGGCATGCCTTGCAGCAGGATGCCCTTGCGCAGTCCCGTGGGCGTGACTTGTTCCGCCACGGCTTCGCCATCGCGGCTGTGGAAGGCGATGACATCGTCGCGGCGGTAGCCGGCGGGCAGGGGGAGGGTCCAGTGCAGCAGGGTCATGGTGGGCCAAAGTCAGGGACGGTATCAGGGAGGCGATGCGGGCGCACCGCGTTTCTTGCTTTTTACCTTAGCGCGCAGATGTCGGTGGTGGGCGGGCTCAGGGCCGCCGCGTGCTGGATCTGCAGGGCATCGGGCACGCCATTTTTCACGGCCGTCAGTTCGGCCAGGATGGAGATGGCGATTTCGGCCGGCGTCTTGCTGCCGATGTACAGGCCGATGGGGCCATGCAGGCGCGCCAGCTGTTCGGCGCTGACGTCGAACTGCAGCAGCCGCTCGCGCCGCTTGGCGTTATTCGCGCGCGAACCGATGGCGCCCACGTAGAACGCCGGCGATTTCAACGCTTCCATCAGGGCCAGGTCATCGAGCTTGGGGTCGTGCGTGAGGGCGACGACGGCGCTGCGGCTATCGAGCTTGAGTTCGAGCACGAGGTCGTCCGGCATGGCGTGCAGCAGGGGCACGCCGGGCACGTTCCAGCCGCCCCGGTATTCCTCGCGCGGGTCGCAGACGATGACGTGGTAATCCATGGCCGTGGCGATCTGCGCCACGAAGCGCGACAGCTGGCTGGCGCCGATGATCAGCAAGCGCCAGCGCGGGCCATGCTGCGTGGTGAGCACGCCATCTTCCAGGGCCAGCACGGCCCCTGGCGTGGCGCGCCGCAGGGTGACGGCGCCGCTGCCCAGGTCCAGCCGGCGCTCGACCAGTTCGTGCGCTTCAAGGCGCGCCAGCAGTTCGGCCACCTTGCTGTCCGCATGCAGCGGTTCGATGGCCAGTGCGATGGTGCCGCCGCAGGGCAGGCCGAAGCGGTGCGCCTCGTCCGCGCTGATGCCGTAGCTGACGATTTCCGGCAGCGTGCGCACGATGCCGTGCACGCGCACGGTGTCGATCAAGTCATCTTCGATGCAGCCGCCGGAAACGGAACCGACCACCGTGCCATCGTCGCAGATGGCCAGGGTGGCGCCCACGGGGCGGGGGCTGGAACCCCACGTCTTGATGACGGTGACGAGTTCGCAGCGGTGGCCGGCGGCGAGCCAGGCGGCGCTGGTTTTCAGAACTTCAAGGTCGATGCTGTCCATGGGGCGCGGAAGGAAAGCCGCAGGCAGGCGGCAAAGTATGGAATATTTTTCAATATTGTGGCTATACTACGCTCTCCAATAGCCTGCGGAGAGTTTTCATGTCGAACGACCAAAAGACGCAAGATGACGGCATCCCCAAGTTTGGCAAACTGCTCATCGCCCTGTTCCTGGCGGTGGTGTTTTGCGGCGCCCTGACCTGGGTCATGGGCACCTATTTCCCGAACTTCCCCGGCGCCTGAGCAAACCTGCTGCATCAGGCGCCTTTGGCGTTTAAGGCTTCAACGGCTTCTTCGCCGCCTGCTTGGCGCGCACGTCGATGACGGCGCGGTTGACGGCCGCCATGCGCGAGTTGGTGCCCGGGTGCAGGGCCGTGTAGCCGTTGGCGACCGTCGCCGGCACTTGCGTGGCCAGACGCTGCCAGAAGCGGGCGGCGTTGTCGACGTTGTAGCCGGCGCGCGCCAGCAGGTAGATGGCCAGGGTGTCGGCTTGTACGTCGAGTTCCTGCGGCATGGCCTTGATGCCGGCGGCGCCCGTCAGCATTGACACGTCGGGCTGCACGGCCCCCAGGCTGTCGATGATGCTGCCGGCCGTGCCTGCCGTGCGCTGGCTGCGCGCGTGGTCGAGGATGTTGTGCGCCATTTCGCGGGCGATCACGAAGGCGATGCCTTCGTCGTTTTGCGCCGCATTGACCATGCCGCGCGTGAGCATGATGCGTCCGCCGTCCGAGTACGCGTTGATATTGTCCGCATTGCCCAGGGCGACGCGGAAGGCGCAGGCGCGCGTGACGGGAATTTTCAGGTCCTGCTGCTGGCCGTCGCGGGCGATGGTCATGTTCAGGCTCGCGCTTTTCGAGGCCAGCGGGCCGACGATGGCGCCGAACGGGCCTTCCGCTTTCGGGCCGGCCGGCAGCGGCTTGCCTTCGGCGGCCAGCAAGCCGTCGCCCTTGCGCAAGCCGGCGCGCGCGGCGCCGCTGCCCGGCAGGACGCCGGACACCTGCATCTGTTCGCCGTAGCCGAGGGCCGCCTGCGCCGCGTCGGCATAGATGCCGGGGTAGGAATACCTGTTCTGCGCCGTGAAGCCCAGCAGGTTGCGCGCATACGTCTTGCACAGGTCCGCATTGTTGATCAGCAGGGGCGCCGAGACTTTCGACAGGCGGTCCTGCAGCGACACCATCTTCACCAGTTCTTCCTGCGCCGCCTTTTGCTGCGCCGTCGGCGCGGGCGCATCGGGCGCCGGCACGACGTTGAACGGGCCGCTGACATTCGTCATCGGGGTGGTGCAGCCAGCGAGGATGGCCGCACTGGCCAGCAATAAAGGAGTGGCCAATCGGCGCAGCGAAGTTGGGGCTGGGATCAGATGGCGGAAACCTGGCATAAGAAAGTCCTTAATGTTTGCCGGTGCTGCCGAAACCGCCAACACCGCGTTCGCTGTCGCCGAATTCCTCGACGACGTTAAAGCCCACTTGCAGCACCGGCACGATAATCAGTTGCGCCAGGCGTTCCATGGGGTTGAGCGTGAAAGCGCTCTGGCCCCGGTTCCAGGTCGATACCATCAGCTGGCCCTGGTAATCGGAGTCGATCAAGCCTACCAGATTCCCCAATACGATGCCGTTTTTGTGGCCCATGCCGCTGCGCGGCAGGATCATGGCCGCATACGACGGGTCGCCGATGTGGATGGCCAGGCCGGTGGGAATGAGCACGGTCTGGCCGGCTTCGATGATGATCGCTTCGTCGATGCAGGCGCGCAGGTCCAGGCCGGCGCTGCCGGGCGTGGCGTAGGCCGGCAGCAGTTCCTTCATGCGGGCGTCGAGGATCTTGATGTCGATATTTTTCATTAATTTAGAACGTAAGGGGTTACTTGAGGAGCGAGTTTTTTGCCAGCCGCTTCGATATTTCCGAAATCAGCTGGCGCGCCAGGTTCAGTTTCGAGGCGCGCGGCAGCACGGTATGGCCTTCCTCGTCGAACAGGATGATGGTGTTGTCGTCCTGGCCAAACGTGTTGTGGCCGATATTGCCGACCAGCAGGGGAATGCCCTTCTTTTCACGCTTGGTCGAGCCGAATTCCACGAGGTTTTCCGATTCGGCGGCAAAGCCGACGCAATACGGATAGCCGGCCAGGTTGGTGCGTGCCGCCACGGTGGCGAGGATGTCGGGGTTTTGCGCGAACTGCAGTTCGGGCACGGAGCCGTCGGCCTGTTTTTTCATCTTCTGGTCGCTGGCGTTGGCCACGCGCCAGTCGGCCACGGCGGCCACGGCGACGAAGACATGCTGGCCGTCGACGTGGGCCAGTACCGCATCATGCATCTGCTGCGCGCTTTGCACGTCGATGCGGCGCACGCCGAATGGCGCGTCCAGGGCCGTCGGGCCGGAAATGAGCAGCACCTCGGCGCCCGCTTCGCGCGCCGCGCGCGCCACCGCATAGCCCATCTTGCCCGAGGACAGATTGGTGATGCCGCGCACGGGGTCGATGGCTTCGAACGTGGGGCCGGCCGTGACCAGCACGCGCTTGCCCGCCAGGACTTTCGGCTGGAAGGCGGCGATCAGCTCCGTCAGCAGCTGTTCCGGCTCCAGCATGCGGCCCAGGCCAACTTCGCCGCATGCCTGTTCGCCGGCGGCCGGGCCGAACAGCTTGATGCCGTCGTCGCGCAGCTGCTGCACATTGCGCTGCGTGGCGGGGTTCTGCCACATTTCCACGTTCATGGCCGGCGCCACCAGCAGGGGCAGGTGGGAAGGACGGGCCAGGCACAGGGTCGACAGCAGGTCGTCGCACACGCCGTGCGCGAGCTTGCGCATGAAGTCTGCCGAACACGGGGCGATCAGGATGGCGTCCGCATGGCGCGTCAAATCGATATGCGCCATGTTGTTGGCTATGCGCGCATCCCACTGGCTCGTGTGCACGGGGTGGCCGGACAGCGCCTGCATCGTGACGGCCGTGATGAAGTGGCTGGCCGCATCCGTCATCACCACTTGCACCGAGGCGCCGGCCTTTGTCAGCGCGCGGCACAGTTCCGCCGCCTTGTAGCAGGCGACGCCGCCTGACAGTCCCAGGACGATTTTTTTGCCGGACAGTTCCATGCCGTTCTCCCGCGTATTTATTTGTTTACCCGGCGCAGTTCATCGATGATGAACAGGGCCGCGCCGATGCAGATGGCGCTGTCGGCGATATTGAAAGCGGGGAAATGGCCCCAGCTTTTCCAGTGGAAGTCGAGGAAGTCGACCACGTGGCCGTACATCAGGCGGTCGATGGCGTTGCCCAGCGCGCCGCCGAGTATCAGCGCCAGGGCCCAGCAGAACATGCGCTGGCCGGCGTGCTTTTTCAGCAGATAGATGATGTAGATGGCGGCCGCCAGGGCGATGCCGGTGAAGAAATAGCGCTGCCAGCCGCCCTGGTCGGACAGGAAGCTGAAGGCGGCGCCCTTGTTATACGCGAGCACCAGGTTGAAATACGAGGTGATGACCATCTCTTGCGCATAGCGGAAGGTCTTCAGGATCGTGATCTTGGTGATCTGGTCGAACAGGATGACGATGGCGGCGATGCCCAGCCAGGGCACGAGCGACGCCGACGATGACGATTTCGATGAAAAACGGTTTTTAGTGGCCATATTTTTCCAGGGAAGATAAAGCCGCCGCCTGGCAGCAGGCGGCGGTTGGAAGTGGGACGCAGGCAGCGCCCCGCGGTGACAGTCTATGCGAAACGGCGCGATTCGCCTTTTCCAAACAGATTGCTGACGCAGCGGCCGCACAGGGTAGCATGCGCGGCGTCCGTGCCCACGTCCGCACGGTAGTGCCAGCAGCGTTCGCACTTCGGCGCCGTCGACGCGGCCACAACCACTTCCTCGGCCGCTTCGTCGGCCACTTCAGCCACGCTTGCCTGCGAGGTGATGAAGACGAACTTCAAGTCCTCGCCCAGGGTGGTCAGCAGCTTGTACTTCATCGGCGCGGCCTTGATCGTCAGTTCCGCCTGCAGCGAGGAGCCGATGGCGCCCGAGGTGCGCAAGTCTTCCAGTTGTTTGGTCACGTCCGTGCGCACGGCGCGCAGGGCCGTGTATTTTTCCAGCAGGGCGGCCGCGTCAGACACTTCCGGCAGCTGCCACCAGGTTTGCGTGAAGATGGTTTCATCGCTGGCGGCATAGGCTTCGCTTCCTGCAAAGACGGCCCATGCTTCCTCTGCCGTGAACGACAGGGCCGGGGCCATCAGGCGCAGCAGGCTTTGCGTGATGTGCCACAGGGCCGTTTGCGCCGAACGGCGCGCGTGCGACGTCAGGCCCGAGGTGTACAAACGGTCTTTCAGGATGTCCAGGTAGAAGCCGCCCAGGTCTTCCGAGCAGTACGTCTGCAGCTTCGACACCACCGGGTGGAATTCGTAGCGCGCGTAGTTGTTCTCGATCTGCGTTTGCAGCGATGCCATGTTGGCCAGCGCATAGCGGTCGATTTCGAACATGTCCGCCACCGGCACGGCATCCGTGGCCGGATTGAAGTCCGACGTATTGGCCAGCAGGAAGCGCAGGGTGTTGCGGATGCGGCGGTACGATTCCGTCACGCGTTTCAGGATCTCGTCGGAGATCGACAGCTCGCCCGTGTAGTCGGTCGAGGCGATCCACAGGCGCAGGATGTCCGCACCCAGGGTGTCCGAGATCTTTTGCGGCGCCAGGGTATTGCCCAGCGACTTCGACATCTTCTTGCCTTCGCCATCGACCGTGAAGCCGTGCGTCAGCAGGGCCTTGTACGGCGGACGGCCGTTCAGCATCGACGACACGAGCAGGGACGAGTGGAACCAGCCGCGATGCTGGTCCGAGCCCTCCAGGTACAGGTCGGCCGGGAATTGCAGCTGCGTCGAGTGCGAACCGTGGCCCTGCGGGCCGCCCAGCACCGTCTGGTGGGTGGCGCCGGAATCGAACCACACGTCCAGCGTGTCCTTGTTCTTGGCGTAGATGGCCGCTTCGTCGCCGATCAGGTCTTTCAGATCGAGCGCCTGCCATGCCTCGATGCCGCCCTTTTCGATCAGCTTGGCCACTTGCTCCAGCAATTCCGGCGTGCGCGGATGCAGGTCGCCCGTTTCCTTGTGCACGATGAAGGCCATCGGCACGCCCCACTGGCGCTGGCGCGACAGGGTCCAGTCAGGACGGTTGGCGATCATGCCGTGCAGGCGCGCCTGGCCCCAGTCCGGGAAGAATTCGGTGTCGGCGATGCCTTTCAAGGCCGTCTCGCGCAGGGTCGCGCCGCCGTCTTTCGGCGTCACGTCCATGCCGGCGAACCACTGCGAGGTGGCGCGGTAGATGATCGGCGTCTTATGGCGCCAGCAATGCATGTAGCTGTGGTCGAACATCTTGACTTCGAACAGCGCGCCCGCTTCACGCAGGGCGTTGCAGATCGGCTTCGACGCTTCCCAGATGGTCATGCCGCCGAACAGGGGCAGGGTCGAGGCGAACTTGCCGTCGCCCATGACGGGCTTGATGATGTCGTCGTCCTTCATGCCGTGCGCCTTGCACGAGATGAAGTCGTCCAGGCCGTAGGCTGGCGCCGAGTGCACCACGCCCGTGCCGCTTTCCGTGGTCACGTATTCGGCCAGGTACAAAGGCGACAGGCGGTCATAGAAAGCGTCGCTCGCATGCAGCGGGTGGCGGAAGCTGATGCCGGCCAGGGCCGCGCCGTCGCAGGTGGCGATCGTTGTGCCCTCGAGCTTGAAGCGCGCCAGGCTGGCCACGACCAGGTCTTGCGCCAGGATCAGCAGCAATGGCTGGCCATCGCGCTCGGTCTTCACCAGTGCGTATTTGACTTCCGGGTGCACGTTCAGCGCCTGGTTCGACGGGATGGTCCACGGCGTCGTGGTCCAGATGACGATGAAACCGTTATCGGTCGGCAGCGATGGCAGGCCGAAGGCGGCCGCCAGTTTGGCCGGCTCGGCGAACTTGAAGCCGACATCGATGGCGGGATCGCGTTTTTCCGCGTATTCCACTTCCGCTTCGGCCAGGGCCGACTGGCAGTCGAAGCACCAGTTGACGGGTTTCAGGCCGCGGTAGACATAGCCTTTTTCCAGCAGCTTGCCCAGCGCGCGCAATTCGTCCGCTTCATTGCCGTGCGCCATCGTCAAATACGGGTTGTCCCACTCGCCCAGCACGCCCAGGCGGATGAAATCCTTCTTCTGGCGCTCGACCTGCACGTTGGCGTAGGCGCGCGCTTTCTCCAGCACTTCGGCCGTCGGCAGGTTCTTGCCGTGCAGTTTTTCGATCTGGATCTCGATCGGCATGCCGTGGCAATCCCAGCCCGGTACATACGGCGCGTCGAAGCCGGCCAGCGAGCGTGACTTGACGACCATATCTTTCAGGATCTTGTTGACGGCGTGGCCCAGATGGATGTCGCCATTCGCGTACGGCGGGCCGTCGTGCAGGATGAATTTTGGACGGCCGGCGGCAGCCTTGCGCACGCGCTCGTAGATTTTCTTGTCTTGCCATTGCTGTACCCATTGCGGCTCGCGCTTGGCCATGTCGCCGCGCATCGGGAACGGGGTTTCCGTCATGTTGACCGGGTATTTGCTTTCAGGCTTCTTGTTCTGCTTGGGCGTGGCTGGCTTGTTTTGATCGGACATAATCTTCTTTAATGATATTGAATGGTTTGCGGCGGCGGGCGCCGCCAGTCGGCGGAGTTGGCCGGCGTCAAATTCGGTCGGTGGCGGTAATGGCGCCGCTGCGCTGCTCGAAGTAGGCGCGCGCCTGGTTCGAGTCGCGCTCGATGGCGGCCGTCAGGGTGGGCAAGTCGTCGTACTTTTCTTCGTCGCGCAGTTTTTCCAGGAATTCCACGCGCACCAGCTTGCCGTAGCAGGATTGATTGAAATCAAACAGATGCACTTCCAGCAAGACGCGGCCGCTGTCGTCGACGGTGGGGCGCACACCCAGGCTGGCCACGGCGGGCAGCGGCTGCGGCCCCAGGCCGTGCACTTGCACGATGAAGACGCCGGACAGGGCGGGGCGGTGCGCCACGCGCAGGTTCAGGGTGGGGAAACCGAGCGTGCGGCCCAGCTTCTGGCCGTGAATGACGTGGCCGGAAATGGCGTACGGATGGCCGAGCAGCTGCGTGGCCAGCGGGAAATTGCCGGCGGCCAGGGCCAGGCGCACGGCCGACGAGGAGATGCGCGTGCTGCCATTCATCACCGTCGGTAAAGTTTCTACGTGGAAACCGTATTGGCGGCCCGCTTCCTGCAGCATGGCGACGTCGCCGGCGCGCCGGGCGCCATAGCAGAAGTCGTCGCCGACCATCAGCCATTTCACGTGCAAGCCGTCGACGAGGACTTTTTCCGTGAATTCCTGCGGTGTCAGGGCGGCGAACTGGGCGCTGAAATGCTCGACGACGACACGGTCGATGCCGGCGTCGTCCAGCGACTGCAGCTTGTCGCGCAGGTTGGCGATGCGCTGCGGCGCCTTCGACAGGTCGCCCGCGCGCTGCGCGAAGAATTCGCGCGGGTGCGGTTCGAACGTCATCACGGCCGCTTCGATGCCGAGTTCGGTTGCAGCTTCGCGCACGCGCGCCAGCAAGGCCTGATGGCCGATGTGGACACCGTCAAAATTGCCGATGGTCAGAGCGCACGGCGCTCGTGCCTGGGCATTGGGAAGTCCGCGGAATACCTTCATAGGAATCTGATGAAAAACTGTGCCAAAAGGGGGATTATACGGACTGTTTCAGGGATGCACACCCGGCAGGGCAGCCGCAGGGGTAATTTCCCTGCCGAAATGATAAAAAGCGTTGCCGGCAAGGGTGTCGGCAACGCTTTTGGTGGTGGGCACTCGACTAGCTGCCCGACAATATCTTGACGATATTATCTTATTTATTCATCAAGGCCCAGTAGCGGGCCAGGTCCGCCGCGCCATCCGTGCCCTTGACGGCTTTGAGTGCCGTCGATGCGTTGGCTTTCTTGCCGGCGTGGATGTAGGCGATGCCCAGATGCAGCTTGGCTTCTTCCGGATACTTGGCCGTGCCCATTTTCACGGCGTCATTCATCAGGCCCAGGCCTTTGTCGGCCTGGCCATCATAGACCAGGGCGAAGCCCAGCTTGCTCAAGCTGTCGGCGTCCTTGTTCTTGACGTATTCCGCTTCCGACTTGGCGGCGTTGGCCTTCAGGTCAGCCTGGGTCTTCAGGGCCAGGTCTTTCAGGCGCTGGTGGCGGGCGGCATCGGCGCCGGTGCCCAGCGCGCCTTTTTTGTAGCCTTGCTCGATGATGGCCAACGCTTCGCCAGGATTGCCTGCTTGCAGGGCCAGCTGGCTGATTTCCATGTATTCGGATGGCTTGGTGAACAGGCCGTTGGCCAGGCGCAGGCGCTGGACGTCCAGGCCCAGGCGCTGCGAGAAGCCGGGTTTGCCGGAAACGCGGTTCAGCAGGTCGGCCCAGTAGCTGGTTTTCGGATAGCTCGATGCCAGTTTTTCCAGGGTGGCGACGTAGCCGGCCTTGTCGTTCTGTTTCAACTGGATGTTGGCCAGCATTTGCAGGCTCGCTTCCGAGTTGCCGCCGCGCGATTGCAGTTCCTTCGCCGCTTCGGCGTAGTTGCCGCTGACGTAGTAGGTCTGGATCAGCAGTTCACGCATCTGTGGATCTTCGCGGTCTTTCAGCGAGCGTTTGATCCAGGTGATGGTGTTCGGCCAGTCCTTGGCGCGGTAGTACATGCCTGCCAGCGCTTGCGTGAATTTGGGGGCTTCGGCGGCGCTCAGGCGGCCGGAATTGATGACGGCTTCAAACGCCTTGATGGCGGTGCCATTGTCGCCGGCGGCGGCAGCGGCCGAGGCGCGCACGCGCTCGATCTGGTAGCTTTCAAAGGCGGTCTTGCCGCCGACGCTGTCAGCTTCGCGCAGCTTGGCCAGCGCTTCCTTGTTTTTGCCGCTGCTAGCGAGTTTTTGCGCTTCTTGCAGTGGCTTGCCCACTTCGGCACGCACGGTGTCCGCGGCGTATGCCAGCGAGCCCAGGCCGATTACGGGAGTTGCTGCGGTAAAACCGATAGCGGCCATGACGAGGCCGAGATGAGCGAGACGAAACTTGGACATAAGAAAGTCTTTCAGTAAAAAGCGAATAGGCAGGAAGTCCTGCCTATTCGGATGTAAAGAGAACCTGATTGCTGCAGCTTACTGGAATTGCTCGTTGCCGACCAGACCGATTTTGGTCACGCCCAGACGCTGCGCCGACGCCATCACGCCGGCGACGACTTTGTATTCCACCAGCTTGTTCGGACGCAGATGCACTTCCGGCTGGTCTGCTTGCGCAGCGACGTTGCTCAGCTTGGCTTCCAGCGAAGCGCGGTCAGGAACGACCTGATTGTCCCACAAGATCGTACCGTCAAAATCGACATCGATCGTGACGACCACTGGTTCGGTTGTCGGTGGCGGCGGGGTGCCGACCGGCATGTTCAAGTTCACCGAGTGGTTTTGCTTAGGAATCGTGATGATCAACATGATAATCAGCACCAGCATCACGTCGATGAGGGGCGTCATGTTCAGTTCCATCATTGGTTCCGGATCCGCGCCTGGAGCGCTTCCCGAACCGACATTCATACTCATAGTGTTTCCTTTAAGAAGTCCAACGAAGCACCGGGCGAAACTGCCGCCCGGTCAGCTTCCGGCAGTGGCGCGCCCTTGTTGCCGGGGCGCCGCTGCCAGTTGCTATCAGCCCTTGTCAGGTGGTTCGGTGATGAAGCCGACCTTCTGGATCCCGGCACGTTGGGTCGTGTAAATAACCCGGCCGACCGATTCGTAGCGTGTTTCTTGGTCGCCACGAACGTGTACTTCCGGCTGCGGTACTTTCACTGCTTCAACTTTCAGATAATCGAACAGTTCGCTCGTATCTTTCAGTTTCTTCTGGCCCAGATAAATCTCGCCATCCTTGTTGACAACGATGTTGACGTTTTCTGGCTTGCTTTGAAGGGCTTGGTTGGCCTCGATCGGCAGATCGATTTTCTGCAATTTGAGGACAACCGGACTGGTGATCAAGAAAATGATCAGCAAAACCAACATGATGTCGACGAGCGGCGTCGTGTTGATTTCTGACATTACTTGATCTTCATCTCCGCTGTCGGAGCCGACGGACATCGACATGATTCTTATCCGATCTTTTTAGCGCCGGCAGCACGGCCAGCTTCGCTGGTCGACATTGCGCCGGAGATCAGTACCGAGTGAACATCGGCGCTGAACGAGCGTACGTCTTCCATTGCGGTTTTGTTACGACGCACCAGCCAGTTGTAACCCAGAACGGCAGGAACGGCGACCAGCAGACCGAAAGCGGTCATGATCAGTGCTTCACCAACTGGACCTGCAACTTTATCGATCGACGCGTTACCGGTCATGCCGATGTTGGTCAGCGCGCCATAAATACCCCAAACGGTACCGAACAGACCGATAAACGGTGCGGTCGAACCAACGGTTGCCAGGAACGACAGGCCATCTTGCAGACGCGATTGGACTTTGTCCGAAGCGCGCTGGATCGACATCGTCACCCAGGTCGACAGGTCGATTTGTTCCAGCAGGGCGCCGTCATGGTGAGCCGTTGCCTTGGTGCCCGATTCAGCGATGAAGCGGAATGGCGAGCCTTCGGTCAGGGTTGCCGAACCAGCAGCGATCGAAGGTGCTTTCCAGAATTTGGCAGCGGTTTCTTTAGCTTGCTTGAAGATCTTCATTTGATCCATCAGCTTGGTGATGATGATGTACCAGCTGCCGATCGACATGATGGCCAGGATGATCAGGGTGGCGCGTGGCACGAAGCCGCCGTCCCACACTGCTTGCAGGCCGAACGGGTTGTGGACTTCTTCGGTTTTGGCTGGAGCTGCTGCGTCAGCAGCTGGCGCTGGTGCTGCTGCAGCGTCTGCCGCTGGAGCCGTAGCTGCTGCCGATGCTGGCGCGTCAGCGAATGCCGGAGCTGCTACCAGAGCGGTAGTAGCGGTAACGGACAACAGAACCGCGGCAAAAAATGCGGACAAACGGGTATTCTTAAACATGCTTCCTCCAAAATTAAAAATAACAGATCGCTGAACGTAATGACAACGAAATCATAGTGTGAGACAGGGGATAACTGTCTCGGGTTTTAATCCAGCGACCAAACGTATTGCATTTGCTGCCAGCCTTGTTCCGGCTTGCCGTCAACTGTTGCCGGCTTAAATGTACAGCGGCTGATACCTTGCACCGCGGCTTTGTCCAGGTCTCTGAAGCCGCTGGACTTCACGATCTTCGAATCAGCGACCTTGCCGTCTACACCGATCAGGAACGACAGTGTCACCACACCGGTTTCCTCATTGCGCTGCGACGACTTTGGATAAGCCGGCTTTTCGCAGACACTGAAGTCAACCACAGCCGGTGTACGCACCGATTTGGCTGGTCCAGGAGTTGGCGCAGGCTGTGCAGGCGGTGTTGGCGGTGCCAATACATTCGTGGCTGGCTTCACAGCAGTCGTATTTGCAATCACGTTTTGCTGTGGCGGCGGCTGCTGCACGTTCACCTCGACTGGCGGAATGAATGGCGGCGGTGGCGCTTTCATTTCTGGCGGCGGTGGTGGCGGTGGAAGATCCTTCGGTGGAGGCGGTTTGACTTCCTCGATAATCTTGGTTTCAACCGGTTCCATCATTTTGGTGACCAACCGCTTGCCCAAGCCCGTCACGATCCCGTAAGCCGCGAGAACGTGCAGCAGGACAACGATAGTGATGCCTGTGTAGTTCTTGGGACTTTTCTCGTTCGAAAAATTCATGCCTGCTTTCTCCAAATACCATCTCTTGTCTTGCAACTGAACCCCAAAATGACGACACAAAGCTCCAGCCGTATCCGGGACGTCGCCGAATTATACATACGAATTCTTTATTTTACACAGATTTTTAACGCCTAAAACCGGTTAAATTTTTGGCGCTTTTGCGCCCTGAAAACGTACTTGCTTATGTCATCTTTGCACGCTTTCGGACAGAAAAAAAGGCGGTCTTATCGGTTTTTTACAGCCGTTTTGGGCTACCACTGCTAAGTTCTTCGATGTGCCCATATGGCGGAATTATATTTCGTGATATTCAATATGGAAACCGCTAAATTTGGAGGAAAATCTTTCCTTTTGGAAATGTTTTGACTCGGAACCAGACCACTTAGCGGCACGCGCGCACCAAACGGGTGCGGAAGCCACTTCACCCAGGTCAAAAAAGGCGGTCCTGGCGGCCCATTTGAGGCCGCCAGGCCATACTGAATTCCTATGCCGGCATAGGAAACGCTTATATTCTTGCCATTGATTATTATC
Organism: Janthinobacterium sp. EB271-G4-3-2; assembly: GCF_020858035.1. Classification (NCBI taxonomy): domain Bacteria; kingdom Pseudomonadati; phylum Pseudomonadota; class Betaproteobacteria; order Burkholderiales; family Oxalobacteraceae; genus Janthinobacterium; species Janthinobacterium sp. EB271-G4-3-2. The sequence continues at coordinate 402,814 of NZ_JACYMG010000003.1, read as the reverse complement.
AACAAATCATTTCATGGCCGGACAACGGGGTCGTCGCGCCGGTTGCGTTTTTCCCGTCGGCAATTCAGGGTGCCCAGGACGACGCCCTGCGGGTCGACCGTATCGAGGTGGACATCGAAGCCCCACAGCCGCGCCACGTGCTTGAGCACCTCGGCCGCCTGCTGGTTCAGCGGGCGGCGCTGGAATTGCGTGTGGCGCAGGGTCAAGGCGCGGTCGTCGCGCGTATTGACGGACCAGACCTGGATATTCGGCTCGCGGTTGCCCAGGTTGTACTGCTCGGCCAGCTGCTGGCGCACGTAGCGGTAGCCGGCGTCGTCGTGGATGGCGGAAATGGCCAGCTTTTCATTCTTGTCGTCGTCGAGCACGGCAAAGAAATGGAATTCGCGGATCAGCCGCGGCGACAGATACTGGGCGATGAAGCTTTCATCCTTGAAATTGCGCATGGCAAAGTCCAGGCTCTTGCGCCAGTCGCTGCCTGCCATGTCGGGAAACCAGGCGCGGTCTTCGTCCGTCGGGTGCTCGCAGATGCGGCGGATGTCGCTCATCATGGCAAAACCCAGCGCATACGGGTTGATGCCGCTGTAATACGGGCTGTCGATGGGGGGCTGGTAGACGACGTTGGTATGGCTTTTGAGAAACTCCATCATGAAGCCGTCGCCCACCACGCCTTCGTCGTACAGCTGGTTCAATATCGTGTAGTGCCAGAAGGTGGCCCAGCCTTCGTTCATGACCTGGGTTTGGCGCTGCGGATAAAAATACTGGGAAATCTTGCGCACGATGCGCACCATCTCGCGCTGCCACGGCTCCAGCAGCGGGGCGTACTTCTCGATGAAGTACAGCAGGTTTTCCTCGGGTTCGGGCGGAAAGCGGGGGGCGGCCTTGCGCTGGTCGTCCTCATCCTCGTCTTCGTCGCGCCGGGGCAGGGTGCGCCACAGCTGGTTGATCTGCGACTGCACATAGGCTTCGCGCTCTTTCTGGCGCGCATATTCCTTCGCCATCGACAGTTTCGCCGGGCGCTTGTAGCGGTCCACGCCATAGTTCTGGATGGCGTGGCACGAATCGAGCAGCAATTCCACGGCATCGACGCCATGGCGCTGTTCGCATTCGGCGATGTAATTCTTGGCAAACACCATATAGTCGATGATGGCGTCCGCATCCGTCCAGGCGCGGAACAGGTAATTGCCTTTGAAGAAGGAGTTGTGGCCGTAGGCCGCATGCGCGATCACCAGCGACTGCATGGTCAGGCTGTTTTCCTCCATTAAATAGGCGATGCACGGGTTCGAGTTGATGACGATCTCGTAGGCCAGGCCCATCTGGCCCCGCTTGTAGCTTTTCTCGGTGGACAGAAAGTGCTTGCCGAACGACCAATGGTTGTACGAGACGGGCATGCCCACCGAGGTGTAGGCATCCATCATCTGTTCGGCCGTGATGATTTCCAGCTGGTTCGGATAGGTGTCGAGCCCAAACTGTTTCGCGACGCGGCGGATTTCCTCGTGGATTTGCTCGATCAGCTCGAACGTCCATTCCGACTGCTCGGGCAGGGCGTTCGGGTGGCGCAGGCGCACGAACGGTTCGCCCGGAGTATTGCTGGCGCGGTCAAAGGCTGCACTCATCATTTCACCTGTTTCTTGAACAGTTCGCGGAAGACCGGGTAGATATCGGCCGGCGTGACGATCTTTTGCATGGCGAAATGGGCGTGATGGTCGAGCACGCCCGCATATTGCTCCCACAGGTTTTGCTGCGGGCCATCGGTGATCTCGACATAGGTGTAGTACTGCACCTTGGGCATGATGGTATTGATCAGCAACTGGCGGCACAGCATGGAATCGTTGTCCCAGTTGTCGCCGTCGGATGCCTGCGCTACATAGCTGTTCCATTGTCCGGCGCCATAGCGCTCGTCGATGATGGTGTTGAGCAAGTGCAGCGCGGACGACACGACGGTGCCGCCCGACTCGCGCGAATTGAAGAATTCATGCTCGTCCACTTCGGCCGCCGCCGTATGGTGGCGGATGAAGACCACCTCGATCTTGTCGTAGACGCGCTTGAGGAACAGATACAAGAGGATGAAGAAGCGCTTGGCCGTGTCCTTGCGCGACTCGTCCATGGAGCCGGAGACGTCCATGATGCAGAACATAACGGCTTGCGTCATCGGTTTGGGTACCTTGATGCGGTTGCTGTAGCGCAAGTCGAACGGGTCGATGAAGGGAATGGCCAGCAGGCGCGTGTGCAGGTGGTGGATCAGGCGGCGCAGTTCCGTGACGAGTGGGTCGCTGTCGGGCGCCCCTTCGTGCAGCAGTGTCGCCAGGTCTTCCTCGGCCTGCGCCAGCTGCTTGCGGGCGCCGCCGCCGACGGCGATACGCCGGCCCAGCGCGCCGCGCAAGGAGCGCAGCACGTGGATGTTCGATGGCGTGCCCGACATATTGTAGCCGGCGCGCTGGTTCTTGAATTCGGTCGTGGCCGTCAGCTGGGTTTTTACCATGTGCGGCAATTCCAGGTCTTCGAAGAAATAATTCATGAATTCTTCGCGCGACAATTCAAAGATGAAATCGTCTTCCGTCGTCTCGTCGCTATTGCCCGCCTTGCCCCGCCCGCCGCCACCGCCGCCTTTCGGCCGGGCGATCTGGTCGCCTTTCAGGTATTCCTTGTTGCCGGGATTGACCACTTCCCATACGCCGCCATGCGCGTGGCCAAACGACGGTTCGCCCACGTCCTTGACGGGGATGCTGACCTTCTCGCCATTCTCGACGTCCGTGATCGAGCGCCCCTTGATGGCGCGCCCCACGGCATCCTTGATCTGGCCCTTGTAACGCCGCAGGAAACGCTCGCGGTTGACGGCGGATTTATTCTTGCTTTGCAAGCGCCTGTCGATAAGGTATGTCAAAGGGTGCCTCCTTGCCTCTCGTCTTGCGCGTCCCGCCGGTCGTCAGGCGGGAACGCGCCTCCGCTGTCCGCGCTATGACGACTTGCGTACGCGCAAGTACCATTCGCATAACAGGCGTACCTGCTTGGCCGTATAGCCTTTTTCCACCATGCGGGCCACGAAGTCGGCGTGCTTGTTGGCATCGTCGGCGCTGGCCTTGGCATTGAAGGAAATCACGGGCAGCAATTCCTCCGTATTCGAAAACATTTTCTTTTCAATCACGGTGCGGAACTTTTCATAACTGGTCCAGGCGGGATTCTTGCCGCCGTTCGAGGCCCGTGCGCGCAAGCCGAAGTTCACGATTTCGTTGCGGAAATCCTTCGGATTGGAAATGCCCGCCGGCTTCTCGATCTTTTCCAGTTCATTGTTCAGCGATTCGCGGTCAAAGCTTTCGCCCGTGTCCGGATCGCGGTATTCCTGGTCCTGTATCCAGAAATCGGCAAACGTCACGTAGCGGTCGAAAATATTCTGCCCGTATTCCGAATAGCTTTCCAGGTAAGCCGTCTGGATCTCCTTGCCGATGAATTCCACATAGCGCTGCGCCAGGTGCTCTTTAATATACGAGAAGTAGCGCTGCTCGAGTTCCGGCGCGAACTGCTCGCGCTCGACCTGCTGTTCCAGTACATATAATAGATGCACGGGATTGGCGGCCACTTCGGAATTGTCAAAGTTGAACACCTTTGACAGGATCTTGAAGGCAAAGCGCGTCGACAGGCCGTTCATGCCTTCGTCCACGCCCGCGTAATCGACGTATTCGTGCATGGACTTGGCTTTCGGGTCCGTATCCTTGAGGTTTTCGCCATCGTAGACGAGCATCTTCGAAAAGATGCTCGAGTTTTCCGGATCCTTCAGGCGCGACAGGATGGCGAACTGCGCCATCATGCGGAGGGTGCCGGGCGCGCACGGGGCCTTGACGAGCGAGGAATTGGCCACCAGCTTGTCGTAGATCTTGATTTCATCGGACACGCGCAGGCAGTACGGCACCTTGACTATATAGATACGGTCAAGAAACGCCTCGTTGTTGCGGTTGTTCTTGAACGTCTTCCATTCCGACTCGTTCGAGTGCGCGAGGATGATGCCGTCGAACGGAATCGCGCCGAAACCTTCCGTGCCCTTGTAGTTGCCTTCCTGCGTGGCCGTCAGCAAGGGGTGCAAGACCTTGATCGGGGCCTTGAACATTTCCACGAATTCCATCAAGCCCTGGTTGGCCAGGCACAGGCCGCCCGAATAGCTGTAGGCGTCCGGGTCGTCCTGGGCATAGTCTTCCAGCTTGCGGATGTCGACCTTGCCCACCAGCGAGGAAATATCCTGGTTGTTCTCGTCGCCCGGCTCCGTTTTCGAGATGGCGATCTGTTTCAGCACGGACGGATAGCGCTTGACGACGCGGAACTGGTTGATATCGCCATTGTATTCATGCAGGCGCTTCACGGCCCACGGGCTGGGGATGTTGCGCAGGTAGCGGCGCGGGATGCCGTAATCCTCTTCCAGGATGGTGCCGTCCTCTTCCTCGTTGAACAGGCCCAGTGGCGATTCGTTGACGGGCGAGCCTTTCAGGCAATAGAAGGGCACGTGTTCCATCAGCGACTTGAGTTTTTCCGCGATGGACGACTTGCCGCCGCCCACAGGCCCCAGCAAGTACAGGATCTGCTTGCGTTCTTCCAGGCCTTGCGCCGCGTGGCGGAAATACGAGACGACTTGCTCGATCACTTCCTCGGTGCCGTAGAACTCGCGGAAGGCGGGATAGATCTTGATCACCTTGTTGGCGAAGATGCGCGACAAGCGCGTGTCGTTGCGCGTGTCGACCAGCTGCGGCTCGCCGATGGCGGCCAGCATGCGTTCGGGCGCGCTGGCATACGTCAGCTTGTCCTTCTTGCACAGGGCCAGGTATTCGGTGAGCGACATTTCCTCTTCGCGGGTGCGCTCGTAGCGTGCTGCATAGTTATCAAAAATGGTCATGTCAATGTCCTTTAATGTAAACCTGAACTGCCAGTCACCATGGCCGCCCGCCTGGCACTCGCCTGGGCTTGCCGTCTGAATTTTTTCTGTACCCCGTACCGATTTTTATTGTTGTTTCAAGCCCGGCTGTCTTTGCGAGTCCGGATTGCCCGGACCAAAAAACTGGCGCTTGATGCCGTGTGCTGACGTGGCCAGCCGGCTTATTTTTTCACTGTTGATAGCGCTTGTTGCACTTACTTTACCCCATGAAATTAATTATTGCTCTAAAGGATCAGGAAGTCAAAAGATATGTCAGTATATCCTTAATACTTGTTTGTAAATTGTTGATTTAATTGGATAAATCATCAAATTTTTCCTCGATTTCAATGAACCTTTATAGACCTTTTAAACCATCATACGACAATTCGCCAGCGCGTGCCGATGCCGGCCGTCGCGCTGCCGCAGCTGGCGCCATGGCGGCCGCTCGCCGGTGAGGCCGGCCATCTTGCGCTAAGATGCCTGCATGTCTGATGGCCCTGCGCGCCGCGCGTGCGCGTGCGCGAGCCAGCATTTTTATCGTCGCCCTATAAGGAACACCCATGATGAACCCCCAATTGCGCGCGATCGTCCGCGGCATGCCGAAGGCCGAACTGCATATCCATATCGAAGGCTCGCTGGAGCCGGAACTGATTTTCGCACTGGCAGCGCGCAATGGCGTGCCGCTTGGCTATGAATCCGTGGAACACTTGCGCAGCGCCTATGCTTTTACGGATTTACAATCTTTTCTCGATATTTATTACGCTGGCGCAAGCGTGCTCTTGAAAGAGCAGGATTTCTACGACATGACGCAAGCCTACCTGCGGCGCGCCGAAGCCGATAAGGTCTTGCACACGGAAATCTTCTTCGATCCGCAAACCCACACGGCGCGCGGCGTGGCCATGGCCGACGTGATCAACGGCATCCACCGCGCCTGCCAGGACAGCCCCGTCAGCGCGGCCCTGATCCTGTGCTTCCTGCGCCACCTGAGCGAGGAAGAAGCGTTCGAGACCCTGGAGGACGCCTTGCCGCACCGCGACAAATTCATCGGCATCGGCCTCGACTCGTCGGAAGTGGGCAACCCGCCCGAGAAATTCTCGCGCGTGTTCGCCCGTTGCCGCGAGCTGGGCCTGCACCTGGTGGCCCACGCGGGCGAGGAAGGTCCGCCGGCCTACATCCGCACGGCGCTCGACGACTTGCAGGTCGAACGCATCGACCATGGCGTGCGCTGCCTGGAAGACGCGGAACTGACGGCCCGTTTGGCGCGCGAGCAGATCGCGCTGACCGTCTGCCCCTTGTCGAACACCAAGCTGCGCGTGTTCGACCAGATGCATGACCATAACCTGGTGCAACTGCTCGACGCCGGCCTGCTGGTGACGGTGAACTCGGACGATCCCGCGTATTTCGGCGGCTACATGAACGACAATTTCGACGCCATCTTCGACGCCTTGCCACTGGGCCTGTCGCACGCGCATCGCCTGGCGCGCAACGGTTTCATCGCCGCCTTCCTGCCGCAAGCGCAGAAAGACGCCTTCCTCGCCACCGTCGATGCGTATTTCGCCCGGCACGCGGCCGCCCACGGCATCGCGCAATAACGCATCACAACCGACTCGCATAAAGACCCGCCGCCCATGTTCCGCCTTTCCCTGAAAATGACCGGCCGCGACTGGCGCGCCGGGCAACTGCGTTTCCTGCTCGTCGCGCTGATCGTCGCCGTGGCGGCCCTGTCGGCCGTCGGCTTTTTCGTCGACCGCCTGCGCGCGGGCTTGAACCGCGACGCGCACCAGCTGCTGGGGGCCGACCTCGTCATCAACGCCGACCAGCCCGTCAATGCGGCGTGGCGCGCCGAAGCGCTCAAGCGCGGCTTTATCCTGGCCGATACGGTGACCTTTCCCAGCATGGCGCAGGCGGGCGAGGGCGAGCGGTCGCTGTCGCAGCTGGCGTCCATCAAGGCCGTCTCGCCCGGCTACCCGCAGCGGGGCAAGCTGAAAATCACGACCACACTGAGCGAAGCGCAGGACGCCGTCGGACGGCCCACGGACCAGGTGCCGGCGCCCGGCACCCTGTGGGTCGATGCGGCGATTCTGTCCAGCCTGAATGCGAAGCTGGGCGACACATTGACCTTGGGCGACAAGGCATTTACGGTCACGCAACTGATCGCCAGTGAACCGGACCGCGGCGCGTCCTTTTTGAACTTCGCCCCGAGAGTCATGCTGCCCCTCGGCGACTTGGCCGCCACGGCGCTGGTGCAGAATGGCTCGCGCGTGTCGTACCGGCTGCTGCTGTCGGCGCCACCGGCCAAGGCCGCCGAGCTTGCGCAGTATCAAGCCTGGCTGGAAAGCCAGATCAAGACGCAGGCCATCAAGGGCGTGCGCATCGAGTCGCTGGAATCGGGCAGTCCGCAGATGCAGTCGACCCTGGACCGCGCCGACCGTTTCCTGTCCCTCGTCGGCTTGCTGTCGGCCATGCTGGCGGCCGTCGCCGTGGCCATGGCCGCGCGCCGCTTCATGCTGCGCCACCTGGACGCCTGCGCCATGCTGCGCTGCCTGGGCTTGACGCAAAACCAGGTCACGGCCATGTACGTGATCGAATTCCTGCTCGTCGGCCTGGCCGGCAGCGTCGTCGGCGTTGCCGTCGGCTTCGGCGGTCATCTGGTGCTGCTGGAGCTGTTGGGAAAACTGGTGCAGAACGACTTGCCGCCCGTTTCCATGCTGCCCGCGCTGCAAGGCGTGGCCACCGGCATGCTGCTGTTGCTGGGTTTTGCCCTGCCGCCGATTTTGCAGTTGCGCAATGTCCCGCACAACCGCGTGATCCGCCGCGAGCAGGAGCCGCCGCAGGCGCTGGCCGTGGCCACGTATGGCCTGGGCATCGCCGCCTTCGTCGTGCTGCTGTTGTGGCAGGCGGGCGACGTGAAACTGGCGCTGCTGACGGCGGCCGGCTTCCTCGGCGGCTTCGCCCTGTTCGGCCTGGCCGGCTGGCTGGGCATCAAGTCGCTGAAAACCCTGCGCGGCGTTTTCAACCATCAGGGCTGGCGCTTTGCCGTCACGTCCTTGCAGCGCCGCCCGGGCGCCACCGTCATCCAGGTGGTGTCGCTGGCCCTGGGCTTGATGGCCTTGCTGCTGCTGACGGTGGTGCGCGGCGACTTGATGGTGGCCTGGCGCAACGCCACGCCGCCGGACGCGCCGAACCGCTTCATGATCAATATCCTGCCCGAACAGAAAGAGCCGATCGCCGCGCGCCTGGCGCAAGCGGGCGTGGCCAACGCGCCCTTGTATCCGATGATACGCGGGCGCCTGGTGGCCGTGAACGGCAACGCGATCACGGAAACCACCTACGAGGATGACCGCGCCAAGGGCCTGGCGGACCGCGAATTCAACTTGTCGACGATGGCCACCATGCAGGAAGAAAACAAACTGGTGGCCGGCAAGTGGTTCGCCAATACGCCCGGCGCGCCAGCCGAAGCGTCGGTGGAGGAGGGCATCGCCAAGACCCTGAAACTGAAACTGGGCGACAGGCTGCGCTTCGACATCGCCGGCCAGCCCGTCGAAGCGGCGATCACGAGTTTGCGCAAGCTGGAATGGGGGTCGATGCGCGTCAATTTCTTTGTCATCATCAATCCGGCCGCCATGGCGGACACGCCGCAGACGTGGATCACGGCCTTCCACTTGCCGGCCGCGCAGGCGGACCTGGGGAATGCTCTGCTGCGCGACTACCCGAACCTGACGGTGGTCGACGTGGGCGGCGTGCTGAAACAAATTCAGGGCGTGCTGGACCAGGTGGTCACGGCCGTCGAATTCCTCTTCGCCTTCACTTTGGCGTCGGGTTTGCTGGTGCTGTATGCCGCCCTGATGGGTTCGCAGGACGAGCGCACGCGCGAAGCGGGCTTGCTGCGCGCCTTGGGCGCCACGCGGCGCCAGCTGGCGCAGGCGCAGCTGATCGAGTTTTCGCTCGTCGGCGCGCTGGCCGGTTTGCTGGCGGCATCGGGCGCGGCCGCCATGGGCTGGGCCCTGGCCACGTACCAGTTCAAATTCGCCTGGAGCTTCGCGCCCGGCGTGTGGGCGTTCGGCCTGCTGGCCGGCGCCTTGTGCGCGATCGCCGGCGGCTGGCTGGGCTTGCGCAACGTGCTCAAACATCCGCCGCTGCAAACCCTGCGTGAGGGCTAATTTGCCAACTACGCGCTGACGCTGTCGCCCGCACCCGCGCGCAAAAACTGCGCATAGGACATGACCGGTTGCCCCAGCTGGTGCGCCGGCACGTCGAACAGGGCCCAGAAATACGTCACGCTGCCCAGGCAGATGGTGGGCGCGGCGCAGTAGCGGAACCAGTTCTCGCCGATCTGCGCCGCGTACATGCCGTCGCTGTCGGCGTCGGAAAAGTAGGGAATCACGCGCATTTCCAGCAGCGCCAGCAGCAAGGATTCGGGCGCGTCGTTGTCGCGCGCCATTTCGTATTGCGTGTGCAGGCTGCGTTCCGTCTCGATGATCATCAGCTTGGCGTGGCCGTCGCGCGTGAAAAACAGGATGCCGCTGGGATTGGGAAAAATATAGTATTCGACAAAGCCATGGCGCTGGCACAGCTCGTGCACGACGGCGGCCAGCGCCTCGTCTTGCAGGAAACTGTAGTCGTGCAACATCAGCAAGTCGCGCACGGTGTCCGTTTGTTGCAGGAAGAATTCGCGCTGCAGGGCACGGATTTCCTGTTCCAGTATGTCGAGCGCATCGTCGTCGCTTTTCTTGATGTAGCGGTCGATCAAGCCCCGGTTGAAGGCCGTCACGGCCACTTTTTCATCGGCCGCCCCTGTAAATAATATCTTCTTGCACGGCAGGTCGCGCACGGCCTGGCAAAATTCCAGGCCATTCATCTGCGGCATCGAATAATCGACCACCAGCACGGAGGGCACGGCAAAGCGCTGCGCCTGGCCGCTGATGCGCCAGATGCGTTCGATGTCGAGCGCCACGTTGTACTGGTCGGGCGGCAGGTTTTGCGTGTCGAAGTTCGCGTGCAGCGGCGTTTCGCCCGGTTGCGCGCTCTGGCGCAGCCATTGCAGGGCGCTGCTGGTGTCGTGGAAAGTCTTGCGCGCCAGGCCGGGATCGAGCTGGAACGCCAGGCTTTTCAGGAAGGAATCGCTGTCGTCGATCAGTACGGTCAGGGTCGGATGGGTGTAGACGGGTAGTTGCATGCGTCACCTCGCGCGGTGGATGGATGGAAAACGGTTGTGCGTGGGCACGGGCAGGGGCTGGGGAAATTCCAGCACGAAGATGGCGTAGGCGCCTTCGCGCGCGACGCAGCGGATGCGCGCTTGCCAGGCTTGCATGATTTGCCGGCACAGGGCCAGGCCGATGCCGCTGCCGTTGTGCGAGGGATACGAATAGAAGCGGTCGAAGATCAGCGGCAGGCGGCTGGCGGCGATGCCGCAGCCCGTGTCGATGAACAGCAGGCGCGGCACGGGATGGGCGCCATCGATGATGATGCGCACGCGGCCCTTGCCCGCGCGGTGGATGCTTTTCAAGGCATTGCGCAGCAGGTTCAGCAGGATCACCACGCACAGCTCCGACTGGCCGGGAAACGTGAAATCGGCACGCACGTCGACCTTGACGATGTCGCGCTGGGCCGTGCTGGTAAACGGATAGCGGCGCAGCACGGCCGCCACGCTGTCGTGCATGGCCACCGCTTCGTTCGCTTCGAGCTTGCGGTTGACGGCGCTGGCGCTGAGCAGGAACAGATCGATCATGTGGTGCATATGGCGCACTTCGAACTGGATGCGTGCCAGCGCTTCCAGGCTGGCCGCGTCCGGTGGCTGGTCTTGCATGTTTTGCTGTAGCCCGCGCTGCAGCCCGCGCACGTTCGCCTCGACGCTGACGAGCGGCGTGCGCAATTCGTGCGCCACGCTGCCCAGGCCAGCCGCCAGCCCGGCCAGTTTCTCTTGCGCGCCCACGTTGCGTCCCACCTTGACCACGGACAGCACGGCAATCGTGAACCAGTGCACGGGCAATTGCTGCAAGACGCTGCCGCTGAGCAGGAAGGCGGGATCGCCGGCCACGGCAAACGCCAGGCAGGCCAGCAGGGTGCCGTTCAGGTAGGCCAGTATGGCGATGCGCGTATCGAAGTGAAACAGCACGACCAGCGCCACCAGCAGCGAATGCGCCCACATGGTCGAGGCATGGTTCATCAGGAACATGTACGTGAAGAAAAACGGCAGTTCGAAGGTCAGCCCCAGGAACAGGTAGACGCTGAACCAGGTATTGCTGAAGCGGTCGGGCCATAGCGCGGGCAGGAACAGCAGCGCGGCGATGATGCGCAGCAGCGGCGATTCGTATTCCTGCGGAAAGAAATAATGCCACAGCGCGTAGTACAGGGGCATGCCCAGCGCTCCGATGAGCGCCAGCGTACGCACCTGGGCGCGCCGCACAGGCGTGTGTTCGATGGCGTCGTGGAAATGCAGGAAAGGCTGGAGCAGCTTGCCTTGCCATCGTTTTCCGGAAGGGGACTGCGCATGCATCATGGTAAGGGGGCGTGTTTGTTGAAGCGTGTCAATGCAACATGATCGGCGGGTTCCCTCTGTATCAGCAGGATATCAGCATAACTGTTGAGTTGTATCAAACTCTTGCCCGATGGCTCGCGCATGTTGGACGCGGTAGTTCCCCCGCAACCAATCAGGAGTTCCTATGTTAAACGCCATTTCCCCTCTGTCGTCCCGCGACGTCCACGCCGAACAACGGATGCCCGCCTTTGTGCGCGCGCGCATGGATGAACATTACGTCGAGCGTATCGAGAAGCTGCTTGGCGGCCAGCATTTGCATGAATGGCAGGCCATGCCGGCCAGTGCGGTCATGCTGGCAGGTAATGATTACCTGAACATCGCCGGCGAGGCGGCGCTGCTGGCGGCCCAGGCGCGCGTCTTGCAGGGCGGCGGCGCCATGCTGATGTCGTCCGTCTTCCTGCAGGAAGGCAGCCGCCAGCACCGCCTGGAACAAAAATTCGCGGACTATCTGGGCAGCGAAGCGTGCGTGCTGGCGCAATCGGGCTGGGCCGCCAACGTGGGCTTGCTGCAAAGCCTGGCCGGGCCCGGCATCCCCGTGTACCTCGACATGCAGGCCCATGCTTCGCTATGGGAGGGCGTGCAATCGGCGCAAGCCGTGCCTGTTGCTTTTCTGCACAACGATGGCGCCCACCTGCAGCGCCAGCTCGACAAGCATGGCCCCGGCATCATCATCGTCGACGCGCTGTACAGCACGAATGGCAGCGTGGCGCCATTGCTGGAGATGGTGGAAATCGCCGAGCGCAGCGGCAGCATGCTGATCGTCGACGAGTCGCACTCGCTGGGTACGCACGGCCCGCAGGGCGCGGGGCTGGTGGTGGAGCTGGGCCTGGCCGAGCGCGTGCATTTCCGCACGGCGTCGCTGGCCAAGGCGTTTGCGGGCCGGGCCGGGCTGATTACCTGTTCGGCCCGTTTCAAGGGATATTTTTTGTCCGCTTCGCGGCCCGCCATCTTCAGTTCCTGCCTGCTCGAGCACGAGCTGGCGTGGTTCGACGCGGCGCTCGACTTCATCCGCGCCGCCGATGGCCGCCGCGCCGCGCTGCACCGCCACAGCGTGCAGTTGCGCCAGGGGCTGATGGACCTGGGCTACAACGTCAGCGACGGCACCGAGCAGATCATCGCGCTGGAAGCGGGCAGCGAACCCGATACCCTGATCCTGCGCAAGGCGCTGGAGCGGCACGGCATCTACGGCGCCGTGTTCTGCGCGCCGGCCACGCCGAAAAACCGCTCGTTGGTGCGCCTGACCCTGAATGCGGGCTTGCGCGAGGACGAGTGCGCCAGGGTGCTGGACGCCTGCGCCGCCATCCGCGACGAGACGGGCATGGCGCGCTGGCCATCGACGCGGCGCCTGCGCAAGCTGGCGCTGGTGTAGACCTCAGACTTGGCCGGGCTGGTTGCCCGCGATGCCGTTCAATAGCCGGGACAGGGGCGCCAGTTGTTCCGCGCTGGCATTGCCCAGCAATTCCTGGCCCAGCGCGTGCGCCGTCGTATTCGCGTGCGCCAGCAATGCCAGTCCCGCGGCCGTGATGGCGGCGTAGCCGACGCGGGCATCGCGCGCATCGGCCTGGCGCGCCACCAGACCGATTTTTTCCAGCGGCATCAGCGAGCGCGTGATGCCGGACGCCGTCAGCGCCAGGCGCTCGGCCAGGTCGATGCGGCGCAGGCGTCCGCCGGGCGCGCGCTGCAAGTGGTACAGCAATTGATAATCGCCAAAGCTCAAGCCATGCAGATTGCCCAAGGTGCTGTCGAAGCGGCGCACGAGCATGGCCTGGGCGCGTGCCAGGCGCAGGCAAAAGTCCAGCGCGCTGCCGCCGTCCGGCGGCGGTGAAGTGTGATCGGTCATGGCGTCCTTTTCATTTGCTGCGCAGTGCGTGAGTGCGCAAGTGTAAAGCATGGCCGCTCAATAGCGCGATTGCCCCTGCTCCTGCAGTTGCGCCTGGTGCAGCGCCAGCAGGGCGTCCAGTTCTGCGTCCGCATCGAAACCGGGATCGGCCGATGGCTTGACGGTGTCGATGATGTCGAAGCGAAAAGCCGCCTCGCCATCGCGCCGCCAGTCCGTCTGCAGGCGCGCATTGCGGTGCGAGCCCAGCGCGAGTTCGAAGCGGTGGCGGTTCAGCGCGCCGGGCGCGTTGCGGCTGCGTTCGAGCAGGGTGCGACCGCTGGGCAGGTGGCGCAGCGCGATGATGCCCAGCGCGGGCGCTTGTTGCCGGTAAGCTGCTTTCAAGGCAGCTTGCTGTGTTTTATCCATGGTGAGACTTCCTCAAGCTTGGGTGACGTGGTCGGTGCTTGCGATGCGGGCAATATCGGTGAGCAGGGCGGCGGCGATGGCGGCGGCCAGCAGCAGGGCGCCGCCGGCGCAGAACAGTTCGCCCACGCGCAGGTGGCGCAGCAGCGCGCCCGTGGCCGCCGCCGACAGCGGCGCCAACCCCAGGAAGATACCCATGAACAGCGCCATCGCCCGGCCCAGCATGGCGGGCGCCACGCGCCGCTGTATCCAGGTAAAGATGGCCACCTGCACGTAGCCGCCCAGCAATCCCGTGACGGCCAGCAAGGCCGCGCCTTGCCAGGCTGTATCGATTTGCCCCAGCGCCATCAGCAGGATGGCGACGATGGCATCGACGGCCAGCAGGGTGGCGCCGAAGCGGCGGCGCAGCCAGGCGCCGCCCAGGCTGAATGCCAGCATGCCGGCCAGGGTACCCGCGCCGTGCGCGCCCATCAGCAAACCGAGCGCCGGGGCGCCGTGCAGGCGTTCGCCGGCCAGCACGGGCAGGGCCACTTGCAGCGGACCCATGACGAAGAAGGCCACCACGGCCCAGTAGGCATAGCAGCTGCGCAAGGGCAGGTCGCGCCACACCATGGACAGGCCGGCCGCCATGTCGCGCCACATGCCCTGCGCCGCGGCGGCGGCCTGTGGCCGCAAGGTGACTTGCCGCAAGGTCCAGGCCGAGAACAGAAACGTCAGCGCATCGATGGCGAAGGCGGCGGCCAGCGCCGCCATGGAGGTGTGCTGCCCGCCATCGTGGGCGCCGAGCACGAGCGCCGCCAGCAGCGGGCCGGCCAGCAAGGACAACTGGCGCGCGCCCATCTGCAGGCTGTTGGCCGTCTGCAGCGCCTGCGGCGGCACGGCTTGCGGCAGGATGGCGGTGCCGGCGGGAATGCCGAAGGCGGAGGCGATGCCCAGCGCCAGCGCGGCCGCATACGCGAGCGCCACACTGGCCTGGTCCAGCATCAACAGGCCGGACAGTGCCAGCAGGATGGCGGCGTTCGCATATTTACTCAGCAGCAGCACGTGCCGGGGCGAATAACGGTCGGCGATGGTGCCGCCCAGCAAAATCAGCACGGCGCGCGGCGCGCCCATCAGGGCCACGGCGATGCCCAGGCTCAGGCTATCGTTTGTCAGGCTCAGCACCAGCCAGGGCAGGGCCAGCATGCTGAACTGGTCACCGAGCATGGATACGAGGCCGCCACCGAGCAGCCAGCGGAAATTGGTATTGCGTAGCAAACGAGGTTGGGTGGTGGTTGACATGCTGTTTTGTCTCGGGTTTAAAATTGCATAGTATTTGATAAAAGCTTGATTAGTCAAGTATATTGCCATTTATTGCGGCAGAGGGCGCTGGCGCCGCATGGGCCGCCAGCGCTTGCGCTATCATGGCGGCCATGACTGATACCACTGCCCCCACCCTGTACGAGACCATCGGCGGCGCCCCCGTGCTGCGCGAAATGGTCGACCGTTTTTATGACTTGATGGAACTCGAGCCCGAGTTCGCCGGCATCCGCGTCATGCATCCGCCGTCGACGGATGGCTCGCGCGACAAGCTGTATTTCTTCCTCACGGGCTGGATGGGCGGACCGGATTTGTATATCGAGAAATTCGGCCACCCGCGCCTGCGCGCCCGTCATTTGCCGTACGCCATCGGCACCAGCGAGCGCGACCAGTGGCTGCGCGCCATGGCCTGGGCCATGGAAGACACAGGCATCGAAGAAGCCTTGCGCGTGCGCCTGATGGAATCGTTCTATCAGACGGCCGACTGGATGCGCAACAAACCTGACTGACACCCATGAGCCCAATCGAGTTTTACAGCCTGCTGGGCGCCGCCATCGTCGCCATCGTCTTGTTGCTATTGATCTTGCTGCGCCCGCGCGGCGCGGCCGGCGACGGCGCCACCACCCTGGCCCTGGTGCAGCAGCACCAGCAGCAAAGCCTGGAACGCATCGACCGGGTCGAGCGCGAAGTGCGGCTGCAGCTGCAGGCGTCGGCGCAAGCCACGCGGCAAGACCTGGCGGCGGGCCTGGCGCAATTCCAGGCGGCGACCCTGCAACAGCTCGACAGCCTGCGCACGCAGATGCAGGCGCAGGGCAAGGTCGGGCGCGAAGAACAGGCGCAAAGCCTGGCGCGCTTCGCCGAGAGTACCAATCAAACTCTGGCGCAGCTGACGGAATCGAATGCGCAGCGCATGCTGGAAGTGCGTGCCACGCTCGAGAACAAGATCCGCGATTTGCAGGCCGACAATGGCGCGCGCCTGGAAGAGATGCGCAAGACGGTCGACGAGAAACTGCACGCCACCCTGGAAACGCGCCTCAGTGCGTCGTTCCAGCAAGTGTCGGAACGGCTGGAAAAAGTTCACCAGGGTCTCGGCGAGATGCAGCAGCTGGCGCTGGGCGTGGGCGATTTGAAGCGGGTGCTTACCAACGTCAAGACGCGCGGGACCTGGGGCGAAGTGCAGCTGGAAATGCTGCTGGAGCAGGTACTCACTGTCGACCAGTACGCGAAAAACGTGGAAACCTTGCCGGGCAGCGGCGCGCGCGTGGAATTCGCCCTGAAACTGCCGGGCATGGTCGACGGCGGGCCGCCCGTGTGGATGCCGATTGACGCGAAATTTCCCAAGGAACAATACGAGCGCCTGGTCGAGGCGGCCGAGCGGGCCGATGCGGACGGCGTGGCCCTGGCCGGACGCGAACTGGAGCGGGCCGTGCGGGGCGAAGCGAAAACCATCGCCGAGAAATACCTGGCGCCGCCGCTGACCACCGACTTTGCCATCCTGTTCCTGCCTACCGAGGGGCTGTATGCGGAAGTGCTGCGCCGCCCGGGACTGGCCGACGAATTGCAGCGCGTGCACCGGGTCAGCATCGCCGGGCCATCCACCCTGACGGCCTTGCTCAACAGTCTGCAGATGGGTTTCCGCACCCTGGCGCTGGAAAAGCGCTCGTCCGAAGTGTGGCAAGTGCTGGGCGCCGTGAAGACGGAATTCGGCAAGTTCGGCGAGGTGCTGTCGCAAACCCGGCTGACCCTGGAAAAGGCGGCGAAAAACATCGAAAGCGCGGAAGTGCGCAGCCGGCAGATGGCGCGCAAATTGAAATCCGTGGAAGCATTGCCGGGCGAGGCGGCCGCCTTGCTGCTGGGTAAGGCGGACGCCGGCGACGGCGAGTAGCGCGCCGCCTCAGGCCGCCCGCGTGGTGCGGCGGCGCAGCGCGCTGTAGCCGATCAGCGCCAGTCCCGCCAGCAGCATGCCCCAGGTTTGCGGTTCCGGCACGGCCGGCAAGACGGTCGGCACCGTCGGTGGCAAGCTAGGGATGATCACGGTGGGCGGCACGATGATGCTGCTGCCCCGGTCCGGCGGCAGGCCGCCGCCACCGCCGCCACCGCCGCCGCCGCCCATGCCGGCAGGCGGCGTGATGCCGCCGGCGGTACGTACATAATCGAAGGGCAGGAAAGGAATGCTGGCCACCTCGGGCGGCATGGCGCCGCCCGTGAAGGAACCGCCGCGCAAGGC
Organism: Janthinobacterium sp. EB271-G4-3-2; assembly: GCF_020858035.1. NCBI lineage: Bacteria > Pseudomonadati > Pseudomonadota > Betaproteobacteria > Burkholderiales > Oxalobacteraceae > Janthinobacterium > Janthinobacterium sp. EB271-G4-3-2. The sequence goes on along the minus strand of NZ_JACYMG010000003.1, from coordinate 385,614 downwards.
GTCGGGATTGTCGATCAGGGGCACGCCTGCCGCTTCCGGGGCAGCGGGCGCGGCGGCAACGGGTGCCGCACCGCCGGGAGCGGCACCACCGGGAGCCGCGCCGGCCGCTGGCGGCGCCGATGCGGGCGCCTGCGTGATACGGCTGACGTTGCGGCAAATCGTCGGCACCAGGATGCACTGGCCTTGCACGCAATACACGAGTCCCCGTTCCTGCATCTGCTCGTTCCAGCCCGCACGCGTGACATTGCGGCAGACGCGGCCAGGGCCGAAATGCATGTCGCTGATGCGCGCGTTGTAATTGCCCTTGCCGCGGATGGCGTCGCGGCTGATCACCACGATCTCATCGTACTGGCGCGCACGCATGCGCTCCTTCAATTGTTCGCGCACGGGCGGCGCGATATCCGTATAGCGGTCCACGGCCGCCACCACGTCACCCATGAACGGGTCGACGCCGGGACGATTCCAGTTGCAGTTATCGAGCACATCGGCGCGCGCGATGCCTTTCGCGTAGGCGGGCATGGGCGCCAGGGACAAGGTGGCAAGCAGGCAGGCCGTACCCAGCAAGCTGGCTCCCGCGATCCATGAGCTGTGTCTCATTGTTGTTCCTCGTGAAAACAATATCAAAATTGAACTTTTTGCATGAGTTTGAATGTTATCACCGAAGAAACTTCAATATCAACTAATAAATAAAATTATTACAATTAGTGTTGTGTTTATTGATTTGTTTTAATGGGAAATGATTGATATTTTTATCTCGATGGGGAAACGTCTGCCGCACAGGGGAATTGATTGCAATGGGGAAATGCAAACGGCCCGCGCAGGGCGGGCCGGTGGGAATGAGGTGGAGCTTGGACGGGGGCGCCGCCGGCAGGCGGCGGTGAGGCCAGGAATGCGTGCTAGATGCGGCCTGGACAGGCTTGCGTATCGAAAGCGGGGTAGCCGATGGCGGGCAGCTTGTGCAGCCACCGGCGCATCAAGGTGCGCGCGCCTTGCGCATCGTACTGTCGCCCTTGCTGCAAATCTGCGGCCAGCGTGTCCAGTTCCGCGCAGATGGATTGCTTGCCGGACTGGGCCGCCAGCAGCGACGCCAGCAGTTCTGGCAGCACCTCAGCCGCAGGCGCCGCCTGGCGCGTGACCCGGTAGTGCAGCCAGTAGCGCTCGGCTGCATCGCCATCAAAGCTGGGGACGAAGCCGAACGTGGCGTCATCGTGGCGCAAGCGGTACACAGTGTGGAAGTAATGCGGACCCGTCAGTTCGCCAGGGAAGAGGTCGCGTCGCAGGACGTCGATGGCCAGCGATCCGTTGGGCTCCACGCGCACGGGACTGGGCGAATCGTACTGGTCGATGCTGGCCATGGAGAGTGAGTTGCCTTGCGTGAAGATGATCTTCTGCGTGTAATGGCGCCCGCCCAGGTGGCCGCACAGGGCCATGTAGCGATCATTGATGGCGGTCACGGCCGCAACGTTGCCGCAGCCGGGGCGCAAGGGCGTGTTTTCCTGTCACATGAGCGCCTGGTCGCTGGTGCGCACAAGGCGGATGCCGCCCGCGGTTTCGCCGTGCAAGTCGCCTGGCGCCGTTTCGATGCGCTCGTCGAAGCGCGCCGCGTAGCCATTGCTGCGGACTTCGCCTGCATATGCCGTCATGCCCTGCAGCAGGGCCATTACCAGTATCAGCTTCATATCAGCCCATGGAACAGCACAATATCGACGAGGTCGCCGGCCGCCACGTGGCCTTGCGCTTCATGCAGCACGATCATGCAATTGGCTTGCGTCATCGAACGCAGGATGCCCGAGCCTTGCGCACCCGTCACGCGCACGTGCTGGCGCCCATCGGCGTCGCGTTCGACGATGCCGCGCTGGTATTCCGTGCGGCCCCGTTTCTTGCGGATGGGCGCTTGCGCCGCCACCTGCAGCAGCGGCGGGGTGGATGTGTCCGCATCGGCGCCCATCAGGCGCAGCAGGGTGGGGCGGGCGAGGAAATAAAACGCCGCCATCACGGCCACGGGGTTGCCGGGCAGACCCAGCAGCAAGGCCGTGTCGCCCTCGCTGGCAATCCGGCCAAAGGCCATGGGGCGGCCCGGGCGCATGTTGATTTGCCAGAAGGCCACGTCACCGAGGCGGGCGAGGATCTCGCGCGTAAAATCGGCCGCGCCGCTGGACACGCCGCCCGAGGTGACGATGACGTCGGCCTTGGCGCAGGCGCCGCGCAGGGCCGCTTCCAGCGCTTGCGGATTGTCCTTGACGATGCCCATGTCGAGCACTTCGCAGCCCAAACGGGTCAGCATGCCCAGCAGGGTGTAGCGGTTGCTGTCGTAAATGCAGCCCGCGTCGAGCCGCTCGCCGATCGAGCGCAATTCGTCGCCCGTGGAAAAGAAGGCCACGCGCAGGCGCCGGCGCACGGGCACCGTGGCGATGCCCAGCGAGGCCAGCAGCCCCAGTTCGGCCGGTCCGAGTAGTTTGCCCTGCAGCAGCGCAGGCTGGCCCTGCATCAAGTCTTCGCCCTTGAAACGGCGGTTGTCGCCGGGGCGGATGCAGTCCGGCGCCATGGTGATGCTGGTTTCATTGGCTTGCAGCACGAGTTCCTGCGGCACCACGCTGTCGCAGCCGTCGGGCATGACGGCGCCCGTCATGATGCGCGCGCATTGCCCGCGCTCAACTTTGACCGTACCGGGACGCCCGGCCAGGATGGTGTCGACCACGGCCAAAGTCACTGGCGTGTCGCCACCGAGGTCGCCGCCGTGCAGCGCATAGCCATCCATGGCGGAATTGTCGTGCGCGGGCACGCTGATGGGCGAAATGATGTCGGCCGCCAGGATGCGCTCGAACGCTTGCGGCAGCGGCAGTTCCTCGATCTCGGCGACGGGGGCGGCGGTGTCGGCCAGGATGGCTTGCGCCATCGGCACGCTCAATCCCTGCGCCTGCAGGGCGGCCAGCTCGTCCGGGGTATTGATGTTGCCGAATGCGCCATTGTTCTCGAAAAGCACTTCGGCCAGTCTCAATGGGCCATGCCAGGTACGCATGCGGCGCTCGCCGCCGCGCAGATACGAGTCTAACTGGGGCAGGGCCGATGTTTTCACCAGGCAAAAGACGGGATGGGGGCGGCGCACCGTCGATCCCGTCGCCGGATCAAGCTCTTCGGTGACGGCGATGGCCAGGTCGGCATTGTCCTGCGTCAAACCGGCCGCCAGGCGCGCTGCCAGATCGGGCGGCAGCAGGGGCGAATCGCACGGCACGGTGAGCAGGTAGGGCGTGCCGGCGTGCCGCATGCCGCTGTGCAGGCCGGCCAGGGGACCCAGCTGGCCCGGCAGCGCGTCGGGCCACACGGGCAGGCCGAAGCGCGCGTAATCGCCGGCATCCGCGTGGACACTGATGGCCAGCTGGCCCACTTGCGGCGCCAGGCGCTGCAGCACGTGGCGGGCCAGGGGCTGTCCATGCAGGCACAGCATGCCCTTGTCGCGCTGGCCCATGCGCGTGCCGAGGCCGCCGGCCAGGATCAGGCCGGTAATGTCGTGTTTGTTGATCATGTCAGGTAGGGAAATTGGTGCATGCGCCATGGTAGCAGCGCGGGGCGGGCGCCGCGCCGGATTCAGCCGCCGATGTACGACATTTCCACTTTCTTTTTACCGTGCTCAAGTGTGCCGCCCGTCAAATCCGTCTGGCTGGTGCGCAATTGCGAATAGCGGTCGCCGCGGCCGCGCCACAGCTGCGCCACGGCCGAGGATATTTCCGCGTCGCTGCGGCCGCCGCGCAGCAGGCTGCGCAAGTCGTGGCCGCTGCTGGCGAACAGGCACGTGTACAGCTTGCCCTCGGTCGAGAGGCGGGCGCGGCTGCAGTCGGCGCAGAACGCTTGCGTGACGCTGGAAATGAGGCCGATCTCGCCGCCGCCATCGGCATAGCGCCAGCGCGCCGCCGTCTCGCCCGTGTAGTTCGGGTTAATGGGCAGCAAGGGCATGTGTAAGGCGATGCGGCGCACGACTTCGGCGGACGGGATGACTTCCTGCAAGTTCCAGCCATTCGACGCGCCCACGTCCATGTATTCGATGAAACGCAGGATGTACGGCGTGCCCTTGAAGTGGCGCGCCATGGGCACGATTTCCTGTTCGTTCATGCCGGCCTTGACGACCATGTTGATCTTGATGGGCCCCAGGCCGGCGGCGTGCGCCGCATCAATGCCGTGCAGCACGTCGGCGACGGCGAAATCGACGTCGTTCATGCGCTTGAAGGTGGCGTCGTCGAGCGAGTCGAGCGATACGGTCACGCGGTTCAGGCCCGCATCCTTCAAGGCTTGCGCTTTTCTGGCCAGCAAGGAACCGTTGGTCGTCAGGGTCAGGTCCAGCGGCTGTCCCGACGGCGTGCGCAGGGCGGCCAGCATGGCGATGAGCTTTTCGATATTCTTGCGCAGCAGCGGCTCGCCGCCCGTCAGGCGGATCTTTTCCACGCCGTGTTCAACGAACAGGCGCGCGATGCGCGTGATTTCCTCGAACGACAGCAAATCCGTATGCGGCAGATACACGTGGTTCTTGTCGAACACGTCTTTTGGCATGCAATACACGCAACGGAAATTGCAGCGGTCGGTAATCGAGATGCGCAAGTCGTGCAGGGACCGGCCCAGGCTGTCGGCCACGCTGCCGCTGGGATTTTCCAGCGTCGCGGGGATCGCCGGTGCCCCATTGCGGGCTTCGGCGAGGTAGATAATCTTGTCAGCCATGAAAGGTCATGCCACTTACGTAAAATCGGTCAAGGCAGATACGATAGCACGAGGCCGAAGATGGCACAGGCGAGCAGCAATTTGATGGTGCCCACTTGGTACTTGATCAGCGCCACGCCGGCCGCCAGCGCGATGGCAATCGCTACCCAGTCCCAGTGCGGCAGCGGGTTTGTTTGCCAGAAGACATGGCGGCCAAAGAACAGGGCCAGGCTGGCGATGACGCCCACCACGGCAGCCGAGATGGCCGTCAGGGGCGCGCTCAGGCGCAGATTGCCGCGCGACGCTTCCACGAGGGGGGCGCCGGCCAGGATGAAGATGAACGAGGGCAGGAAAGTAAACCAGCTGGCGACGAGCGCGCCGCACACGCCCGCCAGCCACAGCTGCTCACCCGTTACGGCATGGCTCCAGCCGCCGACAAAACCGATGAAGGCGACGATCATGATCAGCGGGCCGGGCGTCGTTTCGCCCAGCGCCAGGCCATCCATCATTTGCGCGCTCGTGATCCAGTGGTAGTGGTCGGCGGCGCCCTGCACCAGGTAGGGCAGCACGGCATACGCGCCGCCGAACGTGAGCAGGGCCGCCTTGCTGAAAAACACGCCCATCTGCGCCAGCGGCTGGTCCGCCCCACCCGCCAGCGCCAGGCCCAGCCAGACGAAGAAGGCCAGCGCCAGGCCCACGGCGGCCGTGCCAAGCAGGCGCGGCCAGCGGAAGCGCGCGTGGTCCGGCGTCGGCGTGTCGTCATCGATCAGGGCGGCGCCGTAGCGGGCCGCGCCGCCATGCGACGCGCCGTTGGCATGAAAGTGGCCCGGCAGCCAGCGCCCGCCCGCCATGCCCAGCAGGGCGGCGCTGAGCACGATCAGTGGAAATGGCAGCTGTAGCGCGGCGATGGCGACAAATGCGGCCGCCGCGATGGCGATCAGGGCGGGGCTGCGCAAGGTGCGCCGGCCCAGGCGCCACGCGGCCGCCAGCACGATGGCGACGACGGCCGGCTTGATGCCGTACAGGACGCCGGCGATGGCGCCCACGTGGCCATACGCCATGTACAGCCAGGACAGGGCGATCAGCACCAGCAGCGAGGGCAGCAAAAACAGCAGGCCCGCCACGAGGGCGCCGCGCGTGCGGTGCATCAGCCAGCCGATGTAGATGGCCAGCTGGGTCGCTTCCGGCCCCGGCAGCAGCATGCAGTAATTGAGAGCGTGCAGGAAGCGCTGCTCGGAAATCCAGCGCCGCTTTTCCACCAGTTCCGCATGCATCATGGCGATTTGCCCGGCGGGGCCGCCAAAGCTGACGCAGCCCAGCTTGAGCCAGTACCGGAAGGCGCTGCGCAGGCTGACGGGGGCGGGAGGCAGATTGGCGTTCTCGTGCATGGCGGGTGGAGGGCAGCAAAAAAGTGGACATAAAAAAGGGGAAGCCTGAGCTCCCCCTTTCATCATTGGCGGCTGGGCGAACCCGGCACGCTTATGGACGTTGCGTGTTGACCTGGATCAACGGCTCATCCGATTGCGGCGGCAATGGCTTGCGTTCGCGTGGCTTGCGGACCGGAGCGACTGCCTTCGCGGCCGCTTCCTGCGCCAGGCGCAGTTTTTCCGGATCGGTGGCAGCCAGGGTCAGGCCGGCCGAACCGAGCACCGCGCTCAAGTCCAGCGGTGCGGCAGGAGCAGGAGCAGGAGCGGGAGCAGCGACAGGCGCTGGTGCTGGTGCTGGTGCCGGAGCAGGGACGGGAGCTGGAGCGGGAGCCGCTTCGGCTACCACCGGGGCAGCTTCCACCACGGCTGGCGCCGCTTCGGCGACTGGCGCTGCTGCTGGAACTTCTTCAGCCACGGCGACGGTTTCCACGGCAGCTGCCGTTTCCACGACTGGGGCCGCTTCGGCGATGACTTCCGCTGGAGCAGGCGCTGGCGCCGGTGCAGCTTGCGCTTTCTCGGCAAAGCTGTACTCGGCAGCTGGTGCTGGTTCGGCAGCGGCTGGTTCAGCTTGCGCTGCAGCAACGACGGCTTCCACAGGGGCCGGCGGCACGATCACTTCAGCCGCTGGTGCGGCTTCCTCAGCCTTGGCCACTTCCACCACTTCGACCACTTCGACCACTTCCACGACTTCAGCCACGACGGCAGGAGCGGCATCCAATGCGGCTTCCACTGGTGCGGCAATGGCGACGACAGCGGCGGCGGCCACGACGGCGACTGGAGCGGCATCAGCGGCATCAGCGGCAGCTTCCGGCGCCGGAGCGACCGTAAAGCTGATCACTGGTGCGTCCTGGCCTTCGTTGTCACCGTTTGCCGATTCGATCAGCTCGCCCGTTTCGCGGTCGCGGCGGTTGCGGTTGCGGCCACCACGACGACGGCGGCGGCGCGGTTCTTCGCCTTCCACGTCGTTTTCCGTCTCTTCGCCTTCAGGACCGGCATTCGCCGGCGCTTTCAGCAGATTCGCCGGTGCGGCGTCGGATTCAGGACCGTTTGACGGCACGACGACATTCACTGCGCTGGCGGTGGCGCCAACCAGTGCCAGCTCTTCAGCTTTCACTTCAGCAACAACAGCCTTGTCGGCGCGTGGTTCGCGCGCTTCGCGTGGCTGGCGTGGCGGACGCTCGGCGCGCTCAGGACGTTCCGCGCGTTCCGGACGCTCGGCGCGTTCAGGGCGTTCGCCGCGTTCGCGCGGTGCTGCCGCCGTATCGCCGTTCTCGCGCGCTTCACGCGGTTCGCGTGGCGGACGCGGTGGACGTGGCGGACGGGCCGCTTTTTCCAGTGCTTCCGCTTCTTTCGCTGCATCGTCCTGGGCTGGACGGCCCTGGCCTGGTTCGCGTTCTTCGCGGCCAGGCTTGCCGTTGCGGCCACGGCCACGCGGGCCACGGCTGTTGCGGTCGCCACGGTCGGCGCCGGCCGGCTTGGCTGGTGCGACAGGAGCGGGCGCGGGCGCCACCGGTGCCGGGGCGCCGGTGAAGAAGCTGATGATCTTGGCGATCAGGCCCTGTGGTGCGGCAGGCGCGGCCACTGGAGCCGGTTTCGCTTCGACGGGCTTGCGCTCGACCAGCGGTGCCGGCTGGTCAGGCGTGATCGTCTTGACGACGGCTTCCTGGCGCGGCTTGGCTTCTTCCTTCTGGCGCTTGCTGTACGCCATGTCGGTTTCAGCGCTTTCCGCCAGGTTGTAGCTGGCCTGGCTGTCTTCCAGACGCGGGTCGTCGTGCTTGATGCGTTCCAGCTTGTAATGCGGCGTTTCCAGATGCTTGTTCGGGATCAGAATCACGGCGATGCGGTGGCGGTTCTCGATTTTCAGTACTTCGCCGCGCTTTTCGTTGAGCAGGAAGGCGCCCACGTCCACGGGCACTTGCACGTGGATGGTGGCCGAGTTTTCCTTCATCGCCTCTTCCTGGATGATGCGCAGCACCTGCAGGGCGGACGATTCCGTATCGCGGATGTGGCCGGTGCCGGAGCAGCGCGGGCACGTCACGTGCGAGCCTTCGGACAGCGAAGGACGCAGGCGCTGGCGCGACAGTTCCATCAGGCCGAAGCGCGAGATCTTGCCCATTTGTACACGGGCACGGTCATGGTGCAGCGCATCTTTCAGACGCTGTTCCACTTCGCGCTGATTTTTCGCCACTTCCATGTCGATGAAGTCGATGACGATCAAGCCGCCCAAGTCGCGCAAACGCAGCTGGCGGGCCACTTCTTCGGCCGCTTCGCAGTTGGTGTTGAAGGCGGTCGTCTCGATGTCCGAGCCGCGCGTGGCGCGGGCCGAGTTGACGTCGACGGAGACCAGCGCTTCGGTATGGTCGATCACGATGGCGCCGCCCGATGGCAGCGGCACGGTGCGGCTGTACGCCGTTTCGATCTGGTGTTCGATCTGGAAGCGCGAGAACAGCGGCACGTCGTCGCTGTAGCGTTTTACGCGGTGCACCATGTCGGGCATCACGTGGCTCATGAACTGGTGCGCCTGGTCGTAGATCTCGTCGGTGTCGATCAGGATCTCGCCGATGTCGGGCTGGAAGTAGTCGCGGATGGCGCGGATGACGAGCGACGATTCCTGGTAGATCAGGAAAGCGCCGTTGGCCGACTTGCCGGCGCCTTCGATGGCGCGCCACAGTTGCATCAGGTAATTCAAATCCCACTGCAGTTCATCGACGTTGCGGCCGATGCCTGCCGTGCGGGCAATCACGGACATGCCAGCTGGCAAGTCCAGTTTATCCATGGTTTCGCGCAATTCCTGGCGCTCTTCACCTTCCACGCGGCGCGATACGCCACCGCCACGCGGGTTGTTCGGCATCAGGACCAGGTAGCGGCCGGCCAGCGAGACGAACGAGGTCAGGGCGGCGCCCTTGTTGCCGCGCTCTTCCTTCTCCACTTGCACCATGATTTCCTGGCCTTCGCGCAGCGCTTCCTTGACGGAAGCGTTACGCACGTCGACGCCTTCGCGGAAATACGTGCGGGCAACTTCCTTGAAAGGCAGGAAGCCGTGGCGGTCTTCGCCATAGCTGACGAAGCACGCTTCGAGCGATGGCTCGATGCGCGTGATCACGCCCTTGTAGATGTTGGATTTGCGCTGTTCGCGCCCGGCTGTCTCGATATCGATGTCGATCAGTTTTTGTCCGTCGACAATCGCTACGCGCAGTTCTTCTTGCTGCGTGGCATTAAACAACATGCGTTTCATTTTTATAACTCCGCGACCCGTAGGCCATCTCAAAGCCGCTTCCGGGGAAGCGGCGAAGTACAGGGATATATGCGAGAACGGGAGTGCTGGCGGGGGAAATGCCCAGGCGTGCGGAGCAACAACGCGTACGAGGTATACGTTACGGCCGCAACAGGCGCGGTGAGGTCGATCGTCATGCCGAGTGCACAGGACACTTGCAACTCATCTGAAACAGCCCGGATGAGAATGAACTGCATCGGGGGCAGAGAATGCAAGTGGTCAGCAAATTCAGAGCCAAAATCGTTAGCCGGCTCATTACAGGGATCGCGATGGCGAGGCTTGGCCTCAGCCTATCATCGACAACCCTCAGTATTTGGCCACATACGGGGTTTGGCGAAAACGGCAAGCGTTATCAACTTCATCAACCCGCGAGCCCGACTCGATAAGTCGCGCTAACGGGTACTTATCCTTATAATCCCACACTCACTTCAGCATCTCCACGCGTTATCCGATTACAACTACGGTGCAACCTTGATTCGCGCAGGGATGGTGCATATACATTTTTTTCCACCGAATTTGCAATTTGGCGAGGCCGGTGGAGACGCCCCTGTGTAAAATGTGCTTTTATTCTTACACTCGCAGCAGCCAGGGCCGCAGCAAAAACAATTATATATTCAAAATGAAGGACTTAGAGAGATTTCTGGGAAGACATAGTAAATGAAGAGTCAAAATGATGTTGTTCCCCCTTCAACACCCCCGGTTCAGCCGCAAGCCCAATTCGTAACGATCGCCGAGGAAGAAGCAGGCCAGCGCATCGACAACTACTTATTAAGAGTGTGCAAGGGAGTGCCTAAAAGCCACATCTACCGGATCTTGCGATCGGGAGAAGTGCGGGTCAATAAAGGCCGTATCGATCAGTTGTACCGTCTCGCCGCCGGCGACGTGGTGCGCATTCCACCCGTGCGCGTGGCCGAAAAGGCCCCTACGGGCGCGCCAGCCGCCGAATTCAAGATCATCTTCGAAGATGCGCAGCTGCTCGTCATCGACAAGCCGGCCGGCGTGGCCGTGCATGGCGGCTCGGGCGTGTCGTTCGGCGTGATCGAGCAATTGCGCGCTTCGCGCCCCGACGCCAAGTTTTTGGAACTGGTGCACCGCCTGGACCGCGACACGTCCGGCCTGCTGTTGCTGGCAAAGAAACGCACGGCGCTGACCAATCTGCACGAGCAGATGCGCGACGGCGTCACCGACAAGCGCTACCTGGTGCTGGTGGCCGGCGACTGGAAGAATGCGCGCCAGCATATCAAGTTGCCGCTGCATAAATATACGACGGCCGAAGGCGAGCGCCGGGTGGCCGTGCAGGCCGATGGCCTGGCGTCGCACACGGTGTTTTCACTGTTGCATAAATATCACAACTTCGCCTTGCTGGAGGCGGAATTGAAGACGGGACGCACGCACCAGATCCGCGTGCACCTGTCCTCGTCCGGTTTCCCCATCGCCGGCGACGATAAATATGGCGACTTTGCCCTCAACCGTGCCCTGTTGAAGGCCGACAGCACGCGCGGCGCCCTGAAACGCATGTTCCTGCATGCGCACCAGATCACGTTTACGCATCCGGAAACGGGCAAGACGATGACCCTGAACGCGCCGCTGGCTGCCGAATGCGAGCGTTTCTTGGTAAGCTTGGGCAAACCATTGGCCGTTGCCGCACGATAAGTATGCAGCGCGTGCGCGCGACACTACTCACAAGGTAGTCAGTCGCCATCATTCATTCTCAAGGAGCCGGCGGCTATGCTGTCGGGAAACATGGCAAGAAAGCAATTTGATCTGATCGTCTTCGATTGGGACGGTACCCTGATAGACAGTACCTCGACCATCGTCAAGTGCATCCAGGCATCGGCCAAAGACCTTGGCTTGCCCATTCCCACCGAGTTGCTCGCTTCGCACGTGATCGGCCTGGGCTTGCAGGAAGCCATGCAGCTGGTGATGCCGGACGTGGAGCCGAAATACCATGCGCGCATGGCCGAGCGCTACCGCTATCACTATCTGTCGCGCGACCATGAGCTGACCCTGTTTCCCGGCGTACACGAGATGCTGCAGGAACTGTCGCAGCAAGCGTACTTTCTCGCCGTCGCCACGGGCAAGAGCCGTGTCGGCCTGAACCGCTCCTTGAATGCCGTCAAGCTGCTGTCCCTGTTCGATGCGACGCGCTGCGCCGATGAAACGTTTTCCAAGCCCCATCCGGCCATGCTACAGGAACTGACGCGCGAACTGGGGCAGGATATGCGGCGTACCGTGATGATTGGCGACACCAGCCATGATTTATTGATGGCAAGCAATGCCGGCGCGGCGGGTATTGCCGTAGAGTATGGAGCGCATCCGGTGGCGCAGTTGCAAGCCTGCAATCCACTGTATTCGGCCGCCACGGTGGCCGACCTGCATCAATGGCTGAGCGAGCACGCATGATGACTGATGTTGCGGAAGTGTTGATTTGTGCGGCCGACGCCGTGGCCGATGGCGGCAAGGGCGTGCGCTTTCCCGTTTCGGCCGGTGGCGAAGCGACCACGGGCTTTGTCGTGCGCCATGGCGGCAAGGCGTATGGCTACCTGAACCGCTGTGCCCACGTGCCGATTGAACTGGACTGGGCCGAAGGCGAGTTTTTCGAGTCCAGCGGCTTGTACCTGATGTGTTCGACGCATGGCGCCATCTATGTGCCGGAAAGCGGCTTGTGCGCGGGCGGTCCCTGCAAGGGCGGACGTTTGCGTCCGATCGCCGTGGCCGAGCGCGATGGCCAGCTGTACTGGCAACCCGACGAGTATGTACAGCCGCTGCCGGCCTGAGGCCGGGGCAGGCCTTATTGCAATTTAAACAAAGTGAATCATGAGCGATAACACGAATGACAAGCTGGACAGCAGCGCGCCAGCCGCCAGCCACGGCGTCCCTGCGGGGAACTGGGAGCGCGACGTGCTGGAAAAGCTGGTATTTGCCACTTTGCAAGAGCAACGCGCGCACCGCCGCTGGAGCATCTTTTTCAAGATCTTCGGCCTGCTGATCGTGCTGTTCGCCCTGTGGGTGTTTTATGACTACAACACGGCCGACGACAGCGAAACCCTGGGCCGCCACACGGCCCTGATCGACATCAATGGCGCCATCGAGTCCGAAGGCAGCGGCTCGGCCGCCGTCGTCATCCCCGCGCTGGACAAGGCGTTTTCCGATGCCGGCTCCGTGGCCGTGGTGCTGCATATTAATAGTCCGGGCGGCAGCCCCGTGCAGGCCGGCATGATCGTCGACGAGATGCAGCGCCTGCGCAAGGGCTATCCGGACAAGCCTTTATATGTGGTGGTCGATGAAATGTGCGCTTCGGGCGGCTATTACATCGCGGCCGCCGCCGACCGCATCTACGTCAACAAGGCCAGCGTGGTCGGCTCCATCGGCGTGCTGATGGATGGCTTCGGCTTTACGGGCGTGATGGAAAAGGTCGGCGTCGAGCGCCGTTTGCTGACGGCGGGCGAGAACAAGGGTTTCATGGACCCGTTCAGCCCCCTGACGGACAAGCACAAGGCATATGCGCAAGGCATGCTCAATGAAATCCACCAGCAATTCATCGAAGTGGTGCGGGCGGGGCGGGGCAAGCGCCTGAAAGAAACGGCCGATACCTTCTCCGGCTTGTACTGGACGGGAGCGAAAGCCGTGGAAATGGGTCTGGCCGACGATTTCGGCACGGTCGACAGCGTGGCGCGCGACGTCGTCAAGGCGGAAGACATCGTCGACTATACGCAGCATGAAGGCTTGCCGGAACGGGTGCTCAAAAAGTTTGGCGCCGCCATGGGCGCGGGCGCGATGAAGGCGGCCGTGCAGCAGTCACAACCGGCGTTGCGCTGAGGACATCACTCTTGGCTGGCAAGCAAGCCAATCGAGAATGATTTTCAATAAGGTGGTAAATTGGCTTGAAAATGGGGCTGCTTGGGCTATAGTGAAACCGTAGTTCTTTTCAAGGAGGGGCGATATATCAACTATGTTGTCAGTACTAACTTGATTGGCAGGTCCTGGAACTACTCGCCGCATCGCAGATGTGGTTTTGAGTGAATTTACATTCCTCACTAAAGTCCCGATGGGGCTTGGGAACGGCGGCGCAATGCCGCCGTTTCCTTTTGTGCGTCGTTCGTGCCGAATGGGCAAGTGTGGTTCGATGTTGGAGTTGGGCGTGCTGGCAAGGCAGGCATGCGAGGGCAGGGCATGGCCGGTTGGATGGGGCGCGCTCAGACGACGCAGCCGTTGCAGTGCGCGGGCAGGGCGTCTGCCTGCCGGGCCGGCGCTGCGCCGGCACTGGCGTTGGCGCCGGAACTGATCTCGGGCGCTGTGTCCACCATGACGGGCGCCGTCACGTTGCCGGTTTCCGCGACCGCATCCGCATCCGGGTGGGCAAAACCGCCCAGTTCCAGCCAGCACATGAAATGGCATTGCGCTTCGGCATGCCAATGCGTCTGGCTCGCTGGTGATGATGTTGCGTCCTCATCCTGCGGCGCCAGGGCGCTGCTCCAGCGCGCCACGCCGAGTCTGACCTTGTGCATGGCCGCCTGTTCCGTAGCGATGCGCAGGCGCATGTCGGCGATGCTGCCTTGTAAGGCGATGGTATCGGTATGCTTCATACAATGTCCTTGTGTGTCGTTGCTTGGTTATTATTCCTAAAGCTCGTTAGGCGGATTCCTAACGAAGTTTCAGTCTATCAATGCGATATTCCGAGCGCTTGATATTGCTCAAAGGAATTGGCCATTTATATCGAAATCTCACCTTGTACTTCAGCTCATCTGTGCATGCGCAAGGCTGGTGCGCCCTCGGCGGCCTTGCGCAGGCCGCGCGCGCGGCCGCTTCACGCTGCCAGCCGCTTCTGGTAAAGTCACGCCCATGAGTAAATTATCCCTAGACCGCATCCTGCAATCGCAGGGTTTTGGCACCCGTAAATATTGTCGTTCCCTCATCGAAGATGGCGATGTCGTCATCGATGGCGTCACCCAGACCAATTACCGCACCACCGTCGAGACCGAAGGCCTGGTGCTGCACGTGTTCGAAGAAGAGTGGGTCTACCGCGCGCATCTGTACCTGGCGCTGAACAAGCCCGCCAACTTCGAATGCTCGCGCAAGCCCAGCCATCACCCTGGCGTGCTGACCCTGCTGCCGGAACAGTTCACCTGGCGCGAAGTCCAGCCCGTCGGCCGGCTCGATCACGATACGACCGGCATGCTGTTGATGTCCGACGATGGGCCGTTTATCCATGCACAATCGTCGCCGAAGCGCCACGTTCCCAAGATTTACCAGGCCACCACGCAGGAGCCCGTGACGGATGAACTGGTGGCCCTGTTATTGGCCGGCGTGCAATTGCACGATGAGCCGGCTCCGCTGGCAGCCCTCGTCTGCGTCAAGCGCGGAGAGCACCAGCTGGAAATTGTGCTCGAGCAAGGCAAATACCACCAGGTCAAGCGCATGCTGGCTGCCGCCGGCAACCATTGCAGCGCGCTGCACCGTTCCGCCATCGGCAGCCTGACCCTGGAATCGCTGGGTATTGCCGAAGGAGAGTGGTGCTATCTCACTCCAGAGCAACTGGCGCTGCTGGCGTAAATCTCTTCTGATCGTCAAAGCCGGGGATATCCCGGCTTTTTGGCGTCTTTAGCCTCCTATTGCCTGCTTTTGACGAAGTTTTCCGCACATGAAATTAGCTACCCTGAACGATGGCACGCGCGATGGCCAGCTGGCTGTCGTCTCGCGCGACCTGAAAACGGCCCACCTGGCCGATGGCATCGCCTCGACCCTGCAAAAGGCGCTCGACGACTGGAGCTTCATCGCGCCCCAGCTGGACTTGCTGTACCAGACCATCAATAGCGGCCGCGGCCATCGCGCCTTCGAGTTCGACCCGGCTAACTGCATGGCGCCCTTGCCGCGCAGCAGCCTGCGCGTGGCGGGCGCGTCCTACCTGCAGCAGATCGAGCGGGCCTGCAAGGCGGCGGGACTTGAAGCGCCCGCCAATCTGCGCGATGCTCCAAGGATGTACCAGGGCGCCAGCGACGATTTCCTCGGCGCCCACGATGCCATCACCCTGGCGCACGAGCAGTGGGGCATCGATTACGAGGCAGGCATCGCCGCCATCACGGACGACGTAGCCATGGGCTCGACGCCGGACCAGGCGCACCTGAACATCAAGCTGTTGATGCTGGTCAACGACATCACGCTGCGCAACCTGGCGTCCGACGAGCAAGCCGGCGGCTACGGCTTCCTGCAGGCGAAGCCGGCCATGGCTTGCTCGCCTGTCGCCATCACGCCCGACGAGCTGGGCGACGCCTGGCGCGGCGGCAAGGTGCATTACGCCTTGCGCTGCAGCCTGAACGGCAAGTTGACGGGCCAGCCCCACGCAGGCGCCGACATGGCCTTCAATTATCCGCAACTGCTGGCGCACCTGTGCCAGACGCGCAACGCGCGCGCCGGCAGCGTGGTCAGCGCGGGCGGCGTCGCCAACAAGGAAGTCAAGAAGGGGTTTTCCAGCATCGTTGAGCGACGTAACCAGGAGATGATCGCCGATGGCGTCGCCAGTACGCCGTATCTGCTGTTCGGCGATGTTGTTCGACTGGAAATGCTGGGCGACGACGGTAAATCCTTGTTTGGCGCCATCGAACAGACGGTGAAGCAGGCCGAGGCGCGAAAAAATCGTTAGTGACCCGAGAAAATGCCCATGACTGCGTTGCAGCCCCTCGCCGTGCCATTCGTACTGTCTTCGGGGCTGCGCCTTGTCCTGACCATTTTTCGGTCCCCTCTGAAATGGGCGCCTGCGGCGCCTTTAGTATAGGCAAGGGAAAAGGAGGGCAATTGCCCCCCTTTTCCCTTGATGGCGTTGTGTTGATTGAACCGATAATGCTCCATGCCCAGTCCGTATTGCGCCTAGCCAGGCCGCAGGACTTCACCGGAGTTGATTGATGTCGGAAGACAGCGACGCAGAAAAGACCGAAGCCGCGTCACCGAAGCGCCTCGAGCAGGCGCGTGAGGAAGGCGACGTTCCGCGATCGCGTGAAGTGGCCACGTTTACGGTGTTGATGGCGTCCGGCTGCTGCCTGTGGTTTGCCGGCGACGCCATCGTGCGGCGGCTGACGGCCGTCATGGTTTCCGGGCTGACCCTGGACCGGGAGCAGATACTCAATCCCGACGCGATGATGTTGCGCATCGGCTACGACGTGGGCTCGGTCTTGCTGACCTGCCTGCCGTACGCCGCGGCCATCATGCTCGTCGCCCTGGCCTCGCCCGTGCTGGTGGGCGGCTGGCTGTTCAGCTCCAAGGCGTTTACCCCCAATTTTGGCAAGCTCAACCCGATTCGCGGCCTGGGCAATATGTTTTCGAAGAATGCGCTGGTGGAGTTGCTCAAGGCCATCGCCAAGACTCTCGTCGTCGGCGTCGTCGCCTGGATGGTGATGCAGCATCAAAAGGACGCCGTGCTGGGCCTGTCGGTGGAATCGCTGCGCGCCGGTTCGGCCCATCTGATCAGCTTGCTGATCACGGCCTTTTTGCTGATCGTCGGCGCGCTCGGCCTGATCGCCGCCATCGACGGTCCGTACCAGATGTGGCACTACGCCAACAAGATGAAAATGTCCTTGCAGGAAGTCAAGCAAGAGGCGAAGGAGTCGGACGGCAATCCGCAGATCAAGGCGAAGATCCGCCAGATGCAGCATGAAATGTCGCGCCGCCGCATGATGGCCGACGTGCCGACGGCCGACGTGGTGGTAACCAATCCTACCCATTACGCGGTGGCATTGAAGTATGGCGAGAATTCGCGCGGCGCGCCGCAGGTGGTGGCCAAGGGCATCGATGAGGTGGCGGCGAAGATCCGCGAACTGGCCGGAGAACACAAGGTCGCCATCCTGGAAGCGCCGGCCCTGGCGCGCGCGCTGTACAAGCACACGGACATCGGCGACGAGATTCCCGAGGCGCTGTATGGCGCCGTGGCCGAAGTGCTGGCCTATGTGTTCCAGCTGCGCAGTTACGGCAGCGGCCATGGCGAGCGCCCCGACAAGCCGAAAAAACTCGATGTGCCGCCCGAGCTCGACCCTCTCGACCCCGCGTCGCAGACCAGACCCGCGGCAGACGCGGCAGACAAGAATAAAGGAAGCACACCATGAACGGCCTGACCATGCCAGCCTGGCTCAGCGGATTGAAAGGCAACGCCAGCAAGGGCCTCGCCGCGCCGATCATCATCATCATGCTGCTGGCGATGATGGTGCTGCCGCTGCCCGCCTTCATCCTCGACATCTTTTTCAGCTTCAATATCGCGCTATCGATCATCGTGCTGCTGACGGCGCTGTACACGGTCAAGCCGCTCGACTTCATGGCGTTCCCGACCATCCTGCTCGTGTCGACCATGCTGCGCCTGTCGCTGAACGTGGCGTCCACGCGCGTGGTGCTGACGGAAGGCCATACGGGCGCCGACGCGGCCGGCAAGGTGATTGAGGCGTTCGGTCACTTCCTGATCGGCGGCAACTACACGGTCGGTATCGTGGTCTTCATTATTTTGACGATCATCAACTTTACCGTCGTGACCAAGGGCGCGGGCCGTATCGCCGAGGTGGGCGCCCGCTTCGCGCTGGATGCCATGCCTGGTAAACAGATGGCCATCGACGCCGACCTGAACGCCGGCCTGATCGGCGAAGACGAAGCGCGCCGCCGCCGCACGGAAGTGGCGCAGGAAGCGGAATTCTATGGCGCCATGGACGGTGCCAGCAAATACGTGCGCGGCGACGCCATCGCCGGCATCTTGGTGACCGTCATCAATATCGTCGGCGGCTTGCTGGTGGGCTTGCTGCAGCATGACATGGGTTTTGCCGACGCGCTCAAGAACTACACCTTGCTGGCCATCGGTGACGGCCTGGTGGCGCAGATTCCTTCGCTGATCATTTCCACGGCGGCCGGTATCGTCGTCTCGCGCGTGGCCAGCGAACAGGACATCGGCACCCAGCTGGTGGGCCAGCTGTTTGCCAAACCGCAAGTGCTGTACATTACCGCCGGCATCATCGGCGGCATGGGCCTGATCCCCGGCATGCCGAACATGGTTTTCCTGCTGCTGGCCGCGCTGCTGGCCGGTTCCGCCTATTTGATCAGCAAGAAGCGCACGCAGGAAAGAGAAGCGGCCGAAAAGCCGGCCGAAGCGCCGCCAGCCACGGTGGCGCCCGAGCAGGAAGAAGCCAGCTGGCAAGACATCATGCCCGTCGACACCCTGGGCCTGGAAGTCGGCTACCGCTTGATTCCCCTGGTCGACAAGACGCAGGGCGGCGAATTGCTCAAGCGCATCAAGGGCATCCGCAAGAAATTTGCCCAGGAAGTGGGTTTCCTGGCGCCGCCCGTGCATATCCGCGACAATCTGGAATTGAAGCCGTCCGCCTACCGCATCACCTTGAAGGGCGTGGAAGTGGGCGTGGGCGAAGCGTTCAACGGCCAGTTCCTGGCCATCAATCCCGGCATGGCCAGCGGCACCTTGCCGGGCCTGGCCACGAGCGACCCCGCGTTCGGCCTGCCCGCCACGTGGATCGACGCCAGCCTGCGCGACCAGGCGCAATCGATGGGCTACACGGTCGTCGATGCGGGCACCGTGGTGGCCACGCACTTGAATCATCTGATCACCTCGCATGCGTCCGAGCTGCTGGGCCGCGCGGAAGTGCAGTCGCTGCTCGACCACCTGGGCAAGGATGCGCCGCGCCTGGTGGAAGACCTGGTGCCGAAGATGCTGTCGCTGTCGGCCCTGCAAAAAGTGCTGCAGAACCTGCTGGCCGAGGGTGTGCACATCCGCGACATGCGCACCATCATCGAAACCTTGGCCGAGTACACGGTCAGCACGCAAGACCCGAATGAGCTGACGGCGCTGGTGCGCGTGTCCCTGGGCCGCGCCATCGTGCAGCAACTGTTCCCCGGTGCGGCCGAGCTGTCCGTGATGACGCTCGACAGCCGCCTGGAGCGCCTGCTGATGCAGGCGATGGGCAATGGCGGTGACGGCGCCGGCATCGAGCCGGGCCTGGCCGACACCATCGCCCACCAGGCGGGCCTGGCTGCCCAGCAGCAGGAAGCGCTGGGCCTGACGCCGGTGCTGCTGGTGCCGGCGCCGCTGCGCGCCCTGCTGTCGCGCTTCCTGCGCCGCGCCTTGCCGCAACTCAAAGTGCTGTCGCATGCGGAAGTGCCGGAAACCAAGACGATCCGCGTCACGGCGCTGGTGGGTGCGCAGTAGTGGGCATAGTTAATGCCGGGGTCAGACCCTCAACACCGCCAACATGAAGGTCATCGCCAACGTGCGAGGGGGACTCGGCGTCCCCGTCTGACCCCAGATGTCGTTAGCGTTAGTGGGGGGGGGGGGCTGACCCCAGCCCTTGCTTTTGGTCAAATAAACATCAATTTCCTCCCGGCAAACTGAATAACGGGTACTTTCCCGTCCTGTTCCTTCGATCATTTCCTCCAAGCATCGCTAATAATGGAAACTGTCCGAGTGATCTGTGTCCATGTGGAAGACAGCACTCAAGCAACAGGAGTCGATGATGGTCACACAGTTCAGCCAATATTGCGCCACCCCCGTCTTGGGAGGCCGGTCATGAATGTGAAGAAATTTACGGGCGCCTCGTCGCGCGATGCGCTGCGCAAGGTGCGCGAAGCGCTGGGCCCCGACGCCGTGATCCTGTCGAACCGCCAGGCCGATGGCGTGGTGGAAATCCTCGCGCTGGCCAATGACGATGCCGCTTCGCTCGCCTCGCCGCCGGCAGCGTCCGAAATGGCTCAGCCCCGTCCCCAGTTGCAGACCCAGTTCGCCACGCCGCAGCGTCCGGCCGCTCCGGCCCAGCGCCCGGCCGCGCCACGTCCTGCCGCACCGCGCCAGGCTGCTTCCGAGCCAGTGGACATGGCCCGCATGCAGCAGATGATGGCCAGCGCGCTGGCGCACGTCAAAGAAAATGCCGCCGCCGAGATGAGCGGCATGATGAATGAAATCCGCGCCATGCGCGGCATGATGGAAACTCAGCTGGCGGAAATTTCGTGGGGGTCGACGCAGCAGCGCGAGCCGCAAAAAGCCGTCGTGCTGCGCGAAATGCTGGCCGCCGGCTTTTCCGCCAGCCTGGCGCGCTACCTGATCGACAAGCTTCCCGCCGGCCTCGACGGTGCGCAAAGCATGCGCTGGATCAAGACTGTCCTCAGCCGCAACCTGAACACGGTGGCCAATGAAGACGCCATGCTCGAGCAGGGCGGCGTGTTCGCCCTGGTGGGCCCGACCGGTGTCGGCAAGACCACCAGCACGGCCAAGCTGGCGGCCCGCTGCGTGATGCGCCACGGCCCGGAAAAGCTGGCCCTGATCACCACGGACGCCTACCGTATCGGCGCGCACGAACAGCTGCGCATCTACGGCAAGATCCTCGGCGTGATGGTGCATTCCGTGAAGGATGAAGCGGACTTGCGCATCGCGCTGAAAGAATTGAAGAACAAGCACACGGTGCTGATCGATACGGTGGGCGTGAGCCAGCGCGACCAGATGGTGACGGAGCAGGTGGCCATGCTGTCGGGCGCCGGCGCCGACGTGAAACGCCTGCTGTGCCTCAATTCCACGGCAACCCAGGAAACCCTCAACGAAGTGGTGCGCGCCTATCAGGGCAGCGGCCTGGCCGGCTGCATCATGACCAAGCTCGATGAAGCGGCCTCGATCGGCAACGTGCTCGACGTGGTGATCCGCCAGAAGCTGAACCTGTTCTATGTGTCGAACGGCCAGCGCGTGCCGGAAGACCTATACCTGGCCGACCGCGGCTACCTGATCGATCGCGCCTTCAAGCTCAAGCGCGATGCGGCGGCCACGCAGTTTTCCGATGCCGAACTGCCGCTGCTGATGGCGCAGGCGGCCGCCCGCAACAATGAAGCGCGCGGGGTGCGCCTTGGCTAATTTCGATTTCGACCAGGCCGAAGGCCTGCGCCGCATGCTGGCCGGCCCGCAGCCGCGCGTCATGACGTTCCTGTCGGCCACGCCGCAGGACGACAAGGGCGCCATGCTGGTCAACCTGGGCGCTTCGCTTGTTTACGGCGGCAATGACGTGCTGCTGCTCGACGCCAGCGGCGGCGGCGATGGCGTCGCTGCGCGCCTGGGACTGGCGCACGGCGCCAGCCTGCGCGACGTGGCGCGCCAGCAGTGCGGCTTGAACCAGGTCATCCACCAGGTGCCGCAAGGCTTCGGCGTGGCCAGCCTGGGTGCGCGCAACCACTTGATGGACAGCATGGACTATGCGGGCGAGGACGAGCTGCGCCGCCTGGGCAAGACGTTCGAGGTGCTGGCGCGCCGGAGCGGCATCGTGCTGGTCGACGGCGTCGTGGCAGACGAGGGCGCCTGCTTCCCCGTGCCCTTGATGGCGTCGTCCGATATCGTCGTGCAAGTGTCGACCAGCGCCACCTCGATCAAGGCGGCGTACTGCCTGATCAAGCGCCTGAGCCAGGAACTGGGACGCCGTCCCTTCGGCATTCTCGTCACCGGCGCTTCCGAATCCGAGGCAAAAGTGGTATACGATAATATGGCACAGGCGGCGAGCCGTTACCTGGCCGTGAAGCTGACGTCGATGGGCTCGGTGCCTGCCGATGAGTATCTGCACCGCGCGGCGCGCCTGGGCCGCAGCGTGGTCGATGCGTTTCCGCTGGCCGGCGCCTCGGTGGCGTTTCGCGGACTGGCCGAGCGGCTGGCCCGTTCGGCGGCGCCGGTGCTCGGCGGCACCTTGTACCAGACGGGGAGCCCGCACCAGTTCAGCGCCTGAAGCCAACGGTAGCACCAGATAAGATGAGAAAACAATAAGCAGCCTATGTACACGGTCAAAGGGAAATCGAACAAGGACTATTTGCTGACGGAGCACATTCCGCTGGTAAAGCGTCTGGCGCACCATATGAAGGCGAAATTGCCGCCTTCGGTCGAGGTCGATGACCTGATCCAGGCCGGCATGATCGGCCTGCTCGATGCCATTAGCCGCTATGAAGAAACGCATGGCGCGCAGTTCGAGACGTATGCCGTGCTGCGCATCCGCGGCGCCATGCTCGACGAATTGCGCACCAGCGACTGGCTGCCGCGCAGCATGCGCCAGAACATGCGCAAGATCGAAGAGGCGATGAGCACCTTGCAGCAGCGCCTCGGCCATCCGCCGACGGAGTCGGAAGTGGCGAAACTGCTCAAGATGTCGCTGGCCGACTACCAGGAAATGCTGGGCGACGGCGGCGGCCACCAGCTCGTGTACTACGAAGACTTTCATGACCCGGACGGCAATGACAGCTTCCTCGACCGCCATTGCGTGGACGAGGACAGCGACCCCTTGCGTTCCCTGCTCGATACCGATTTCCGGCAATCCGTGATCGATGCCATCGACGCGCTGCCACCACGCGAGAAAATACTCATGGGCCTGTATTACGAAGAAGAGCTGAACCTGAAGGAGATCGGCGCGGTGATGGGCGTATCCGAATCGCGCGTCTCGCAGCTGCATACCCAGGCCGTCGCGCGCCTGCGCGCAACCTTGAGGGAGCAGGCGTGGACTGGTCCAGCGTAATCGGGCTGGCGCTGGCGCTGGCGGGCCTGTTGGTCGGCCAGGCACTGGAAGGCGGCAAGATGGCCTCCCTGCTGCAGCCGGCCGCCTTTGCCATCGTGGTCATCGGCACCTTCGGCGCCGTGCTGCTGCAAACGCGGCTGCGCACTTTCGTGCGCGGTCTGGAAATGCTGCGCTGGGTCTTCCTGCCGCCAGCCGATACGCGCGCCGCGCTGGCGCGCGATATCGGGCAATGGAGTTTGACGGCGCGCCGCGACGGCCCGCTGGCACTCGAGCGCCTGATGGAAAACACGGCCGACCGCTTCAACGCCAAGGGCTTGCGGATGATTGTCGACGGCATCGCGCCCGACAAGCTGCGCCAGCTGCTCGACGTGGAAATCTCCGCCTACGAAATGGCCGAGCGCCAGGCCGTCAAGGTATGGGAGTCGGCGGCCGGCTATTCGCCCACCATCGGCATCCTGGGCGCCGTGCTGGGCCTGATACACGTGATGGAAAACCTCACCGATCCAAGTAAATTAGGCAGCGGCATCGCCGTGGCCTTCGTCTCCACCATCTACGGCGTGGGCCTGGCCAACCTGCTGTTCCTGCCGGTGGCGAATAAACTCAAGGCCATCGTCTCGCGCCGCGTGCTGCAGTACGAAATCACGGCCGCCGTGCTGTACGACATCGCCACGGGCGACCATACGCGCATCATCGAAGAGCGCGTGTCCAGCCTGCTGCACGAGCACTGACCATGATGCGGCGCGCGCGCAGGAAGTATGACGAGGAACCGGACAACCAGGACCGCTGGCTGATCTCGTACGCCGACTTCATCACCCTGCTGTTCGCCTTCTTTGTCGTGATGTACGCCATTTCGCAGGTCAACGAGGGTAAATACCGCGTCTTCCAGAACGCCATCGGCCAGGCCTTCAGCCTGGAAAAGGGCGCGCCGCCCATCATCATGGAAGCGCCGCAAGCCATTCCTTTGCCGAACCCCGCCCTGAAACGCCGCACGGAAGCCATCCGCCGCGAGCGCGAACACATGACGCGCCTGGCGCAGGACTTGACGTCGACCCTGGCGCCGCTGGTCAAGGAAGGCAAGGTGCGGGTCACGCAGACGAGCCGCGGCGTGAGCGTGGAAATCAATGCCAGCGTGCTGTTCGACCCGGGCGCGGCGCGCCTGACGGTGGAGTCGGACCAGGCCCTGCGCGCCGTCGCCGTGCTGCTCAAGGACGATACGCACGACGTGCAGGTGGAAGGGCATACGGACGTGCAGCCGATCAGCAATTCGACCTTTGCCTCGAACTGGGAATTGTCGGCCGCGCGCGCCAGCGCCGTGGTGCGCCTGTTCATCGCCAGCGGCGTCAAGGCGTCGCGCCTGACGGCCGTCGGCCACGCTGACAACATCCCCGTGGCACCCAACGAAACGGCGGAAGGGCGCGCGCGCAACCGCCGGGTCGCCGTGACGATCCTCTCGGGCATCCCGGAAACGGTGACGGAAGTGCCGACGGCGCCGCCGGCCAGCTAGGACGGGCTGTCGCGCCGGCGCCAGCCCGGCAGGGCATCGGGCATGTCATTCGCTGGTCATACTGGAATGCTAGGCTGTCGCCCTTCTTTTCAGCTTCCAGGTCCATCCCATGTCTTATTCCAGAACGTTGCCTGCTTCGGCCATCGCCATCGTGTTGAGTGTCGCCGCGTGCGGCGGCGACAGCAACCCGGGCGGCAGCGCGCCACCGCTTCCCGCCGGCCGCTGGATCGCCGGCGACCTGCACACCCATACCACGCAATCGGCCGACGCCGACGTCAGCCAGACCTTGGACAAGGTGCTGGCCAAGGCCTTTACCACGTATGGCCTCGACTGGATGGCGCTGTCCAACCATTTGCGCGTCTCCACGCGCGATGCACTGGGCGCGCCGCTGGCGACGCCCATTCCCATGTCCATCGGCGCCGAGCGTTACGAGGTGCCACGCGTGCAGGCGCTGCAGGCGGGTGGCACCTACGCCGACAAACTGATCTTTTCCGGCTTCGAGTGGGACATGCCGACCCACGATCACGTCGGCATCGGCCTGTTCGAGGGCGTGGACAAGCTCAGCGCCAGCACCCGGGGCATGAAAGAGTTCGAATACCTGTTCACCACGCGCGACGCGGCCATGTTCGACGCTGCCGATGTAGTTGCATGGAAAGCAAAATACGGCGATACCCGCTACAACAAGACGGCTGCCGATGCCTTGCAAGCCATCAACTGGCTCAAGCAGAATTATCCCGAGACCAGCTACGCCGTCATCAACCATCCGTCGCGCAACAAGGGCAGTTACAGCATCGCCGACTTGCGCGCCTTTAACGATGCGGCTCCCAACATCATGTTCGCCATCGAAGGCATGGTCGGCAACCAGATGGAGCCGGACCGCGGCGGCTACACGGCAGCCTATACGGACGACAATGCGTTGCTGCGCGTATATGGGGGCGTCGACTACGTGGTGGCCAAGCTGGGCGGACCATGGGATGCGCTGCTCGGCGAGGGGCGCCGCATCTGGAACCTGACGGATTCGGATACCCACTTCAAGATCGTCGGCGGCAACAGCAGCGGCTATTTCCCGGGCGAGTATGCGAAGAACTATGTGTTCAACGGTGCGCAGGGCGCGCCGCTGGCGAAGGACTTGCTGGCGGGCTTACGTTCGGGCAAGATGTTTTCCACCTATGGCGACCTGATCAACGCGCTGGACTTCAACCTGGCCAGCAAGGATGACCGCAAGGAGATGGGCGGGGAGCTGAAAGTCGGTAACGGCGACACCGTCACCATTACCATCCGCTTCAAGAGCCCGGCCAAAAACAACTACGAAAAGCCTGTCGACAGCGGCTTGGCCGCCAGCGTCAAGCCCGTTGTCGATCATGTCGACCTGATCGTCGGCGATGTCGGCGCGAAGGCGGCGGCAGGCACGCCAGCCTACAACGTTGCCAGCAATGCCAGCACGCGGGTACTCAAGCGCTTCACCAGCGCGGATTGGAAACTCGGGGCTGACGGTTACTACAGCGTGAGCTACCGGACCACAGCGGCGAAGAACCAGTATTTCCGTCTGCGCGGCACCAATCTGGGGACCGATGTTGCCGGCCTGACGCTGGGTGGCGAACCGCTGGCCGACCAGCGCACGGGCACGACGGACAGTACCCAGCGTTTCAATGACATCAACGACCGCAATTACCGCAGCCTGTGGTTCTATTCGAATCCTGTGTTCGTTACTTTGCGTTAATAGCGTAGTCGGCCGCGCGTCGCCGGACGGTGCGGGATCCCGCTTGATCCAGCACCCGTTCCCGCTTGGTACAATCGCGGCCTTCTTTCTTTTATTTTTTCCATCATGAAAAGCAGCTCCCAGGGCGGTCTCGTCTATTCCACCGAAACGGGCCGCATGTGTCCCGCCTGCCGCCAGCCGCTGGCGCAATGCGCGTGCAAGGCACAAGCGAAGGCGGCGCCCGCTGGCGATGGCGTGGTGCGCGTCTCGCGCCAGACCAAGGGCCGCGGCGGCAAGAGCGTCACCGTCGTGAAGGGCTTGGCGCTGGACGCCATCGCGCTGGCCCTGCTGGGCAAGCAGCTGCGCACGCAGTGCGGCTCGGGCGGTACGGTCAAGGATGGCGTGATCGAAGTGCAGGGCGACCATGTCGACACCATCGTTGCCGCGCTGGCCAGGCTGGGCCACCAGCCGAAAAAGGCCGGCGGCTAGCCGGGGCGCGTGCCTGCGGAGGCGTGCGGCCCGCTGCCGCGCGCCTGTGGTAACGTGCATTTCCTTTTATGCGCCACCTCCTATGAATAACAAACTGACCGGCGTCGCCATCGCCGCTGCCATCGCGGCGGTGCTGGCGGTCGTATACTGGCCCGCGCCCGACGGCGGCGCACCGGACGCTGCCGCCACTGCCGCCACTGCCGCCACTGCCGCCGCCAGCGCGCCGCCGGGGCGCAGCCTGGCATCGTATTTGAATATCGATGCCACCCCGGCCGCCGATGCCGCGCCCGTTGTCGTGTCCCTGGCGCAGCGGCTCGAACGCCTGAGTTCCAGCGGCAAGCCGGAAGACGCGTATGCGGCCTATAACCTGATCGACGACTGCATCGTCTTCCAGCGCGAAAGCCGCTTGCCGGGCATGGAATTCGAGTTGGGACGCGAGATGACGGCGGAAGAAAAAGCCGCCCAGCAGCAGTTGTGCGCGGGCATGACGCAGCGCCAGCGCGAGGATCGCCTCGGCTACTTGGCCACTGCCGCGCAAGGCGGCGTGCCGGGCGCGGCTACCCTGTTCCTGTCGGAAGGCCCGTTCGGTGACCGCAGCGCGCTGCGCAACCGTCCCGACGATCCGTTGGTGCAGGCCTGGAAGCGGCAAGCGATCGCCCAGCTGACGGCACAGGCGGACGCGGCGGAACTGACCAGCGTGTCGACCCTGATGATGGCTTACCTGCGCGATGGCGACGTGGTGCGGAAGGACGCGCCGCAAGCGTATGGCTACCTGCTGGCCCTGCGCATGGTCTACGACGACATCCTCACGCCAGGCACGACGAATCCTTACCAGGATGAATACTGGCACTGGCTGCGTAACGAGCTGACGCCCGAGCAGCAGGCCGCCGCCCTCACCAAGGCGAATGGCATCGCCGCGAAATTCCGCCAGCATACGGGCCGGCCCGCGCACGGTTGAGTGCGTAGACCAGCCCCGGCATCTGGCCCGTGCATAAGCCAGTCCGTGCATGGAACCACCGCGCCTGCCGCGTGTCTGCCGGCGACGGCAGCGCTTGCAGGCGCCCGATGCCGGTCAGGCAGCCGTTTTGCGGCGCCGTATGCTATACCCGATCAGGCCCAGTCCCGCCAGCAGCATGCCATAGGTTTCCGGTTCCGGCACGGCCGTGGTGATGGAAATGTCCAGCACGGAATCACGCACGCCGGTGCCGCTTGCCACCAGGGTGTAGGTGCCTGGTCCCAGCAGGCCGTCGAAAGTCGAATGGGCAAACGAACCCAGCACGCCGGTGAAGGTATCCGATTGCACCAGGTTATTGCTGGAGTCGAACAAGTCAATGTTGACGCCAGTCAGGCGGGGACCGAAATCGTTGGCGCCCGTGACCAGCCAAGCCGCGTTGCCCGTGAACGATTGCACGCCGGCGCCGACCGTAAACGTGGTCGTTTGCAGCAGCGAGCCGTGCTCCGTCGTGAAGGTGTCGACGAACAAGGTGTCTTGCGCCAGCAGCGGCGTGGCCACCACGGCGGTCGATACGAGGTGGTTGTAGAACACGGATTGCGTTTCGGCCTGCGCGACCGGTGCCAGCAGGGTGCAGCCGAGCAGCAGCGCCGCGCCAGCCTTGCTTACTGAGAGAGAGTTCATATCATGCTCCTATGTACTTGCGATTGAGGTGGTGTGCGTCATGGCGCAGCGCAAAAGCGCAGGCTGGGGCGTGAAATGGATCAGCTATGCCTGCGGGAACGATGTTCGTGTCGGCGAGGAAAGTCCCACCTGGAGATGTACGGCGTACGCCAGGAATTAGCATATAGTCATCACCTGTCTCAAGTTTGAGCATGCTCAAACGTGCGGCGTCGAAAAGGCGTTGTGTTGTTTCTGCGTGCGCTGTTGTGGAGGGAATGCGGACGCGCTGGCACCGCCGCAGTCTCCCTGGAGGGAGCGGCACGGCGATGATGTTTTCGATGGCGGTCGTATGGGTGCCGCTGCTTGAGACGGCGTCAGGCGTGCAGCAATGGCTTCTTGCTGGGGTGAAACGGGAAGACGCTTAGCCGATCACGACGCGCCGGCTGGCCGGGTTCGTCATCGGTTGACCGCTGGGGCCGTAGAAATTGCCGCTTTGGGCCGTGGGGCGCATGGCGTTCAGGGCGCCTTGCGTGTGCAGCATGTGCTTGTTGACCAGCAGGCTGTTCAGCCGGTTCTGTTCCTTCGCTTCGCGCGTCGTCTCGAGCAGGGCTTTCCACAGGGGCGCCGCCTCGGCTTCGCTGGCGCCGACCAGCCAGTCTTCCATGCCCGCTTCGGCGGCTGTAAAACCTGCTGCCGCCAGCGCCTGGTGGCGTTGCGCCGCCAATTGGCTCAATTGTCCTACGAGTGCCGTCTTGCGCACCGTGAGCTCCGTGATCGCATCGATGTCAGCCGCAACCAGATGCCGCTGTTCTTCTTTCATCAATGCCAGCAATGTGGTCATGAGCTGTTGCTCGTCGCGCAGGCTGGAAAACGGAGTCACTGATTGCATGAGGGAACCTATCTATTTCGTGAGTGCAGCAAGTCCTTGACTGTGTCGAGGAGACCGTCCGCCACTTTTTCAGAGTTGACCTGGAACTGGCCGTCGGCGATCGCCAGCTTGATGCGTTCGACTTTTTTCGTGTCGAACACGGCGCCGCTGCCGGCAGTCGCACTGGCCGCTAATGCCTGTCCTTGCGGCGACAGGCGTACATTGTCCGACGTTGTCGGTGTTGCCTGGGCTTTCTCGGCATTCCGGGCGCCGGAGGTACTCGCGGGCGCCACCGGCAGGCCGGGATTGCTTTTAATGGTGTTATCGGTAATTTTCACAGCGTGATCCTCGTCTGGTCGAAGTCAAAAAACTCCGGGATATGTGTCATTATCGGCACCTTCTTCCGAAACTTTAGTGCGCCAGACCACAATATCGCTGTCCATCCGGGTTTAAAAGGCGACCTCCACCAAGCCGCCCGCGCGCGCCACGCCGCTGATCTGCTGGCCGCTCTGCGTGCGCACCTGCACCGTCTGGCCATCGCCGGCGCTGCCGATGGCGCGTCCATCTGATGCTACTTGGAAACCGTTGCCACTGGAAACGACACGTACCAGCTGGCCCTGCATCACCACCGGCTTGCGGCGCAGGGTGTCGAGGCGCATCGGTGTGCCTGGCGGCAAGGAAATATTCGTGCTGGCGCCCACCACCTGGGCCATGTCCGTGGCGATACCTGCCGGCAATGCGGCCAGATCGCCCTGCATCGTCACCAGCTGGCTGGCGTCGATGGCTTGTCCTTGCGCCAGCGGCACGGCGCTGGCCACGTAGTCGCCGACGACGGCCACGTTCGCCTGCAGATAGATAGTCCAGCTGGAGGGCGCCGTGCAGCGCACGCCGACGGTGGTCTTGCCCCAGGCGCGGGCGCCCGGCGCCATGAACGCTTGCGGCGCGGGGCAGGCGGCCAGGTTCAGGCGCGGATCGACGGCGCCGACGGTGACCGTCACCTTGCCCGGCAAGCCATTGCTTTGCACTTGCAGGAACTGTTCCACGCTGTTGCGCAGCGCTTCCGGCGTCTGCCGGCCGGCGTTTTGCGCCTGCGCCAGCAGGGGCAGAGCGGCGAGAGCGAAGAGGAGAGCAAGCGGTGTTTTCATGGTGATAGGCCTCTGGAATACTGCCATGATAGTGCGCGCCGCCCCGTTCGAAGCGACGATTAGGGGGTAAAAGTACGGTCTGATCCGGCGATGGTCTTGCTGGTGAGCACCGTACTATGTTTCCTGTCATTACTATACCGCCATCCTTCCGCCATCTCGGGCGCCAGTGGCAGATCTTTCCGGAGCCTGACATGATAGGGAAACTCGACGATTACATGCGCTTCAACGAGACGGCGCTGAGCCTGCGCTCGACGCGCCAGGAATTGCTCGCCTCGAATATCGCCAATGCCGACACGCCCAACTACAAGGCGCGCGATGTCGATTTCGCCGCCGCCCTGAAGGGCGCGATGGCGCGCAAGGATGGCGTGCCGCCGGCCCTGAAGGGCACGGCGCCGCAGCATATGCCGGGCAAGGGCGTGGCCGCGGCTGCGGGCGCGGCCGGTGGCGGCAAGGTCGAGACCCTGGCCGACGGCACGCCGCTGCTGTACCGCGCGCCTGCCCAGGGTGCCGTCGATGGCAATACGGTCGACATGGACCTCGAGCGCAATGCCTTTGCCGACAACGCCATCCGCTACGAGGCGGCCGTGACGTTCCTCAACTCGCAGATCAAGGGCATGCTGACGGCCATCCAGGGAGGACAATAATCATGTCGCTATTTAATATCTTCAATGTTTCCGGTTCGGCCATGAGCGCCCAGGCGCAGCGCCTGAACACGGTGGCCAGCAACCTGGCCAATGCCGACAGCGCCACCAGCGCCACGGGCGAAGCCTACCGCGCCAAGCAGGTCGTGTTCGAAGCCGTGCCCATGGCCAACGGCGCCACGGCCGTCAAGGTGCAGAAGGTGATCGAAGACCCGTCGCCGATGAAGCTGGTCTACGACCCGAAGAACCCGCTGGCCGACGAGAAGGGCTACGTCACCATGCCCAACGTGAATACGGTCGACGAGATGGTCAACATGCTGTCGGCTTCGCGTTCGTACCAGACCAACGTGGAAACCATGAACGCGGCCAAGTCGCTGCTCCTGAAAACCCTCACCATCGGCCAATAAGGCTGACTGACCATTATGGCAACCATCGATACCAGCACCGCCACCGTCACCGACCTGATGGCGACAATGAATCCGAAGAAGAACACGGCCGCGAAAGGCAGCGTCGAGGAAGAAACGAACAAATTCCTCACCCTGCTGGTGACCCAGCTGCAAAACCAGGATCCGATGAACCCGCTGGACAATGCGCAGCTGACCAGCCAGCTGGCCCAGCTGTCCACGGTGACGGGCGTCAACAAGCTCAATACCACCCTGGAAACGCTCAAGACCAGCTACCAGCAAGCCGAATCCATGCAGGCGGCCAATATCATCGGCCACGGCGTGTTGACGGCAGGCAAGAACATCACCTTGAGCAAGAGCGCGGCCCTGCTGGGCGTGGACCTGGCGACGCCGGCCGACAGCGTCAAGGTCATCATCTACAACAGTACCGGCAAGGAAGTCCATTCCATCGACCTGGGCCCGCAGGACGCCGGTACCTTGCCGCTGGGCTGGAACGGCTCCACGGCCGAGCTCGACAAGGACGGCAAGAACATCGTGCTGCCTGACGGCGCCTACACCTTCTCGGTGGAAGCCAAGCGGGGCGGCGCCAAGCTGACCGACGCGGCGGCGCTGATGTTCGGCTCGGTCGCCAGCGTGTCGACGGGCGCGGGCGGCGTGAAATTGAACGTGCCAGGCGTGGGCAGTATCACCATGGCCGATGTGAAGCAGATTTTGTAAGCCGCTCATTTGTAGCGTAGACCCTCTACCCCTAATTTCTACCAGGAGAACACAATGTCTTTCCAACAAGGCCTGAGCGGCTTGAATGGCGCCGCCAAATCGCTGGACGTCATCGGCAACAATATCGCCAACTCGGCCACCGTGGGTTTCAAGCAATCGCAGGCGCAGTTCGCCGACATCTATGCCAACTCGCTGTATGGCGTTGGCGGCAACCAGCCCGGTATCGGCGTATCCGTGTCGCAAGTGGCGCAGCTGTTCAACCAGGGTAACCTGGAGAGCTCGTCCAATCCGCTCGACATCGCCATCAATGGCGGCGGTTTCTTCCGCACCAGCGTGAACGGCGCCATCCAGTATTCGCGCAACGGCCAGTTCCAGGTCGACAAAAGCGGCTTCATCATCAATGCGCAGAAAGCCCAGCTGACCGGCTATCCGGCCGATGCGAACGGCAAGATCCTGGCCGGCGCCACCGTGCCGCTGCAGATCGACCCGTCCGACATGGCGCCGCAGGCGACCACCAAGGTCGATACCCAGGTCAACCTCGATTCCAACTCGGCCATGCCGACCGTGGTGCCGTTCAGCGTGGGCGAGCAAAAATCGTGGACCAAGCAATTCCCCGTGCCCGTCTTCGATTCGCTGGGCAATGCGCACACCATGTCCAATTTCTACGTCAAGACGGGCACCAATACGTGGGATGTCTACACGGCCACTGACGGCAAGGAAATCACCAGCGCGAAAGTGGCGTCCGCGGCGCAGACCGATGCCGCCTCGCTGGCTGCGCGCGCCGCCTACCAGGCCGCCGTCACGGCCGTGCCGCTGGTACCGGCCAATATCACGGCCGCCGCCGTCGCCTACGGCAACGCGGCCGGCGCCGCCGTGCGCACCGCCGCCGCGGCGGCCGGCGCCAGCCCCGCCCAGCTGGCCGCCATCAGCGCCACGTTTGGCAGCGCCGTGCCCAATGGTGTCAATTCCAGCCTGACGCCAGACCAGATCGATACCAATATCTCCTCGGTGACGGAGGTGCCCGCCGTGAAGTCGGCTTCGCTGGTGTTCAACAGCGTCGGCAGCCTGGACAAGGCCGCCATGCTGGGCCTGACGCCGCCGCAAACCTTGCCGGTGACGGTGAATCTGCCCGTCTTCCCCGCCACGGGCGCGAACGCGAACCTGGCGATCAAGGTCGACTTCACCAATTCCACCCAGCTCAGCTCGTCCACCAGCGAAAAGCGCACCGTGGCCGATGGCTACGCTGCCGGCCAGCTGAGCCGTTTCGTCGTGGGTTCCGATGGCGTGATCCAGGGCCAGTACAACAATGGCAAGACGCGCGACCTGGGCCAGGTGGTGCTGACCAACTTTTCCAATCCGAATGGCCTCGAACCGCTGGGTAACAATGCCTGGGCGGAAAGCTCGACCTCGGGCAGCCCCATGACGGGCGAGCCGAGCTCGGGCAACCTGGGCGACTTGCGCGCCTCGGCCGTGGAAGTGTCGAACGTGGACTTGACGGCGGAACTGGTCAACATGATCACGGCCCAGCGCGCCTACCAGGCGAATGCGCAGACCATCAAGACGCAGGACTCGGTCCTGCAGACCCTCGTCAACCTGCGTTAATAGTACCGGGGTCAGACCCGCCGGGTCTGACCCCAGCTTTCTGCCTTGGGTTGAAGGCAACAGGAGAAATAAAAAATGGACCGTCTCATCTACACCGCCGGCTCGGGCGCCAAGCATATCCTCGACAAGCAGGCGACCACGGCGAATAACCTGGCGAACGCTACCAGCACGGGTTTCCGTGCCCAGCTCGACTCGTTCCGCGCCGTGCCCGTGGTGGCCGACGGCATGATGCCGACGCGCGCCTTTGTCGTCGATTCGACGGTCGGTTCCGATTTCACGCAAGGTCCCATGCAGCACACGGGCCGCGCGCTCGACGTGGCCGTGGAAAACGGCGGCTGGATCGCGGTGCAGTCGGCCGACGGTTCCGAAGCCTACACGCGCAACGGCGCCTTGAAGCTCAATGAAAACGGCATGCTGCAAACGCAGTCGGGCCTGATGGTGCAGGGCGATACGGGGCCCATGGCCATTCCGCCCGGCGTGACGGTGGCCATTGCCAGCGACGGTACGGTGGGCACGATTTCCACGGACGTGCCGCCCGGGCCGTCGACGGTGCTGGGGCGCATCAAGCTGGTCAACCCGCCCGAGCAGCAACTGGTGCGCGGCGACGACGGCCTGTTCCGCCTGAAGGATGGCACGGTGGCGCAGGCCGACCAGGCCGTCAAGCTGACCACCGGCGCGCTCGAGGGCAGCAATGTCAGCCCCGTCGACTCCATGGTCAGCATGATTGCCCTGGCGCGCCAGTTCGAAACGCAAATGAGCTTGTTGAAGAATGCCGAGAATAACGCGGCGAAAGCCACCCAGATCCTCGCTTTGAATTGATGGGGGCCACCGCATAATGGTCACATAGAAATAGTCTACAGAGCTGACTGGCGCTGTTATTGGAGAAAAATCATGATTCGTTCCCTTTGGATTGCCAAAACCGGCCTGGAAGCGCAGCAGACGCAGATGGACGTGATCGCCAATAACCTGGCCAACGTCAGCACCACGGGCTTCAAGAAGTCGCGCGCCGTGTTTGAAGACTTGCTGTATCAAAATGTGCGCCAGCCGGGCGCGCAATCGTCGCAGCAGACCCAGCTGCCATCGGGTTTGCAGATCGGCACGGGCGTACGCACCGTGGCTACCGAACGCATCCATACGCAGGGCAATCCCCAGGCATCGGGCAATTCGCGCGACGTGATGGTCAACGGCACGGGCTTTTTCCAGGTGCTGATGCCGGACGGCGCCACCGCCTACACGCGCGACGGCTCGTTCCAGACAGACGCCAATGGCCAGCTCGTCACTTCCGAAGGTTTCGTCATCCAGCCCGCCATCACCGTGCCGACCAATGCGCTGAGCCTGACCGTGGCGCGCGACGGCACCGTTTCCGTCACCTTGCCCGACACCGTGGCGCCATCGCAGATCGGCTCGCTGCAACTGACCACCTTCGTCAATCCGGCCGGCCTGGAATCGAAGGGCGAGAACCTGTACATGGAAACGGGCGCCTCGGGCGTGGCGCAAACCAATACCCCGGGCACCAACGGCGCCGGCGTGCTGATGCAGGGCTATATCGAGACGTCGAACGTCAACGTGGCCGAGGAAATGGTCAACATGATCCAGACGCAGCGCGCCTACGAGATCAACAGCAAGGCCATCACCACATCCGATCAAATGCTGCAGAAATTGTCGCAACTTTAATTTTCATAGTCGTCATGCCATCCGCCGCCGGATGGCAGCGGAGGTTCGCCATGCAATACCCCATCATCGCTTTGTTGTCCGCAGTCCTGCTGTCCGGCTGCGCCATCACGCCCACGTCCATCGTGCAATATCCGACCACCACGCGCGCGCCGATGCCGGAACCCGTGGTCGTCAACAATGGCTCCATCTACCAGCCGTCGACCTACCGTCCCGCCTTCGAAGACCGCCGCGCGCGCCACGTGGGCGATACCATGACGATCGCCATCACCGAGCGCACGAATGCCGTCAAGGCGGGCGCCAGTTCCGGCAACAAGTCGGGCAGCGTGGGCTTCAGCACGCCGGGCATGCTGCAGGGCCGCCTGGGCGGCACCGTCTCGGCGAATGGCGCGACGAAATTTGCCGATGGCGACAACCAGTCCGCCAGCAACACGTTTTCCGGCGTGATCGGTGTGACGGTGATTGAAGTGCTGCCGAACGGCAATCTGATCGTCGCCGGCGAAAAACAGATCGCGATGAACAAGGGCACGGAATTCATCCGCTTCTCGGGCATGGTCAATCCGGACACCATCGGCACGGGCAACGTCGTGCCATCGACCCAGGTGGCCGACGCGCGTGTCGAATACCGCACCAACAGCCAGATCGACCGTGCTGAAATGGCGTCGATGGCGTCGCGCTTCTTCCTCAGCCTGCTGCCGTTCTGATCATGGTCACGTTTACTTTCCCCCGCTTTTTAGTCATCTGCGGCCTGGCCGCTTCCCTGCTGGCGCCCGTGGCGCAGGCCGAGCGTATCAAGGACCTGGCCAGCATCGCCGGCGTGCGCCAGAATCAGCTGATGGGCTATGGTCTCGTCGTCGGCCTTGACGGCAGCGGCGACCAGACCACGCAAACTCCATTTACCATCCAGAGCGTGGCGGCGATGCTGCAGCAGCAAGGCATCAACTTGCCGCAAGGCACCAGTTTGCAGCTGAAAAACGTGGCCGCCGTGATGGTGACGACGGCCTTGCCCGCGTTTGCCCAGCCGGGCCAGCTGCTCGACGTGACGGTATCGTCGATGGGCAATGCGAAAAGCTTGCGCGGCGGCACTTTATTGATGACCCCATTGAAGGGCGCCGATGGCCAGGTGTACGGCATGGCGCAGGGGAACGTGCTGGTGGGCGGCGTGGGCGCGCAGGCGGCCGGCAGCTCCGTTGTCATCAATCACCTGAGCGTGGGACGCATCTCGGGCGGCGCGACCGTCGAGCGCACCGTGCCTTCGGCGCTGGGCGCCAACAACACGATACGCCTGGAATTGAACGCCACCGATTTCGCCACCGCCAGCCGCGTGGTCGATGCCATCAACAGCCGCTACGGCGCCGGCACGGCCGCCGCGCTCGATGGCCGCGTGATCCAGGTGCAGTCGCCGGGCGGCAGCGACCAGCGCGTGTCCTTCCTGGGCCAGCTGGAAAGCATCGAAGTCAATCCGGCGCGCCTGGCGGCCAAGGTCATCATGAATGCGCGTACCGGTTCCGTCGTGATGAACCAGTCCGTGACCCTGGAAACGTGCGCCATTTCGCACGGCAACCTGTCCGTCACCATCAATGTCGAGCCGCAAGTGAGCCAGCCGGCTCCCTTGTCGGGCGGGCGCACGGTGGTCACGCAGACGGCGCAGATCGATATCAAGAAGGAACCGGGCAAGGTCATGCTGGTCAAGGGCGGCGCCTCGCTGTCCGAGGTGGTGAAAGCCCTGAACGCCATCGGCGCCTCGCCGCAAGACTTGCTGGCCATCCTGCAGGCGATGAAGGCGGCCGGTTCGCTGCGCGCCGAACTTGAAATCATTTGATGGATACGCCATGATCAGCCAAACCGACCTCAGCAATACCGCCGCCTACGACGTCAAGGGCATGGATGGCTTGCGCCAGTCCGCCAAGGCGAAGGACCCCGCCGCCCTGAAAGAGGCGGCCACGCAATTCGAAGCCATGTTCATCAATATGATGATGAAAAGCATGCGCGAAGCGACGCCGCAGGACGGCATCATGGATAGCCAGCAAAGCAAGATGTACACCTCGATGCTGGACCAGCAGACGAGCCAGAACCTGGCCAAGCGCGGCACGGGCCTGGCGGACGTGCTGATCCGCCAGCTGTCGTCGTCGAACCAGGCGCTGGCCGCCGATGGCGCCGAAGCGCCGTCGCCGCGCTCGTCGAGCATGGCGCAGGCGCTGGCCGCGTTCCGCCAGCAGCAGGGCGCCCTCACCGAGGGCGCAGCCAGCGCCACCGGTACCGGCAAGACCCTGAGCGACAAGGCCAACGCCACGCAGGCGCCGCACGTGCGCGCCTTCCAGGAAAAGCTCGGCGTGCATGCGGAAGAAGCGAGCCGCGCCACCGGCATCCCGGCCAAGTTCATGCTGGGCCAGGCGGCGCTGGAAACGGGCTGGGGCAAGCGTGAAATCATCAGCCGCGACGGCAGCAGCAGCCACAACCTGTTCGGCATCAAGGCCACGGGCGACTGGAAGGGCAAGGTCACGGAAGCCGTCACCACGGAATATGTGAATGGCAAGGCGCAGCGCAAGGTGGAAAAATTCCGCGCCTATGACAGCTATGCGGACAGCTTCAAGGATTATGCGCAGTTGATTACCAACAACAAGCGCTACGAGAAAGTGCTGGCCAGCGCGGGCGACGCCAGCACGTTCGCCCAGGGCTTGCAAAAGGCCGGCTACGCGACGGACCCGAATTACGCTGCCAAATTGACAAAGATCATCAAGAATTCGCTGGTCGGTTAGCAACCCGCCGTGCTCCCTTGCAGGCCGCGCGCTTCAAGTTTTCGCCGCGGCTGCCGTAAATACTCATGACAGTAACCAATAAGACACCATGACTTCGAATCTACTCAGCATCGGTAAGAGCGGTTTGCTTGCAGCGCAGGTGGGCCTGTCGACGACCGGGCATAACATCACCAATGCCAACGTGGCCGGCTACAACCGCCAGGTGGTGCTGCAGCAGACTTCGCAGTCCAACTATGCGGGCTATGGCTTCGTTGGCACGGGCACGGAAGTGTCGCAGATCAAGCGCCAGTACGACAGCTTCATGGCCACCCAGGTCAACACCGCGCAAAGCGCGACCAGCGCACTCGACGCCTATTACACGCAGATCAGCCAGATCGATAACTTGCTGGCCGATCCCACGGCGGGCCTGTCGCCCGCTTTGCAGGATTTCTTCAAGGGCGTGCAGGATTTCAGTTCCAATCCCTCGTCGGTCGCATCGCGCCAGGCGCTGCTGTCGAGCGCGGGCTCGCTCGCTTCCCGCTTCCAGGGCCTGAGCGCGCGCCTGACGGAGATCGGCGACGGCGTCAATTCGCAGATCACGTCGAATGTGACGGTCATCAATACCTACGCCAAGCAGCTCGCCGAGTTGAATAAATCGATTTCCCAGTTGTCGGTCGACGCCAGCAACCAGCCCAACGATCTGCTGGATCAGCGCGACCAGCTGATCACGGAATTGAACAAATACGTGAAGGCGACGGTGCAGCCCGCTGCCAACAATACCGTTACCATTTCCATCGGCGCGGGGCAGCCCCTGGTGGTGGCCGACCGCAGCTTCGAGCTGGCGGCCACGCCTTCGCGCACGGACCCGAACCGCATCGAGGTGGGCTATGTCACGGGCAATACCGTGACCGTGCTGCCGGACAACTCCCTGACCGGCGGCTCGCTGGGCGGCTTGCTGGAATTCCGTAGCGGCACCCTGGACAATGTCCAGAATTCGCTGGGCAAGGTGGCCATCGCGCTGGCCAGCACCTTCAACGACCAGCACAAGCTGGGCCAGGATTTGAATGGCGCCATGGGCGGCGACTTTTTCAAGATCCCCGATCCCGTGATCGGCGCCGACCGCGGCAACAACACCAGCAGCACCACCGTGCTGTCGGCCAAGGTCAGCGATCCGACCAAGCTGACGGCCAGCGATTACAGCTTGAAATACGACGGCAGCAACTATGTGGTGACGCGCGAGTCCGACGGCGCGCACACCATCATCAATCCGTATCCGCAAACGGGGCCGCAAACCATCGACGGCGTCGACTTTTCGATCTCGGGCACGGCTGCCCAGGGCGACAACTACGTCATCAGGCCGACGGCGAATGGCGCGGCCGGCTTGAACGTGCTGATCACCGACCGCAACAAGATCGCCGCCGCTGCGCCGATCGTCACGTCGGCGACTGTGGCCAATACGGGCTCGGGCAAGCTCAGCGCCGGCTCCGTCGACAAGGCCTACCTGACCCCGGGCAATGCCCTGACGGGTCCCGTGACCTTGACCTACGATAAGGCGACCACCTCGCTGACGGGTTTCCCGGCGGGCCAGGCGGTGACGGTCAAGGGCTTGAACGGGGCCACCACGACGTATCCGGCCGGTACGGCGAACATCCCGTATACGGAAGGCGACAACTTCAGCTTTGGCGGCATCAATGTCAGCATGACGGGCGCGCCGGCGCAGGGCGACACCTTTACCATCAAGCCCAATGCGGGCGGCGTGGGCGACAACCGCAACGCCGCGCTGCTGGCGGGCTTGCAGACGAAGAATATCCTCGATGGCGGCAATGCCACGTTCCAGGGGTCGTATGCGCAAACCGTCAGCTTCGTGGGCAACAAGACGCGCGAAGTGCAGGTCAGCGGCCTGGCCAGTCTTGCCTTGCTGCAGCAGGTTAGCACCCAGCAGCAGGCCGTCTCCGGCGTCAACCTCGACGAAGAGGCAGCCAACCTGCTGCGTTACCAGCAGTCCTACCAGGCGTGCGGCAAGGTCATGCAGATTGCCAGCACCCTGTTCGACGTGGTGATCGGCCTGGGACGTTAATCAATTTTTGCCGCGACGTAGCGCGCGGCGGCTTTCTGGAAGGGCAGCATCATGCGCATCAGCACACGAATGATTTATGACCAGGGCAGCTCGCAGCTGAACAATCTGCAGGGCGCCTTGAACCGTACGCAAATGCAGCTGTCGGCGAACCGCCGCAACCTGACGCCGGCCGACGACCCGATCGCCTCGTCGCGCGCGCTGGAAGTGACGCAGTCGCAATCGATCAACACGCAATTCGTGACGAACCGTTCGAACGCCAAGAATTTCCTCTCGCAGGAAGAGCTGGCGCTGGGCAGCACCGCCTCGCTGATCGCCGACGTGCAGCAACTGGTGCTGAAGGCCGGTAATCCGGCATTGAAGGATATCGACCGCCAGAGCCTGGCCACGGAGCTGAAGGGCCGCCTGACGGACCTGATGGGCATCGCCAACACGTCCGACAACGCGGGCGGCTACCTGTTTTCCGGCTACAAGTCGACGACCCAGCCGTTCAGCCAGACGCCGGGCGGCGCCACCTACGTGGGCGACCAGGGCCAGCGCGAGCTGCAGGTGGGCTCGGCGCGCTACCTGGCCACCAGCGACTCGGGCGCGGCCGTGTTCGAGAACAATTTGACGGGCAACGGCAAGTTCACCACGGCGGCCGATCCGGGCAACTTTACGCGCGGCGGCGCCGGCATCATTTCCGGCGGCACCGTCACCGACCCCACCAAGTTGACGGGGCACAAGTACTCGATCGACTTCCAGGTGACGGGCACGGGCACGGATGCCAAGACGACCTATACCGTGACGGATGTGACCCTGGGCCAGACCATTCCGAATCCGGCCGTGCCGGTGGCCTATAAATCGGGCGACGCCATCAACTTTGACGGCCAGCAAGTCAATGTCGCGGGCAAGCCAGCCGACCTGGACAAGTTCACCCTTGAGCCCAGCAGCAAGGAATCGATCTTTACCACGATTACCAACCTGATCGGCGCACTGGGCCAGCCGGCGACGGGTGACGCGGGGCAGGCACGGCTGACGGCCAGCCTGAACACGGCGCACGATCTGCTCGACACGGCCTACGACAACGTGCTGTCGGTGCGCTCGGAAGTCGGGTCGCGCCTGAAGGAACTCGATTACCTTGACAGCGCCGGTGACGACCTCGACATCCAGTACGCCACCACTCTGTCGGACCTGCAGGACCTGGACATGGTGAAAGCCATTTCCACCTTCAGTCAGCAACAGGTAACCCTGCAGGCGGCGCAGAAATCGTTCACCTCGATCTCGGGCCTGTCGCTGTTCAACTACATCAGCTAAGAACGGGCATCGGCAGGACGACCGGCAAGCCGGGGCAGGGAGGACATCTCCGGCCCCGGCTTTTTTGCGTCCGCAATCTGGTCACTTGGACAAGATATGCAGGCAAACTGTGCAGTCTACCTGTGTATCTGTTATAGTAGGGGCCGTTGATCCACTTTCGCTCCCCATGCACACCCCACAAGAAGACCACGAACAAGTCCTGCAACTGGCCGGCGAATTGCGCATCCTGATCGGCAATTTGCGCCGCCGCCTGCGCGAAGAGGCGCACCTGGGGGACGTCAGCATGTCGCAGGCATCCGTGCTCAGCCGTCTTGAGCGCGACGGCCCGGCCACGGCCAGCAGCCTGGCGCGCGCCGAAGGCATGCGGCCCCAGTCGATGGCCGCCACCGTGCAAGCCTTGACGGAAGCACAGATGGTGACGGGTTCGCCCGATCCGGCTGACGGACGGCAAACGATATTGACCCTGACGGACAGCTGCCGCGCCTGGATCGCGGCCAGCCGCGCCGCGCGCGAAGACTGGCTGGCGCGCACCATTGAAACCCGGCTCACGCCGGACGAAGTCACCGAATTGAACCATGCGGTGGCATTACTCAAACGCTTGGCGGAATGATCCGCTGCTAGACCTTAACACCCGGCAAGGAGCCCGCACGCCCAGATGAACAACACATTCCGTTCGCTACGCATTCCCAATTACCGTATCTGGGCCGGCGGCGCCCTCGTGTCGAATATCGGCACCTGGATGCAGCGCACGGCGCAGGATTGGCTGGTGCTCAGCGAATTGACGCAGCACAATGCCAGCGCCGTCGGCATCGTCATGGCCTTGCAGTTCGGCCCGCAGCTGCTGTTGCTGCCCCTGACGGGCATGGCGGCCGATTTGCTCGACCGGCGCAAGCTGCTGCTGTGCACGCAGGCGGCCATGGGATTGCTGGCGCTGGGACTGGGCTTGCTGTGCATCAGCGGCCTCGTGCAACTGTGGCATGTGTATGTGTTTGCTTTCCTGCTCGGTTGCGTGACGGCCTTCGATTCGCCCGTGCGCCAGACCTTCGTTGCCGAGATCGTCGGCGAGGAAGACTTGACCAATGCCGTGGCGCTCAATTCCACTTCGTTCAATGCGGCACGCATGCTGGGCCCGGCCGTGGCCGGCTTGCTCATCAGCAGCGTCGGCAGCGGCTGGGTCTTCATCATCAACGCCGTCTCGTTTGCCGCCGTGATCGGTTCGCTGTTGCTGCTGCGCGTGGAATTGCTGCGCCGCACGCCGCGCCTGAATGCCACGCGCGCCAGCCTGGGCGAGGGTTTCCGCTACGTGCGCCAGCGGCCCGACCTGATGGCCGTCCTGCTGATGCTGTTCCTGATCGGCACCTTCGGCTTGAACTTCCCCATCTTCCTGTCGACCATGTCCGTGACGGCTTTCCATGCGGGCGCCGGCCAGTATGGCGTGCTCAGTTCCGTGATGGCTTGCGGTTCCGTGGCCGGCGCCTTGCTGGCGGCGGGGCGCGGCCAGCCCACCCTGGCCTTGCTGCTGGGCGCGGCCGCGCTGTTCGGCCTGGCGTGCGCGCTGGCCGCCGTGATGCCCAATTACTGGCTGTTCGGCATGATGCTGGTGGTCATCGGCATCGCCGCGCAAACCTTTACCACCAGCGTCAACAGCAGCGTGCAACTGTCGACGGCACCCGCCATGCGGGGCCGCGTGATGGCCATCGTGCTGGCCATTTCGGCGGGTGGCACGCCGCTGGGCGCACCCATCGTGGGCTGGGTGGCCGACACCTTCGGCCCGCGCTGGGCGCTGGGCATCGGCGCTTTGTCCGGCCTGGCGGCGGCTCTCGTCGGCGTGCGCTACCTGGTCAAATATCACCAGTTGCGCTTGAACGTCGACGTGCGGCGCTGGCGCTTCGCATTCAGCAGCGACCAGCACTGACGCCAGCTGTCAGGGCGGCAGCAGGCCCGTGCGGGCGGCGGCCAGGATGGCTGCGCTCAGGCCGTCGAGCAGGCTCGAGGCGGCGCGCGCCGTATGCCAGTGCAGGGGCACGTCCAATGGCGCAGCGGGCAGCAGTTCGACCAGGCTGCCATTGTCGAGACAGGGCTGGATCAGCGCTTGCGGGTGCAAGCCCCAGCCCATGCCGGCCAGCGCTGCCGTGACGAAGGCGTGCGACGAGGGCAGGGTATGGCGCGGCAATTCCACGTGCCGGTGGCACAGGCGGCGCACCCAGCGCGCCTGCAGCTCATCCTTGGTATTGAAGACGAGGCTGGGCGCCAGCGCCAGGCTGGCGGCACCGACGCCTTGGGCAAAATGCCGCTGCAGGAAGGCGGGACTGGCGGCCGCCAGGTAGCGCATGGCGCCCAGCGGACGGCTGTTGCAGCCGGAAGCGGGCCGGGCCGTGGCGCTGACGGCCGCCAGCACGGCGCCGCTGCGCAGCCACTCTGCCGTATGGTCCTGGTCGTCGACGGCCACTTGCAGCAGCACGGGGTGCGCGGCCGCGAAGGCGGCGATGGCGGGCGCCAGCCAGGTGGCCAGGCTGTCGGCGTTCACGGCGACGGGCACGCTGGCGCGCGACATGCCCTGGGCTGCCAGCGCCGGCAAGGTGCCCTGCAAATCCTGCTCCAGCAGTTGCACCTGGTCCACATGCTGGCACAAGCGCCGGCCCGTTTCCGTGGCGCGGCAGGGCTGGTCGCGTATCACCAGCGCGCAGCCGACGCGCTCTTCCAGCAGGCGGATGCGCTGCGAAATGGCCGATGGCGTCACGTGCAAGGCGCGCGCCGCGCGCTCGAAACTGCCTTCGCGGATGACGGAAGCCAGCGCGGCGAGGGCGGCATAATCGAGCATGAATGAAGTTTTCCTTAACTTGCTGTAGAAAAGGTAGTTTGCCTTCATTTCGTTCGGCTGGCAAGATCGCCGCATGACACTCTCGACCGCCACCACACCACTCGTTTTTTCCGTCTTTTTCCAGGGCTTGACCTTGGGCCTGGGCCTCATCGTTGCCATCGGCTCGCAAAATGCCTTTGTCTTGCGGCAAGGCTTGCGCCGCGAACACGTGGGCGCCATCGTGCTGTTTTGCGCCGTGGCCGACGCGGCGCTGATTGCCGCCGGCGTCCTGGGCATGTCCCGTGCGCTGGGGCAGCGCCCCATGCTGGCCAGCGCGCTGGCGCTGGGCGGCGCCATTTTTCTGGCCGTCTACGGTTGGCAAGCGCTGCGGCGTGCGTGCCGGCCCCAGCAGCTGCGCGCCGCCGAAGGCGGTGCCGGACTCGGCCTGGCAGCCATCCTGGCGCAGGCGGCGGCATTTACCTTGCTCAATCCCCATGTCTATCTGGATACGGTATTGCTGGTGGGGAGCATTGGCGCCCAGCAGCCGGGCGTAATGCGCGGCTGGTTTATCGTTGGCGCCAGCGCGGCCAGCCTGCTGTGGTTTGCCTCGCTCGGCTATGGCGCGCGCTGGCTGGCGCCGTGGTTTGCGCGGCCGCGGGCCTGGCAAGTGCTCGATGGCTTGATCGGCGTGACCATGTTCGTGCTGTCGGCGCTGCTGCTGCGCCACGCGCTGGGCTGGTAGACCTGATCAGCGCGCGGGCGGCAGCGGCGCAGGCGCAGGCAGTGCCGGGCGCAAGGGGTTCGGCGGCGCGGGCGGCGGTGGCCGGTCGCGCGTGGC
The DNA here is from genome assembly GCF_020858035.1 of Janthinobacterium sp. EB271-G4-3-2. Lineage (NCBI taxonomy): Bacteria > Pseudomonadati > Pseudomonadota > Betaproteobacteria > Burkholderiales > Oxalobacteraceae > Janthinobacterium > Janthinobacterium sp. EB271-G4-3-2. The sequence goes on along the minus strand of NZ_JACYMG010000003.1, from coordinate 340,621 downwards.
AAAGCCGCGCGGCAGCAAACGCGCCGTTTCTATGCCGCGCAGGAACATGTTCTGGAACGGCGTGGCCAGGTAGGGCAGGACCATGCCGATCACCAGCAAGCCCACGCCCAGGGTGACGGGGAAGCCGATACCGAAAATGTTCAGCTGCGGTGCGGCCCGCGTCAAGATGCCCAGGGCCACGTTGGTCAGCAGCAGGGCAGCGATGATGGGCAGCGAAATTTGCAGCCCGGAACGGAAGATTTCCCCGCCCCAGGCAGCCAATTGCTGGAAACCGCCGCCGCTGATGGGGCTAGCCGAAATGGGCAGGCTGACAAAGCTTTCCGCCAGCGCCGCCAGCAAGACCAGGTGGCCGTTGACGGTCAAAAACATCAAGGTGGCCAGCATCACAAGGAACTGGCTGATGGCGGACGACCTGCCCTTGGTTTGCGGATCGAAGAACGAGGCGAAGCCCAGGCCCATGGTGAGACTGCTGAGTTCGCCGGCCATTTCGATGGCGGAAAACACGATGCGGATGGAAAAGCCCATGGCCAGCCCCACCAGCATCTCTTGCGTGAGGATCAGCAAGCCGGGCAGGGACATCGGGTTGACGGCCGGCAAGGCCGGAACGGTGGGGGCGATGATCATGGCCAGCAGCGCGCCCAGGGTCACCTTGACGCTGGCCGGCAGGGCCGCGTTGCCAAAGAGCGGCGCGGCCGCGATCAGGCCGAGGATGCGGCTAAGCGGCCACAGCAATGCTGCGATCCACGTATTGAGTTCGATGCTGGACAGGGTCAGCATGGCAGCAATCGCGGCACTAGCCCACCAGGTTCGGGATGCCCGTAAACACCTGGCGCATGTAGTCGAGCATGACGGACAGCATCCACGGACCGGCCACGACGATGGCGACAAAGATGCCGACCAGTTTGGGGATGAAGGACAGGGTCGCCTCGTTGATCTGCGTGGCCGCCTGGAAAATACTGACGATCAGGCCGATGATGAGGGCGACGAGCAGCATGGGCGCGGCCACCATCAGGGTGATTTCCATCGCATGGCGGCCCAGGGTCATGACGCTTTCGGGTGTCATCTGGTTCCCCTAGTAAAAACTCTGTGACAGCGAACCCAGCAGCAACTGCCAGCCATCGACGAGCACGAACAGCATCAGCTTGAACGGCAGCGAGATCGTGGCGGGCGACATCATCATCATACCCATCGACATCAGCACGCTGGCGACCACCATGTCGATGATCAAAAACGGGATGAAGATGGCAAAGCCGATCTGGAACGCCGTCTTCAGTTCGCTGGTGACGAAGGCGGGCACGAGGATGCGCAGCGGCACGTCTTCCGGACCTTGCAAGGCCGCCGAGCGCGACATCTTGGCGAACAGGGCCAGGTCGGCCTGGCGCGTCTGCTTGAGCATGAAGGTTTTCAGGGGATCGACGCCCTTGTCCAACGCCTGCTGCATGGTGATCTTGTTTTCCTGATAGGGCTGGTAGGCATCCGTATAGATCTTGTCGAACACGGGGCCCATGACGAACAGGGTCAAAAACAGGGCCAGCCCCACCAGCACCTGGTTCGGCGGCGCCGATTGCGTGCCGATGGCCTGGCGCAGCAGGGACAGCACGATGATGATGCGCGTAAAGCAGGTCATCATCAAGAGGGCTGCCGGCAAAAAGGTGAGCGACGTCATCAGGATGAGCGTCTGTACCGGCAGCGAATAATTCTGGCCGCCGCCCGGCGCCGGCGTGCTGTTGAAGGCCGGGATGCCAGGCTGGGCCATGGCCCACAGCGGCAAGGCCAGGGCAATGGCCGCCAGCAGCCAGGTCAGGGGAGTCTTCAAGGTGGACCATGCCATCTGCTGCTTATTTCCCATTGCGTTTTTCGATGGTCTGTTTCAGCCACTCGGAAAAATTGGCGGCCGCGGGGCCGTTTTGCGCCGTGGCCAGTTGCGGCAGATCACCTTCCTGGCGCGGCATGGTGGCCAGCGCGTTGATCCGGCCGGGCGAGGCGCCGACGACGATCCACTGGTCGGCCACTTCGACGAGGACGATGCGCTCGCGTCCGCCCAGGTTGAGCGAGCTGACGACGCGCATCTTGTTGTTGCCGCCCATGACCTTGGGGCCATAGCGCTTCATGAACCAGGCCAGGCCGATCAGCAGGGCCAGCACGAACATCAGTGCGAGGATGGTTTGCAGCAGGCTGCCGGCCGAGCTTGTTGGCGCCATCGTTGCCGGTGCGCCTGGCGGCATGGCGGGCAGGGCGGCGGCCGGCGAGGCAGCCGAAGAAACTGCTGGCGCCGTTGCGGCGGCAGGCGGTGTCTCGCTTGCCACGGCGACGGAAGCGCTGGCGGCGCTGGCCGCCGGCATGGATGCGGCTGGCGCTTCAGCCAGGGCAATGCTGCATGCCGCCATGAGCGGCAGCATGGTGGAAATCAACAGGCCAGGCTTCATTTATTCAATTTTCGGATGCGTTCGGAAGGCGTGATGATGTCGGTCAGGCGGATGCCGAACTTGTCATTGACCACCACCACTTCGCCCTGGGCGATCAGGCAGCCGTTCACCAGCACGTCCATCGGTTCGCCGGCCAGGCCGTCGAGCTCGACCACGGAACCCTGCGCCAGTTGCAGCAGGTTCTTGATGGCGATCTTGGTGCGGCCCAGTTCGACCGTCAGCTGCACGGGGATATCGAGGATGAAATCGATATCGTTGTGCGTTTCCGACTTCGATGCCTGCTTGGAAAAGTCCTTGAACACGGCGGCGCTGGCGGCGCTGGCCGTATTGGCGGCCTGGTTTTGCAGCGCTTCGGCTTCCGCCTTGGCCTGCTCGGCAATGGCCGCGCCCCAATCGTCTTCCGCGCTTTGGTCGTCTTGGTTGTCAGACATGTGTTTCTCCTGTTGTACAGATGCGGGCCGCAGCGGCCCGGGTATTCTTTAGTGGTTATTCATGTTATCGGCATTGGCGAGGAGTTTCTCCACCTTCAATGCATATTGTCCGTTCAACACGCCGTACGTGCAATCCATCACGGGCACGCCATCGACGGTGGCGGCGATCAGTTCGGGAATATTCAGCGGGATGATGTCGCCCACCTTCATGTTCAGGATTTCATCGAACGACACGCGCGCCGTGCCCAGCGAAGCCACCAGCTCGACTTCGGCGATCTGGATCTGCTGCGTCATCAGGCGGATCCAGCGCTTGTCCACTTCCAGCGCCTCGCCCTGCAGGCTCGAGGTCAGCGAATCGCGGATCGGCTCGATCATCGAATACGGCATGCAGAAGTGGATTTGTCCGGAAACGGAGCCTAATTCCACCGTAAACGTGGATGCCACCACCACCTCGTTCGGCGTGGCGATGTTGGCGAACTGCGTGTTCATTTCCGAACGGATATATTCGAACTCGACGGGGAAGACCGGCTCCCACGACTTGGTATAGGCTTCGAAGACGATGTCGAGGATGCGCAGAATGATGCGCTGCTCCGTCTGCGTAAAGTCACGCCCTTCGACGCGCGTATGGAAGCGTCCGTCGCCGCCGAACAGATTGTCGACCAGCAGGAAGACGAGGCCTGGATCGAAGACCATCAGGGCCGTGCCGCGCAGGGGCTTCATGTGCACCAGGTTCAGATTGGTCGGCACCACCAGATTACGGATGAACTCGCTGTATTTCGAGACGCGCACGGAACCGACCGACACTTCGGCGCTGCGGCGCAGGAAGTTGAACAGGCCCACGCGCAGCAACCGGGCGAAACGCTCGTTGATAATTTCCAACGTTGGCATCCGGCCGCGCACGATGCGCTCCTGGGTTGCCAGGTTGTAGGTACGAACTCCCGTGACGTCTTCCGGCGCCTGCGCGTCGTCCTGGTCTCCGTTGACGCCCTTCAGAAGGGCATCGACTTCTTCCTGGGAGAGGAAATTATCGGCCATGGCTGCTTATTGAATGATGAATGCGGTAAATAATACGTCCGTCACGTCCTGCTCCGGCCCTTTGTCCTCGAACGGCTGGTTCACCTGGTTGATGATTTCGGCCGCCAGCTGCTGCTTGCCTTCCACGGTATTGAGTTCGGACGCCTTCTTGCCGGACAGCAGCAACAGCAAGCGGCTGCGCACTTTTGGCATGTTCAGCTTGATCGAGTCCATTTCTTCCGGACTGCTCACCTGCAGGGTAAACGCGATCTGCAGATATTGCTCGCCATTTTCCGGCTGCAAGTTGACGGTGAACGCGTCGACGGGCACGAAAACGGGGGGGCCAGCCTTGGAAGCGGCATGCTTTTTCTTGCTCGGCGCCGATTCTTCTTTATCGGCCTTGCCATGCAAGAAGTACCAGGCGGCACCGCCACCGATGCCGCCGGCCACCAGCACCGAGGCCAGCACAATGATCAGAAGCTTCTTTTTCGAGGCGCCGGCGGGAGCCAGGCCTGCATCTGCTTTCGGATCTGCTTTCATTTTTGGATTTGCTTTCAATGGTACTCGGGTGCATGGAAGTGGATCACGACGCCATTATGTCATTATCGGCAAATTCTGCGCAGAAGGATGCAGTGAAAAGAGGGCGGAAGCGCCCTCAACTCGCTGTTTTTATACGAAAAGTTATGCCGTGGGAGGCGCCTGTGGCCTGCGGACGACGAATTGTCCTCAGGCAAAGGTATCCACGGCACTCAGGCTGGGCCGGCTGCGTCCGGCCGTCGCCGGCGCGATGGCGATCTCGCCACCGGAGGCGCCGCCGCCCTGGCCATTGCCACGGCGTTCGCCCGAGGCGGCGCGTTCGCCATTGTTTTGCTGTTCCGGCGTGCCGGCCGAGACGGTGGCGCTGCCGAAGGCGATGCCCGCTTCGCTCATCATTTCGCGCAAGCGCGGCATGGCCGCTTCCAGCGCCTGGCGTACTTCCGGCTGGGCCGACATGAAGGCGGCGTCGGCCTGGTCATTGGTGACCGTCAGGACCACTTGCACGGGGCCCAGGTCGGGCGGATTCAGGGTCAGGGTGGCGCTCTGGTCGCCACCGGCCGCCATCCACACGACTTTCTGCCCCAGTTGCTGGTCCCAGGCCGGCGAGCCGACCCGGCCCGTCAGCTTGTCGGCCGGCACGGCCACGGCGGCCGCCGCCTGCTGCAGCGCGCCCGGCTGCAGCTGGGCCGCCAGGCGGCTCAGGTCGGCTGGTGTTTCCTTGATGACCGGTTCGGCCACGGCGGTACCCGCCTTGGCGGTCGCTGCCAGCTGGGCGTCGATGGCCAGCTTGCCCGGTTCGGCCTTGCCTGCCGGCACGCTGGCGCCTGGTGTGGCGGCCGCCTTGCCCTGGGCCTGGCCCAGGCTGTCGGCAAAGTCGCCGCCGTCCGCTTGCGCGATGACGGTGGCGGCGGCCTTGCCGCTGCCCTGGCCGGCTGCCAGCAACGGCCCCGTTGCCAAGCCCTTGCCGTCGGCCTTGACGCCGGCGCGCGCGGGCAGTTCCGGCATGGCTTTGGCCGCTGGCGGCTGGATGGCCAGCTGGATGCTGCCCACGAGGGCCAGCATCTCGGCGGCCGGATCGGCTGGCGGAGTGACTGTCGCGTCGGGGACGGCAGGGACGCTGGCCTCGGCCGTGGCGCTGGAACCATCGCCGCTGGCTTGTGTGGCCGCCTCGGCAACTGGCGCGGACGGCTGTTCGCTGCTGGCCGGCTGTTCGGTGCCCGCTTGCGCCGGCTTCGCTTCACTGGAGGGTGCCGGCGTCGCCGGCGCTGGCGCGGCCGCCGGGCTGGCGGGGCGCGCCGCCGCTGGCGCAGCTGCTTGCGTTTGCGCCATATTGCGGCTGGCCTGGCGTTGCTCGATCTGGCGGTTCAGGGTGCGCTGGAAGTCGCCCGCCGCGCCGCTGGTGGACGGCTGGCTGCGGTTGGCGGCGCCCGGCGTGGCGTTCGGCGAGATAATCTGGGAAATCGGGGTTGGCTGGGTTTGCATGATGCTGCCTCAGTGTTGCTTAGCGTTTGTAATAGGCTTGTCGCGCCGCGTGCTCATCCATTGCTTTCTGGTCGCGCTTGTTTTCCAGCTTCAGCGCCTGTTCCTGCGCCCGGTTGTTCAGGGTCGTGTACGACATGCGCTTGCGTTCGGCCAGCTGCCAGCGCATCTTTTCATTGTCGCTGCGCGCTTGCGCATGCTCGACCACTTGCTGCTGGCCCATGATCGCGCTGTCGAGCTTGGCCATGAAAGCCTGGAAATTGCGGTACGCCATCGGCGTGATCCCGTTGCTCATGCTCGCCTCGAAGCGCTGGGCATAGTCGTCACGGTAGCCGGACAGCATGTCGAGCTTCTGGCGGCAATCATCGAGCGCTTTCAGGGCCGCGCCCAGGCGCTTGGCGCAGTCGTCCGTTTCGCGCTGGGCGAGGTCGATCAGGGTTGCAAGTTGGGAAGGAGAAGCCATGGCTGATTATATTCCCGCTATGCAAGTCCTAATCAGTCGAATAGAGCGGTAAGTTGCCCCAAGCTCTCGTCCATGCTGACCCGCTCCGTGATTTGCTGTTGCAAAAACGCTTCAATCTTTTCATGCAGTGCGATGGCCTGGTCCAGCACGGGGTCGGTGCCGGCGCTGTAGGCGCCCACGCTGATCAGGTCGCGGCTGCGCTCATAGCGCGAATACAGCTGTTTCAGCTTGCGTGCCTGCTGCTGGTGCTCGTGCGTGGTGATCGAGTGGGCGGCGCGCGAGATCGATTGCTCGATGTCGATGGCCGGATAATGGCCCGCTTCGGCCAGGCGGCGGTTCAGCACGATATGGCCGTCCAGGATGGCGCGCGCCGAGTCGGCGATCGGGTCCTGCTGGTCGTCGCCCTCGGTCAGCACGGTGTAGAAGGCCGTGATCGAGCCGCCGCCTTCCTCGCCATTGCCGGCCCGCTCCACCAGCACGGGCAGCTTGGCGAAGACGGAGGGCGGATAGCCCTTGGTGGCGGGCGGTTCGCCGATGGCCAGGGCGATTTCGCGCTGCGCCATGGCGTAGCGGGTCAGCGAATCCATGATCAGCAGCACGTTTTGCCCCTGGTCGCGGAAATGTTCGGCAATCGCCGTCGCATATGCGGCCCCTTGCAGGCGCATCAGCGGCGGCGTGTCGGCCGGCGCGGCCACGACGACGGAGCGGGCCAGGCCTTCGGCGCCGAGAATCTGTTCGATGAATTCCTTCACCTCGCGTCCCCGTTCGCCGATCAGGCCGACGACGATCACGTCCGCCTCCGTGTAACGGGCCATCATGCCCAGCAGCACGCTTTTACCGACGCCGGAACCTGCGAACAGGCCCATGCGCTGGCCGCGGCCCACGGTCAGCATGGCATTGATCGAGCGCACGCCCACGTCGAGCGTATCGACGATGGGCGCGCGGCCCAGCGGATTGGCGGGGCGTACGTTGATGGGAGCGCTGTCGGTCGTGTGCAGCGGGCCCAGCTGGTCGAGCGGCCGGCCCGCGCCATCGAGCACGCGGCCCAGCAGTTGCGGACCCACGGGCAGGTGGCGCGCGCGGTCGCTGGGGCGGCGGCGCGGGTGCGCCACGCTGCCCGGGCGGGGGATGGCCGGTTCGACGGAAAATACGCGCGTGCCGGGCACGATGCCCTCGACGTCGCTTTGCGGCATCAAAAACAGGCGGTCGCCTTCGAAGCCGACGACTTCCGCCTCGACCCGGCCGCCATTCGGCAGCGGCACGGTGCAGGCGGCGCCGACGGCCAGGCGCAAACCCACGGCTTCCATCACCAGGCCGGCCACGCGCGTGACCCTGCCTGAAATTTGCATCGGTTCGACAAAGCCGACGACGGCCGAACAGTCGCTCAGGTAGGCGCGCCAGCGCGCCGCATGGGCAGTGGGGCCTTTGACGGGCTCGCTCACGGCGCCAGCCAGTCCATGTCTTTGCCCAGCGCATGCGTCAGGCGGTGCCAGCGGGTAGACGCCTGCGCGTCGATCTGGTTGCTGGCCGTGTCGATCTTGCAACCGCCGCGTTCCACGCTCGGGTCTTCGATGACACGCCAGCCGCCCTTGTCGAGCTCATCGCCAATGCCGTCGCGCACCACTTGCGCGTCTTCCGGGTTGAGCATCAGCAAGGCTGGTTGTTGCAACACTGGCAAGTATTCGATGGCTTCGCGCACGATCGGCAACATCAGCTCGGGGCGCACGGGCAAGGCAGTTTTCAGCATGCCCTTGGCCAGCTGCAGCGCCAGTTCCATCACGTCGTTGGCGATCAGTTCGTCGGCCTGGTGCACGGCCGTGCCGAAGTCGACGGCGATGGTTTGCAGATGCGCCAGTTCCACGCTAGACGCCGCCTTGCCTTGCGCATACGACTCGGCATGGCCGTCGGCATGCCCGGCCGCATGGCCTTCCGCATAGCCGGCCGCGCGGCCTTCCTCAAAGGCCGTGGCGCGCGCTTCCTCGCGGATGGCGTCGAGCTCTTCCTGCGTCGGATATTCGAGCGGCGGGGCCAGCTCTTCCTCGTGCAGTTCGGCAAACGGGTCGAGCTCGGGCTCGGGATCCGGTTCCAGCAGCTTGCGCGCCGCCACCACGCTGGGGCGCTCGTCGCCAAACGAGGTCATTTCCCAGCGCTGGTAGGCGGTTTGCTGCTCTTTGGGAATCAAATTAGACAAACGAATCCTCGCCTTTTCCACCTAAGACAATCTGCCCTTCGTCCGCCAGGCGGCGCACGATCTGCAGGATCTGTTTCTGCTGCGATTCCACTTCCGACAGGCGCACGGGGCCTTTCGACTCGAGGTCTTCGCGCATCATCTCGCCGGCGCGCTGCGACATGTTCTTGAAGATCTTGTCGCGCAGCTCCTGCGAGGCGCCTTTCAGGGCGATGATCAGCATTTCCGACTGCACTTCGCGCAGCAGCAGCTGGATGCCGCGGTCGTCGATATCGATCACGTTGTCGAACACGAACATTTCGTCCATGATCTTTTGCGCCATGTCGTTGTCGTAGTTCTTGATGTTGTCCATGACGGAGCCTTCTTGCTCGCCGCTCATGAAGTTCAGGATCTCGGCTGCCGCGCGCACGCCGCCCAGCGACGATTTCTTGATGTTTTCGTTACCCGACAGCAGTTTCGTCAGCACGTCGTTGAGTTCGCGCAAGGCGGCCGGCTGCACGCCGTCCAGGGTGGCGATGCGCAAGACCACGTCGTTGCGCAGGCGGTCCGTGAAATGGCCGAGAATTTCGCAAGCCTGGTCGCGCTCCAGGTGGACGAGGATGGTGGCGATGATCTGCGGGTGCTCGTTGCGGATCAGCTCGGACACGGATTGCGAATCCATCCATTTCAGCGATTCGATGCCGGACGCATCCTTGCCGCCCAGGATGCGCGACAGCAGCACGGACGCCTTGTCGTCGCCCAGCGCCTTGGTGAGGACTTGGCGGATATATTCGTCCGAATCGAGGCCGACGGTGGAGTTGAGTTCCGTCTGCGCGCGGAAGTCGCCGAGCACCTCGACCACCTGCTCGTGCGCGATGCCCTTCATGGTGGCCATGGCGGCGCCCAGTTTCAGCACCTCGCGCGGGCCGAGGAATTTCATGACCTCGGCCGCTTCGCTCTCGCCCAGTGCCAGCATCAGGATCGATGCTTTTTGCAGTCCCGTTGTCTCAGTCATTATTGCCTATCCATGCTTTGATTACGTTGGCCACCACGCGCGGGTCTTCCTGGGCCAGTTTCCTGGCCATCGCCAGGTTTTCGCGATAACCGCGGGCCGTATCTTCTTCCAGCTCTTCCAGTTCCGCCTCGCTGAGCAGGACCTCGTTTTCCTCGTCCGTTTTCGCCAGTTCCGGCTCGATGACGGGCGGCGGGGCGCCGAAATCGTCGATCTTGCGCATCACGGGGCGCAGCATCGGACGCACGATCTTGATGAAGATATACAGCAGGATCAGGGCCGTGATGAGGAATTTCGCCAATTCCTTGGCCAGCGGCAAGTTGGCCGGGTCGCGCCACCATTCGAGCTTGCCTTCCGGCGCGCGGTCGATGCCGTCGAAGGGCGAGTTGGCCACGCTGAAGCTGTCGCCGCGTTCCTTGTTGTAGCCCATCGCTTCCTTGACCAGATTATTGATCTGAACCATTTCGGCAGGGGAAATCGGCTTGACCGTGACCTTGCCATCCTTGTCGAAGCTGCGGCGGTAGTTGACGACGACGGCCACCGACAGGCGGCGCAGGCCACCCATCGATTTCTGTTCGTAGCGCACGGTCTTGTCGACTTCATAATTGGTCGTCGATTCCTTCTGGGTCGGCGCCGTCGGCGCGCCGCCCGGGGCGCCCGGCGCCTCGGCCGTCAATGGCGCCGTGGCCACGCCAGGCGGCTGGTTCGACAGCGCGCCCGGCACGCCGGACGGGTTGGCATTGCCGGCGCCCGTCGATTCGCTCGTTTGCTGGCTGCGGATGGTGGACGCTTCCGGCGGCGAATTCGGCTTGTAGGTTTCGGCCGCCTGCTCGCTTTGCGAGAAATCGACGTCGGCCGTCGCTTCGGCGCGTACATTGCCTTCGCCGACGATGGGCAGCAGGATCGATTCGACCTGCTTGATCACGCTTTGCTGCAATTGCTGCACGTACTTCAGCTGGTTCGGGTCCAGGCTCTTGATGCCGTTGGCGCGGTCCTTGTCCTTTTCCTGATTCGACAGCAAGGTGCCGGCCTGGTCGACCACGGTGACATTGATCGGCAGCAATTCCGGCACGCTCGACGCCACCAGGTGGACGATGGCGCTCACCTGCAACTGATCGAGGCCGCGGCCCGGATGCAGGTTCAGCAGTACGGAAGCCGTCGGTTTTTGCTGTTCGCGCACGAAGACGGACGGTTTGGGCAGGGCCAGGTGGACACGCGCCGTATCGACGGCGGAGACGGATTCGATCGATTTGGCCAGTTCGCCTTCCAGTGCGCGCTGGAAATTGACCTGTTCCAGGAATTGCGAGACACCCAGCTTCTGGTTTTCCATCAGCTCGAAGCCCACGTTGCCGCCTTTCGGCAAGCCTTGCGCGGCCAGTTTCAGGCGCGCGTCGTGGACTTGCTCGGACGGCACGAGAATGGCGCCGCCGCCTTCGGAAAACTTGTGCTTGATGCCCAGCTGGTCCAGCGAAGCGGTGATGGCGCCGCCGTCGCGGTCCGTGTAGTTCGAGAACAGGACTTTGTATTCAGGCGGCTGGTTCCACATGTACAGGGCCACGCCGATGGCGATCAGTGCCGCCACGCCCAGGCCGCGCAGGAAATTCTTGCCCATCGGCGTCTTGGCGAACGCTTGCACGGACTCCACGGGCGAGCGGGCAGGCGCCGGTTCCGGCGGTATGCGGTTCACATCGATTTCTTCGGCTACAGCCATGATTGCCTTCCGGGGCGCGTATGTTTGCTAATGAGTGGGGGCCGCTTCCACTGGAGGAGGGGGCGATATGCAGAATTATCCGCCACTGTCACGCGCTTCAATCGTCCAAATAGAAGGCGCTTTTGCCGCCTGCTCGGCCGAGCGGCTGGCGTTGGCGCTGGTATTGTGGAACCCTGGCAACATGTGACGGAAGTTATTGTACCCGTCGTTGCCTTGCAAGCCAGGGTTTTGTTCTCTGGGTGCAACAGGCAGGAATAGACCAGAATCGGGAGGCAAAGTGAAAACAGGCGGTATCGATAGCAGCAGGATCGAGGCGATGATCGCGCAACTGAAGTCGGCGGCCACGCGGCCGGAGGCGAAAATACCGGCGATCCAGACCGAGATGCCGGCGGCGAAGGTGAATTTTGCCGATGCCTTCAAGAGCGCGCTGGACTCCGTGAGCGGCGCGCAAAAGGCTTCGTCGGCGCTGGGTCAGCGCTTTACCATGGGCGATGAAAAGGTCAGCCTGTCGGACGTGATGGTAGCGATGCAAAAGTCGAGCATCGAATTCCAGGCGACCGTGCAGGTGCGTAATAAGTTAGTTGCTGCATATCATGAGATCATGAATATGCAGGTTTAACTGTTGAGAACCCAAAACGAAGACTGGGGTCGGACCCGCCGGGTCCGGCCCCGGCCCTTGCGTTTTGGGTTAACTATGATCAGCCCAACCCTGCCATCCGTGCATTCCGCTCACGCTCCAGCCGCGTGATATAGCGCTGCACGTGCGCCAGCATGCTGCGCGGCAGGTCGACGAACTGGCAGCCGAGGCGGCGGTTCAGTTTGTTGTTCAGCAGGGTCATGTCCAGCGAATTGCGAATTTGCAAAGTCGCGGTGACGATGCCGACGTCGGGCAAGTCGATGCGGCAACCGGGATAGTCCCTGCCGATCGTCTCGCCCAGCATCAGTTTATTGTCAAGGATGGCGATGCCGCCGCAGCTGATGTCGGCCAGCGGAAACAGGGTGTCGGCGCCGCCCAGCGAGGGCGGCAGGGGAATCGAAACGCGCACGGGATTGCTCACGGGCGTCGTCATGCGGTAGTACTCGCGCCGCTGCAAGCGGATCAGTGTTTCTGGTATGGCAATTTTCAAGGCGGGCGTGCCGCCGTAATTGCACTCTTCCACCAGGGCGCTGGCAAACAGGATGCGTATCTTGTCGAGCGAGGTTTCAAACGAAATGCCCTTGGCGGCCAGCATGCGCCGGTTCTGGTCGGCGTTCACGGAACGGTCGAGGATGACGGTGTTGCGGTCCGCATCGACTTCCAGGATGGACGTGACGCACACATCGGATTCACCGTGGATCAGCATGCGGATCAGCTGGTTCTTTTCGCTGATGCCGCGCAGCAAGGCAATGATTTCCCGCCGCGATTCCACTTCAAAATCATGCCAGTTTTCGAGGCCGGAATCCATAATATGTGCTTGCATTGATGCCTGTCTATGTATCGGTGAGGTTGACGCTGGTGTCGGGCGGCGGCGGAATCGGCCCGCCATTCGCAGATTCAATATGATATAACCAGGCCAGCAGTTCCGCAATCGCCCGATACAGGCCGGGCGGAATCTGGCGGTCCAGGTCGACATCCATCAGCAGCGCCACCAATTCCTTCGATTCATGCACGAACACGCCGTGTTCGCGTGCCGTGCTGATGATCTGGTCCGCGATCAGGCCGCTCCCCTTGGCCACCACCTTGGGCGCCGGCGTGCCGCTCTGGTAGGCCAGCGCGACGGCCGTCTGCGGCACCTTGCGTTTGGTGTCGTCAAGCATCGTCTTCTCCAGCCGCCGCCTCCGGCTTGCCGGCGATCGTCAACGACGACAATGGCCATCCGGCCGCGGCTAGCGACGCTTCGAGCCGCGCCGCATGCTGGCGCAAGGTGTCGGCACTGCCTTCGCTGCCCGCTTGCAACTGGATCGCCACTCTGCCGCCCTGCAAGACCACGTGCGCGGCCAGGTCGCCCAGCAGGGGGAACTGGAAGCGCACATTGCTGCGCCAGGCCGTCGCTTCCTCGTCGCCCTCGCGTCCTTCGTGCTGCTGTCCTTCCGGCGCATCGCGGCTGATATCCCACTGCATCTTCTGCCCGGGCCAGGCTTCGCCCTGCCACTGCACGCGCGCCTGTTCGTGCGTATGCAGCTGCAAATTGATCAGTTGCGCCGAAGCAAGGTCGGTGCCCGTTCTGGCCATGTCGCCCTGTGCCGCCTTCTGCATTTGCGGCTCCAGCAGCAGCGAGGCCAGCGGCCGCTTGCCTTCGGCCCATTCGGCCACGTGCGATTCATAGAACAGGCCGCTGCTGCCGACCGCATCGCGCAGGTTCTGGGCCACCTGGGCCGGAGCGGCGCCCGGTGTGGCCATCAGCGGCGTCTTGCCGACCACCGACAGGGGCGCGCCGGGCACGCTTTCCGCCTGGCTGAGCACAGTGCTGATGGCGCGCGCGGTGGTGCTTAGCTCTGGCGCGGGCGTGTCGCCGGCCAGGGCGGGCAGCAGGTTGGCCGGCGTCAGGGGCGCGCGGCTGAGCAGGGTGGCGGCCGTGCTGCTGGCGCGCGTGCCGGCCTGGGCGGCGCCGGCCTGGGGGCCGCGCAGGTCGGCTGCTTCGGGCTCGGCTTCCGCGTCCGCATATGTCAGCAGGGCGCTGGCGGGCTGGTCGCGGTTATTGCCGATTTGAAAAGAGGGGCGGGGATTGATACCGATCAAGGTCAGCGGGATTTCCGTGCCCGGCTGGGCGCCGGCGGGCAACTGCATGCGCGCCGGCGTGCCGGCCACGCGCACGAGGAAGCTGCCGTCGCCCATGCGGGCCAGTACCTGTCCCTGCATGGATTTGCCGATGAGTCCCTGCAGCGAGCGCTGGAACTCGGCCTGGCGCGGGTCGGCGACGGCATCGGCCGCCCGCGTGGTCTTGACCGGGGTCAAGGGCGTCATGCCGATCGCATCCATCTTCGGCAACATGGCGCCCCCGTGTGCGCTTACGCGCCGTAGGCGTTGGCCAGGCGCCGTTCAGTGCCGGTGCTGTTGATCAGCTTGGACAATTGCGCCATCCATGGCATGGTCAGGTCGCGGATCTTGCGGTCGTCTTCGAGCATCTGCTTGATCAGCGTGACCTTGCGCTGGCGGCCGGCGGTCTCCAGCACGACTTTTTCTTCATTCGCCTTCAGCGTGGCCACATGCGCGCTGATGCGCTGTTCCAGCGCTTCGAGCTCGTCCCAGTCGGCGTTGGTGGCGGCGGTTACCATCTGGCCCGTCAGGGACTGCATGGCTTCGTAGGTGGTCAGGACTTCTTGATTCGTCATCATGGGTCAGGCGCTCGCAATGCTGGGCATACGTTTCAGATCGGCGCCGGGAATGGCGGCGGGAGTGGCGCCTATGGCGTTCCAGGTTTCGCGCAGGTCGGTCAGCAGGCGCTGCACTTCTTCCAGCAGGGTAATATCGTTGTTCAGGTTGGCCGTCAGCAGGCGCGCGCTCATGTACTCATACAGGGCGTCGAGGCCTTCCGCGATCTGGCCGCCCGCTTCCTTGTCCAGGCTGGCGCGCAAGCCATTGTCGATGATCTGGATGGCTTTCGAGATGGACTTGCCTTTTTCCGGCACATTGCCCGATTTCATGTGCATCTGCGCGCTGAGCACAGCCACCAGGGCGCCGTCGTACAGCATCACGATCAGCTTGTGCGGCGAGGCCGAGACGATACCCGTTTCCAGGCCGACCTTGGCATAGGCATTGACGCCGCGTTGTTGGGTTCCAAACATATGTTCTCCTGATGATTGGGCTTAACGGTTGGCGGCGAGGGCGGCCAGCTGCTGGGTCAAATACGATTGCGTGGTCGCCATTTTGCTCAGCGTCACGTCCAGGCGCGTGTACTGGGCGCGGTAGCGCGCTTCGATACCCGTCAGCTTGTCTGCAAAGCGCTGGCGCTGGTCGGCCACATCCTTGATGCTTTTGTTGATGCCTGTGGTGCGGCCGGTGATAAGGCCGTCCGTGCCGAGGAAGGAGGTGGCCAGGTTGTTCAGCTGGTAGGCGTAGCCCTGCGAAAAGCTCACCGTGCCCCGGTCGCCCAGGCCGCCGCCCGTCACTTCGATCTTCAGGCCGTCGGCAGGCGAACCGGGCGCGCCCGTCAAGGTCTGGCCCGAACCGATGACGGCCTGGCCGCCGATGGTGCCGGCCACGTCCGTCCCCTTGGTAGGCGTGACGCCGGCGCCGATCAGCGATTCCACGCCCGTGCCGGTGACGCTGGCCACGGCCAGGTTGGAGACGGAGCCGTAACGGGCCGACGCCACTACCAGGCGGCCATTGCCGTCGATCGAAGCTGTCACCGATCCGCCGTTTTCACTGAAGGTCTTCACGCCGTTGATCGACGACTGGATCATGCCGGCCAGCTGGGCCGGCGTATAGTTGCCAGCAGGTATGGTCACGGTCGCCGTATTCTTGGCCGCCGCAGGTTCCGTGTCGTTCAGCGTGACGCTCCACGTGGTGTCGCTGGCAATCGTCGTCGATGCCGGCAAGGTCAGGGTGCCGTTCAGGGTGCCCTGGCTGGCCATGTTGGTGATGTTCAGCGCATACGAGCCGGGCTTGGTGGCGGCCGTCGAACTGGTGAAGCTGACGTTGCTGTCCGTGGTTTTTCCCAGGGCAGAGAAGAGGCCGGCCACGTCGGAGAAATTGGCGCTGATGGCCTTGTCCAGCACGGCCGAATCGAGTACCAGGCTGCCGTCTTTCTGGAAGGTAATGCCGACCTGGTCCAAGGTCTTCAGGTTGCCGGCCAGTCCAGTGATCGATGTGCTCAACTGCTTGCGCAGCTGCGACTGGATCGACTGCGTGGTCGAATCGCCCAGCATGACGCCAGCCTGCTTGGTTTCCGCGTTGTATGACGTCATTTTGGCGATCGACGCGTTCAAGTCGTTGTACGCCTTGACGAAGGCGGTGACGCCGGTCTTCACCGTCGACGTGTCTTTCGACACGGACAGCGAGCTGTTGCCCACCTTCAGCACGTTCAGGGTCACGCCTTCGATGGCGCTGTCGATGCTGTTAGAGCTGTTCGTGATGGGAATGCCGTTGACGCTGAGCATGGTGTTCTGCGCGGCACTGTTCTGTTTCAGGTTTTGCGTGCCCGACGCGTCGTAGGACAGCAAGTCGCTCAGCGCGCTGTCGGCGGGCTGGCCCTCACTGCCGCTCAGCGAAATCTTCATGGAGGAGTTGGCACCCGACTTCGACGAGCTCAGCACCAGATGGTGCGGCTTGTCCGAACCATCGGAAACGATGCTGGCGGTCACGCCCAGGCCCGCATTGTTGATGGCGTCGCGGATGCCTTGCAGCGAGTTGTTTGTCGAATCGATGACCACCGTGCCGGTCGCCTGCGTCGCATCCTGGGTAAAGCCGCTGCCGATATACGCACCGCCGGCACCGGCCGTCAGCCCGGCCGCCGCCGGATTGCTGCCGGCAACCGTGATGGGGCTGCCATTGGTTGAGGCGAGCGTGATGGAACTGGCGACGGTGACATTAAAGCCCGTGTTGGTGGCCGTGGACGCATGGCCGATGCCGCCCTTGACGTCGCCCGTGACCACTTCCTCGATCTGGATGTTGGAGCCGTCGGCGCGCGTAAATTGCAGGGTGCCGTCGGCAGCCTTGCCGGTGACGGTGATGTTCGCTTCTGCCAGCGCGTTCGAGACGGCGTTCGGGCCGGCCAGGGTGGTGTCGAGCGAGGCGCCCGTAATACCGGCACCCGCAGCCACGCCATTGCCTTGCGTAACGATATTGACGCCGCCGACGGACAGCGCATAGGTGCCGTCGGCTCCCGTGGCAACATTGCCATAGCCGGCGAACAGGGTGGCGTTGCTGGCGGCCGGCTGCGCCGTTGCCGTCACGCCCGTGGTGCTGCTCTTGGCATTGATGGCTTCGGCCAGCGCGCGCGTGCTCTTGGTCGTGCTATCGGTGGGAATGGCCGTGCCATTCAGGGTCAGGGAGCCGTTGTTGATGCCGTTTTGCAAAGTGGTACCGCTGAGCGCCGTACCTTTCATGCCGAAGATACCACCGGTAACATTGCCCAACTGGAAGGAAATGGTGGTCTTGGCGCCCGAGCCGATGGTGGAAATCTTGCTGGCGTAGCCGGCCGAGGTCAAGGTTTGCGACTGCGCCAGCTGGCTGACATTGATATTGTAATTGCCGGCCACGGCCTTGGCGCCAGCCGAGGCCGTGAACACCAGAGGGTCGGCAGGCATCGCCGAGACGGCGCGGAAACTGTTGCTGTTGCTCAAGCCCGAGAGAGAGGTCTGGAAGGCGCCCACGGCGCCGCTCAGCGTGCCCAGCGCGCTCAGCTTGGCCTGGTAGGAAGCGGTTTTCTTGTCATACGATGCCAGGGGCAGTGCTTCAGCTGTCATCAGCTTATCGATGAGGGCGGTGACGTCCAGCGTGCTGTTGCCGATGCCTGGGGAGGATAAGGTTGGTGAGATGGCCACTACATGCTCCTAGGAAAACACTAATATAAGCTGTTATCGGCAGAATCAATCAGGACTTGAGAGGGGCTTTTATGGTCCTGTTTTCAGCTGGCAGAACAGGCGGGGCGCAATGGCGGGGTTTTGTTATGTGGAGTGCACTAAAAAACAGGGCCAGTCCAGGTGTGGCTGGCTGGCCCTTGTTCGCGGTTCCGTTGCTATGTTGCTATATTGCACTGGCCCTGCGCTTGCTGTCGGCATGGATTATGCGCTTTGGCTGATCAGCTGGCCTTTTGCCGAAGCAAAGGACTTGGCGATTTCCAGCGCTTCCCGGGTGGGGATCTGGCGCAGGACTTCCTGCGTTTCCTGGTCGATGATCTTGACCACGGTGCGCTGGCTGTCTTCGTCGATGGAAAATTGCAAGCCCTGGGTTTTGACCTGTGGCGACTGGTTCAGTTCCGAAACGGCCTGGTCCAGCTCTTCGCGGCTCGGTTCCTTGGTTTTGCTGGTCGTCGCGTCGATGCCGGTGCTCGCGTTACGTGCCGCCTGCGGGCGCGTGGTGGCCGGTTCCGCGGATGGGTAGTTCTTGTCGATGCGCGCTGCGGAGGCGGCAGCGATGGTGTCGATAGTCATGTTGCTCCCCTAGTGAAAATTCCCCTGCCGAAGAAATCCGGCAGGGGAACCTGAGTCCAGCGATGTAGCGTTGCTAATCGAAGATTAGCCGCGCAGCAGGCTCAGCACGCCGTTTGGCAGCGAGTTCGCTTGCGCCAGCATGGCGGTACCAGCTTGTTGCAGAATCTGGCCACGGGTCATGCTGGCCGTTTCTGCAGCAAAGTCGGTATCGACGATGCGGCTGCGCGAAGCCGACAGGTTTTCCGTCGTCGATTGCAGGTTGCTGATCGCCGAAGAGAAGCGCGATTGCAAAGCACCGTACTGGGCGCGTTGGCTGTTGACCGTGGACAAGGCTGCATCCGTGATCTTCAGTGCCAGCTGGGCGCCTTCGAACGTGGTGACGTCCAGTGTCGAGACAGCTTTCAGGGTGGAGCCCTGGTTGGCGCCCACAGCGGCTGCACCCGTCAGTTTCAGGCCGGTTGCGGCTGTTTCGCTGACCGAGAAGCTGCTGTCGCCGTCGAAGGTGACGCGGCCGTTGGCAGTTGCAACACCGTTAGCTGCGGTAGCTGCCGTGAAGGGGGTAGCCACTTTTACGCCAGCCGCATCGTAGGTGGATACTTCCAGCTTGACGTTGGCATTGGTGCCGTTGGTGATCTTGATATCCGCACCGGTAGCGTTGCTCAGTTTGATGCCGCCTTGCGATGCATCATACTGGGCGGTCACGCCTGTCTTGGCCGTTTGCGCATTGATCGCGTTGATACCGGCGGCAAAGTCGGTGGCCGTGTTGGCGGCGCCGGTGACGGCGAACGATACGGTCACGTCAGTAGCATTGTCCGAGGCAATCTTGAACGAGTACGCTTCAGCGCCCAGGTTCAGGTTGACGTCGGTGCGGGCTTCAGCCGTCACGCCGGTGTTGGCGGTCTTGGCGTTCACTGCGGCGGCAACCGACTTGGCCGACGACGTGGTCGTGGTGTCGACGGTGGCGGCGCCAAACTTGCCCGAGATTGCCAGCTTGCCGGAAGCGATAGCGTTGCTGGCCGTCGATGCTTGCACTGCAGCATTTTCCACGCGGTTGTTACCGTAGGTGCTGGTCAGGAAGTTCGCGCCATTGGCCGAAATCAATTGGTTGGCATCGGCGCCGACCTGGAAGTTGGCCGTACCCATCGTGCCGTCCAGCAAAGCCTGGCCGTTGAACGAGGTGGTGGTGGCGATACGGTTCAGTTCCGAGTTCAGCTGGCCGACTTCGGTTTGCAGCGCTTGACGGTCGCTGGCCGAGTTGGTGGCGTTCGACGATTGCACGGCCAGTTGGCGGATGCGTTGCAGGATGTCGCCCGAGCTCGACAGTGCACCCTCGGCCGTTTGCGCCAGCGATACGCCGTCGTTGGCGTTGCGGGTGGCTTGCGTCATGCCGTTGATTTGCGACGTCATGCGGTCCGAAATCGACAGGCCGGCGGCATCGTCTTTGGCGCTGTTAATACGCAGACCGGAGGACAGGCGTTGCAGCGAGGTGGTCAAGGCCGATTGCGAGGTCGACAGGTTGCGTTGCGAGTTCAGGGAAGCGATGTTGGTGTTAATTACTGCAGCCATTTTAATTCTCCAGACAGGTATTACATTGCGCTATGTGCTATTCACGTTGGTCTGCCTCTGTACTTTGAAGCAATCAAACCGTCGTTGTAATGTTTATCGGTGGCTGCCTGAAAAAGTTGATAGGGAAAAACATTCTTTATTTTATTTTTTTACCCTCATTTTTCCGCAGTGCGGCACGCTAGACGGCAGGAAAAAACAAAACTTGAGGGCGTAAAAAGATTTATTTTCACCTTTTCGCGCCCCTGTTTCCCCGCCTGGCCGGCCAGGCTGGCCAGTATCGCCATTCTGTAAAGCATCTATAAGCCGCCCCTTTCCCCCTATGCTCGTCGTCTTGCGCCATGGAGCAACTGGTAATATTGTTTCCATATCGCACATTCCGCCTGCCATGGCTGTCGTGGCAGCGTTACGTGGCCTAACCTCGGGTTTTTATGACAACGACTGAAATGGACTCAAACAGCTCCACCCCCGCGCCGCAGGGGCACGAAGTGGCACAGACCATCGATGCGGCGCTGCAGATGGCGCAGCAGCATTTGCGTGACGGCGAACTGGACGTGGCCGCACAATTGTTTCTGGCAGTACTGGAACTGGCGCCGCAGGAACCATTTGCCAATCGTCAACTTGGCTTGTTGTCCATGCGGGTCGGCGATGCGGCCGCTGCCGTGCCTTATTTTGCTGTCGTGCTGGGCGCACACCCGGACCAGGCCACGAGCTGGCTTGATTATATTGAAGCACTGACAGTGGCTGAGCAATATGAAACAGCCCAGCAAATGTTGGCGCTCGGGCGCCAGCATGGTCTCGACAGCCTGGACACCGACCGCCTGCAGCAGGAATTGACCGCGCGCATGAATGGCGTGCCAGGGCCCACCGCATCACCACAGCCTGAGCCAGAAAATGTGGCAGCTCCATCGGAGAGGCCGCGCTCGGAAGCCATGACGATCCTGTTTGACCAGCAACGGTATCCGGAGCTGGAGCGCGAGGCGCGCTCGTTGACCCGCCGCAAGGCGAATGACGGTGTGGCCTGGAAGATGCTTGGCCTTGCGTTGTTGATGCAGGGGCGCCTCAGGCCTGCCTTGCCATGCATGCAGAAAGCCGTCCGCTTATTGCCGCGCGATGTAGAAGTGCAGAACAATATGGGATTGGTCCTGCAGGAATTGGGACGGCTCGGCCCCGCTGAATTGAGCTATCGCCGGGCGATCACCATGATGCCTGAATTTTTCAGTGCGCATAGCAATCTGCTGATGCTGCAAAGTTACAGTGCCATGAGTGCGGCCGGCCGCCATCTGGCTGAAGCCAGGCGCTATGGCAAAGCCGTGGCGTCCTGTGCCAGCAAGCCCTTCAAAACCTGGTCGTGTCGGCGCGATGCCGCGCGCTTGCGCATCGGCGTCGTCTCGGGCGACTTGCGCAAGCATCCGGTCGGGTATTTTTTGGAAAGCATGCTGGCATCGCTGAACACGCGGCGAGTCGAAATAATTGCCTATCCCACCGTGATCAAGGTGGATGAATTGACGGACCGCATCGCTCCTTATTTTTCCGCCTGGCGTCCTCTTGTCGACAAGACAGACGAGGAAGCCGCGAAAATGATCGAAGCCGATGGCGTGCATGTTTTGCTCGACCTGGCCGGCCATACGGCCGATAACCGCCTGCCGCTGTTTGCCTGGCGACCCGCCCCCGTGCAGGCGACCTGGCTCGGCTACTTCGCTACCACGGGCGTGCAGCAGATGGATTATTTGCTGGGCGACCGCTTTGTCGCGCCACTGGAAGAAAGTGCGGCCTTCACGGAAACACTGTGGCACATGCCGGACAGTTATCTGTGTTTCAGTCCGCCGGCCTTTGATATTTCCGTCAGCCCGTTGCCCGCTCTGGAAAATGGCTTTGTCACGTTTGCCTGCTTCAATAAACTGAACAAGATGAATGATGGCGTGGTGGCCGTATGGGCCCGGATTTTGCACGCCGTGCCCGGTTCCCGACTGTTCCTGAAAACATTGCAATTGACTGACGCCGGCGTGTGCAGCCGCACCTTGGCACGTTTTGCCGCCCATGGCATCGGCGCCGAACGCCTGCGCCTGGAAGGTTCCGCGCCGCGCGCCGAGCTGCTGGCCGCCTACCAGCAAGCCGACATCGTGCTCGATCCCTTCCCGTATCCGGGCGGCACGACCAGCATGGAAGCATTATGGATGGGCTTGCCCATCGTTACGCGTTGCGGCGAATGCTTCCTGTCGCATCTGGGCGAGTCTGTCATGCACAATGCGGGCTTGCCGGACTGGGTTGCCACGAACGATGATGATTATGTGGCCATTGCAGCCCAGAAAGCCGGCGACCTGGCGCAGCTGGCCGCCCTGCGCGCCGGCTTGCGCGACCAGGTGCTGGCCTCGCCCCTGTACGACGCGCCCCGTTTTGCGCGCCATTTCGAAGACGCCATGTGGGGCATGTGGCGGGCGCGGATGGCTGTGATTGACAACGCAGGAGAACAATGATGGCCCGTACTACCCTGATTACCGGCGGTGCCGGCTTCCTCGGCTCGCACCTGTGCGACCGCATGATCGCCGATGGCCACGACGTGCTGTGCGTGGATAATTTCTACACGGGCAGCAAGGACAATATCCGCCACCTGCTGGGCCACAAGCGCTTCGAGCTGCTGCGCCACGACGTGTGGCTGCCGCTGTACGTGGAAGTGGACCGCATCTACAACCTGGCTTGCCCGGCCAGCCCCGTGCATTACCAGAATGATCCGACCTCGACCACCAAGACCTCGGTGCTGGGCGCCATCAACATGCTGGGCCTGGCCAAGCGCAAGCGCGCGCGCGTCCTGCAGGCGTCCACCTCGGAAGTGTATGGCGATCCGCAAGTGCATCCGCAGCGCGAGGATTACTGGGGCCATGTCAATCCGATCGGCCCGCGCGCCTGCTACGATGAGGGCAAGCGCTGCGCCGAAACGCTGTTCTTCGATTACCACCGCCAGTCGGCCGTGGATATCCGCGTCGTGCGCATCTTTAATACCTATGGCCCGCGCATGCATCCGAACGATGGCCGCGTGGTCAGCAACTTCATCGTGCAGGCGCTGCGCGGCGACCCGATCACCCTGTACGGCGACGGCCAGCAGACGCGCTCGTTCTGCTATGTCGATGACTTGATCGAAGGCATGGTGCGCATGATGAACCAGACGCAGGAAATCGGCCCCATGAACCTGGGCAATCCCGCCGAATTCACCATCCGCGAACTGGCCGAGCTGGTGCTGCGCCTGACGGAATCGAAAAGCGAACTGGTCTTCCGCCCCTTGCCGGCCGACGACCCCGTGCGCCGCCAGCCCGACATCGCCAAGGCGCGCGCCGCCCTGGAATGGGAACCGGCGGTAAGCCTGCATGATGGCTTGAAAGAAACCATCGCCTACTTCAAGAAAGTGATCTTTGCATGAAACAGCAATTAGTCCCGGCAGTCTGTCCCGTCTGCGCGCATAGCGTGGCGGCGGCGTTTTTCGATGGCGGCCAGCAGGCGCTGGCCACCCTGGGCTGGCCAGCCAGCGCGGCCGAAGCACAGGCAATGGCCGTGCAACCGCATGATTTCGTGCAATGCCCGCAGTGCACGCACGTATGGAACCGCGCGTTTTCCTATGACGCCATTCCCTACCAAAACAATCCCAACCGCATGTTCAACAAGGGCGGCATCTGGAAGGGCCACCTGGCCGATACGCGCGACGTGCTGCTGGCCCAGCTGCCGGCCTCGCCGACGGTGATCGACATCGGTTGCGGCGAAGGCCATTTCGTGCGCGCGCTGGCCGATGTCCGCGGCGAGCAGGGGCGTTTCATCGGTTTCGATCCGAATGCCACGCCGGAAACGGGCCGCGGCGTGGAGTTTCACGCGCGCTATTTCCAGCCGCTGCAGGACGTACCCGAGTTCGCGCCCGATGCGCTGGTGATCCGCCATGTGCTGGAACACCTGACCGATCCCGCTTCGCTGGTCGAGCAGATGGCGTGGGCTGCTTCGCGCTCGGACAAGCCAATCTGGCTGTTTGCCGAAGTGCCGTGCATCGACCGGGTCTTCGCCACAGGCCGCCTGGCCGATTTCTTCTATGAACACATGTCGCATTTCACGACGGAATCGTTCCGCACCCTGATGCAGCGCGCAGGCGAGGTGGTGCAGCTGGCGCATGGCTATGACGGTGAAGTGGTGTATGCGCTGGTGCGCCTGCAGATTCCGAAGGCCCTGCGCGAGCAGGTGCGCCACAGCAATGCGTTTGCCGTCGCCGCCCAGCGCAGCCGCAAGAACATTGCCGCCCAGCTCGACACATTGTCTAGCGGCGGCCAGCGCGTGGCCATCTGGGGGGGCACGGGCAAGGCCGCCGCCTTCATGCACCAGTTCGGCGCCGACGCGCAGCGCTTCCCGCTGGTGGTCGATTCCGATCCGGACAAGGCCGGCACCTTCGTGCCGGGCCTGGGCCAGCAAATCGTCTACCGCGACGTGCTGAAAACAGATCCCGTCGACGTGGTCATCATCCCCACGCAGTGGCGCGCGCGCGATATCGCGGCCGAAATGGCGCGCGAGGGCATCGTTGCCAAGTCCATCCTGATCGAGCACGAAGGCGGCTTGATCGATTTCTTTGCCGACGAGCATCCGTACCGTTGATGCTCGCGCCAGGCGCCCCAGTGGCGCCGGAATGCAAAAATGCCGCTCGATGAGCGGCATTTTCGTTGGCACGTACCGTATGTAGTGGTTCAGTCCGCCACAACCACCCGGTTCTTGCCCGTCTGCTTGGCCTGGTACATGGCGCGGTCGGCGCGCTTGACCAGCTCGGCCTGGTCTTCATTGGGCAGGCGCAGGGCCACGCCGGCGGAGAAGGTGATCAAGACTTTTTCGTTGTCGTGCAGGAAGAAATGCCGGGTCAGTTCGCGTTGCAGCCGCGTCATCGTCGATGAGGCCGCCTCGACCGTCGTTTCCGGCAGCAGGATGAGGAATTCCTCGCCCCCAAAGCGGGCGATGACGTCCATCGAGCGCAGGGTTTCCTTGACGATTTTCACCAGGTGCTTCAGCGCGGCATCGCCGGCCAGGTGGCCGTAGGTGTCGTTCAGGCGCTTGAAATCGTCCAGGTCCAGCATGGCGATGCACAGCGGCGTGCCGCGGCGGTCCGAGCGGGCCGTCTCGCGTTCGAACACGTCGTCCAGGCCGCGGCGGTTCAGGCTGCCCGTCAGCTGGTCTTCCCGCACCAGTTCGCTCATATGCTGGAGCTTCGCTTCCAGCGTGTGGATGCGCTGTTCCGCATCCTGCACTTCCTGGCGCGCCAGCACCATCTTGTCGCGCGCGCGCAAGGCCTCGTTCTGCACCATGCGCGTTTCGCGCAAGACTTCGTCGAGAACGCTGTTCAACTCGCTGATATTTTCCGCCTGGCTGATCTTTTCCGAATAGCCGCCGATCTTTTCATGGAAGTCGCCCGTGCTGGCCGCCACTTGCCCCAGGCGGTCGATGAAGGTCATCATCATGTTCTTGACCGTCAGTTTGACGTCGGACAGGCTGTGCTTGAGCTGGCTTTGCTTGTAGATGACTTCCTTCAGGCTGCGCGTGGCGTCTTCCAGCGCGCGCTGGTCGAGCGGGCCGGCGATCAGGTTTTGCACGGCATCGACCTGGCCGCGCAGCCAGCTGTCGTCGTCGAGCAATTGGCTGACGTTGTCGAGCAGCAGCTTGAACAGGCGCAGCAGCAATTCCTGCTGCTCGGCCGTGTCGCCGCTTTTCAGTTCGATCTGGTAGCACAGCTGTTTCAGGCGCAGGGCCGCTTCGTTCAGCGCTTCTTCCGTGTGCGCCAGCTTGATGGCCGCGCCCAAGGACTCCGCCTCCTCCACCAGCGCGGGCGTGCCCGTCAGCAATGTGGCGACGGCAAAGCCCAGGGTGCGGCTGAGCAATTCACGCAGGGTGCGCGTCTGTTCGCCGTCCGGCAGGGGCGGCAATTCGATGCCGCCGCCTTTCTTCACCTGTTTTTCCGCCAGCTGCGCCAGGGTGCGCGCATAGCTGTCCCAGTCGCGCGCTTTCAGTGCGCGTTGGAAACGCTTGCCAAAGTCGCCCAGTTCGCCCGCCGATTCGCTCATCTTGGCGGCAAATTGCGTCAGGACGTTTTCCGCGCCGCTCTCCGTGGGTGCGCTCGCTGCCAGCACGGCACCCGGCGCTACAGGGCTGTCCGCCGCTTCGCTGATGCCGGCGATTTCATTGTAGATATCGCGGTAGGCGCTCGGCGTCGGGGCGATGCGGCGCGTGGCCAGGCGGCGAAACGCTTCGCGGGCGATATCGGCCGGGTTCATCGCGGCGGCGGTATTCGTGGCGCCAGCGGGAGCGCTTGCTGGGGAAGATGGCAATTTACTGGACATGTAGGCACAGCCTT
This sequence comes from Janthinobacterium sp. EB271-G4-3-2, assembly GCF_020858035.1. Classification (NCBI taxonomy): domain Bacteria; kingdom Pseudomonadati; phylum Pseudomonadota; class Betaproteobacteria; order Burkholderiales; family Oxalobacteraceae; genus Janthinobacterium; species Janthinobacterium sp. EB271-G4-3-2. The sequence continues at coordinate 314,380 of NZ_JACYMG010000003.1, read as the reverse complement.
TTCAGATATTTCTCATTATCCTCATGATATGCGAGTTGGCAAAGAACTTATTGTGCGAGAAGCAAGGAGAAGTCCTGCCAATTCGCCCGATGCCAGCGGGCATGCCGCTTTACGTCAATCCACCAGCTGGTTGCGGATGGCGTAGTGCGTCAGTTCGGCGCTATTCTTGAGTTTCATCTTGACCAGCAAGCGGGCGCGGTATTCGCTGATGGTTTTCACGGACAATTTCAGCTCCTCGGCGATGGCGCCTACCGCCTTGCCCGAGGCAATCATGACCAGGGTCTGGTATTCGCGGTCAGACAAGGTGTCGTGCAAGGCCGTTTCGTGGTCTTCGCCCACCGTGTTGGCCAGTTCCTGCGCCAGCGAGGCGCTGATGTATTTCAGGCCCTGCGCCACCTGGCGGATGGCCGTGACCAGTTCGCGCGGCGCACTCTGTTTCGTCAGGTAACCGGCCGCGCCCGCCTTGAGCGAACGGATGGCGTACTGGTCCTCGCGGTGCATGGACAGCATCAGCACGGCCAGTTCCGGCTTTTCCTTCTTGATCTGCTTGAGCACCTCGATGCCGCTGCGGTCGGGCAGGGAGATGTCGAGCAGCAACACCTGGCATTTCGAGCCGCGGAACAGTTTGATGGCGTCGTGGCCATTTTCGGCTTCGCCGGCCACGATGATGTCCTTCGTGTCGGCGAGGATTTGCTTCAAGCCTTCGCGCACGATCGCATGATCGTCGGCGATGAATACCCGGATGGTGGCTTTTTCTTTCATGACTGCGTTGTTTCCTATCTGATTCACCCACTAGGCCGCGTCTGGCGGCGGCCCGCTGTGCGCTGGCGCACTGGCTGCAGCCGCTATTATCGCCTCTCGCGCCGTGGTCAGCCGGATTTTTATGCTCAAGATGGTGCCGCCGCCCGGCCCATCCATCAGGCTCAGGGTGCCGCCCAGCGCGCTGGCCCGTTCTGTCATGCCGCGGATGCCGAACGATTGCGGCTTGGCGCGGTCGGACAGGCGCATGCCGACGCCATTGTCGGCGATCGACAGGCTGATATGCTGGCGCTGCCGGGCCAGGCGCACGCTGACCTTGCTCGCCTGCGCATGCTTGGCGATATTCGTCAGCGCTTCCTGGGCGATGCGGAACAGGCTGGTCGCCTGGTCCAGTTCGAGGTCGATGTGCTGGCGGTTCGAAATGAACTGGCACTCGATGCCGGCCTGGCGCGCGAATTCCTTGACTTGCCAGTCCAGCGCGGCGACCAGGCCCAGGTCCAGCATGGACGGGCGCAAGTCCAGAGAAATGCGGTGCACGGCATCGATGCTGCGGTCGACCAGGGCGTCGACATAGTCGGCCTTTTCCTGCAACTGCGGGTCGTCCGGCGGCAGGCGGCGCGCCAGCATGGCCAAGGCCATCTTGATGGCCGTCAGGTTGCCGCCCAGGTCATCGTGCAGTTCGCGCGCCAGGCGCGTGCGTTCGTGCTCCTTGACCTTGTCGATATGCGCGGTCAGCTCGGCCAGGCGGGCGCGCGACTGGCGCACTTCGATCTGTTCGAGCCGGCTTTCCGTGATATTCGTCATGATGCCTTCCCACTGCACCGTGCCGTCGGCCAGCGCGCGCGGCGTGGAGCGCAGGTTGATCCATTTGACGTCCTTCCAGGCATCGATCCAGATGCGGCCTTCCCAGTTCCAGCTCCACAAGGCGTTTTTCGACGCCTGCATCGATTCAAGATACGAGGCGCGGTCGTCGGCCAGTATCAATTGGTAAAACAGTTCCGGGCGCGCGTGCAGCTGTGCCGGACTCAGGCCCAGCAGGGCCTGGCAACCGTCGCTCAGGTAGGCAAACGATGCCCGTCCATCCGCATGCAGGCAGAACTGGTACACGAGGCCCGGCGTATTCGATACGATGGCGTTGAAGCGCGACTGCACCTGCGCCAGGGCGGCGGCCGTCGCCTGCGGCGTGCGCAAGTCCTCGCCCTCGGCCAGCAGCAGGGCGCGGCCGTGGCGGTTGGCGCGCGACAAATGCAGGCTGAGCGAATACAGGCTGCCGTCGCGGCGGCGCTGCTGCACGTGCAGCAGCGCTTGCGCGCCGATGCTGTCGTCGAGGGTGGCCAGCACGGCGGCCAGCTGCTGCGCGTCGAGCTGCGGCGCCAGCGTGAAGGGCGTCAGCGCCAGCAATTGCTTGCGCGCGTACTGCAAGTTGTCGCAGGCGGCATCGTTGGCGTCCAGCAATTGCAAGCTGGACGCGTCGTACAGGTAGATCTCCGGCGCCGCCGCGCGCAGGGCGGGCGCCAGCCGGGGAGTGTCGTGCATGGAGTGGCCTTTTTTCATCAGCGGCGGGCGCGCCAGAAGGCGGCGAAGCGGCGCAGCACCCTGGCAGGGCGGGAATTATGGCGCCCTGGCGTACCTTTGCGCAAGCGCTGCCACCAGGCGCGGCGGGCGCGGCCCAGCGCGGCCGACAGCCGGCTGACTCGGCGCCATGGACGCGTGGCGCGCAGGCGGGCGATCCAGCGGTCCTTGGTTTCCATGAACAAGCCATGCCAGCGCGCAAACCACGGCAAACTGAGCAGGGTAGGGCGCGTCAGGCTGTACAGGCGCGCCACGGCGGCCGCGCCGCCCAGCTTGGCGATGACGATCACGCCGATGCCGGAAAACGCATGGCCGCGCGCGATCGCCAGCAGGGCCAGCAGCTTGACGGGAAACAGCAGCACGGCCGGCAGCACGAAGATGGCCAGCGCCCAGTACGGCGGCAGGCGCCTGATCCACGCTTCGAGCGCATGCAGGGGCGGAAACTGCGCGATCACCTGCATGATGCGGGCCCCGGTCGCCCACAGCCATTCCTCGATCAGCAGGAAGATGGCGGCCAGGTAGACCAGCGGCGCGAACAGCCAGCGCCTGACTCTGTAGAATTTTTTCATCCGTCTCCGTGTGCGGCGCAGGTTTGCCGCGATTGCCACGATGATACGTCAAAAAAGCCGGCCCGCCCCGCATCCCGTGTGCCTGCGGCTCCCTGGCGGGGCTACAATAGGCGGATGAATAAAGCCTTTGTAAAAGAATCCGACAACGACGACGATGAAGAAGCGGCCGCGCTGGCGCTGGCCATTCCCGCCGGCGCCAAGAACTACATCACGCCGGCCGGTTATCAGCGCATCAAGGAAGAACTGCTGCAGCTGATCGACGTCGACCGTCCGGAAGTGGTGCGCATCGTCCATTGGGCGGCGTCGAATGGCGACCGTTCGGAAAATGGCGACTATATCTACGGCAAGCGCCGCCTGCGCGAAATCGACCGCCGCATCCGCTTTCTCACCAAACGCATGGACCTGGCCGCCATCGTCGACCCCAGCGTGCACCATGGCAACGACCAGGTCTTCTTCGGCGCCACGGTAAGCTACCGCACCAGCGACGGCGAAACGCACACCATCACCATCGTCGGCATCGACGAGTTCGATCCCCTGAACGGCAAGATCAGCTGGGTCTCGCCCATGGCCCGCACCATCACCAAGGCGCGCGAAGGCGACGTGATCACCCTCACCACGCCGCTGGGCGAGCAGGAACTGGAGTTGCTGGAAGTGACGTATCCGGCGCCGGGGGAGGGGTAAGCTTGCGGTGACGCAGGACGCCAGAGGCGCGCGCTGGCACACTGACCATTCAGTTGGTATCAGGAGTTGCCATGCCCCGTCGCCTTCGGCTCGTCTTGCCCGGCGTTCCCTTACATGTGGTGCAACGTGGCGTGAATCGCCAAGCCTGCTTTCTTGATGGGCAAGACAAGCAGCGTTATCTGGATTATCTGCACAGTTGTTTGGCGCTTGCACCATGCCATCTGCATGCGTATGTGCTGATGAGTAATCATGTGCATCTATTGCTTTCCACGCAAAGCACAACGTCCCTGTCGTTGCTGATGAAAATGCTGAACCAGCGTTATGTGCAGTATTTCAACTGGCGTTATGGCCGCACCGGCAGTTTGTGGGAGGGCCGCTACAAATCTTGCCTGGTACAGGGCGAGCGTTATTTATTGATTTGCCAGCGCTATATCGAACTTAACCCTGTCAGGGCCGGTATCGTGGCATTGCCTGGTCAATATTGCTGGTCCAGTTATCGAAGCAATGCGCAGGGCGTGCATGATGATCTGCTGTCTCCGCATTCTTTATATATGCAACTTGGATGTGATGTGCTTGAGCGGCAAAAGACATACCAATCGTTATTTCAGGATGAATTAGGCGATCGCTGCATCGGACAACTGCGAGAAGCAGTCAATGCTGAATTTGCGGTGGGGGATCAGGCGTTTTTACGACGCGTTGCGGAACTGAACCGGTAGCCCGCAGCGGAGATCCGGGGTCAGACCCGGCGGGTCTGATCCCAGCTTTTTGCCGCGTGAATCAGTTACGCTCGCGCAGGATGCGGTTCACGCCAGCCACGCGGCGCACATTGCGCAGCAGGGCCGCCAGGTGGACCCGGTCCTTGACCTGCACGGTGAAGCGCAGCTGGTCGAGGACGTTGTCCTTGTCTTCGTCCATGCCCACATAGATGATGTTGGCGTCGGATTCGCCGATTTCGGCGGCCACGCGGGCGAGGATGCCCCGCTCGCTGTTGATCAGCACTTTGATGCGGCAGTCGAAGCGGCGGTTCAGTTCGGTTCCCCAGCGCACTGCGATCCAGCGGTCCGGTTCCTTGGCGCGCTGGCGTTTCGCTTGCGAGCAGTCGCTCGTGTGCACGAGCAAGCCCTGGTCGCGGCGCAGCTGGCCGATGATCTGGTCGCCCGGAATCGGCAAACAGCATGGCGCCAGTTGCACGGAGACGCCTTCGCTGCCGCAGATGGTGACAGGGTCGAGTTCGCTGCCGCTGTTGTGTTCCACGGGCATGCTGGCCGCTTCGCCGCCGATCAAGCCAAAAATGTGGCGTGCCACCAGGGTGGCCATGCGCTTGCCGATGCCGATGTCCGCGTACAGCTCGTCCATGGAATTGGCGCTCGATTCGTTGAGCAGGCGTTCGACCAGCGGTGCTTGCAGGTCGGCGTCGATGTTCAGGGTGTGCAGCGCCTGCGACAGCAGCTGCTGGCCCAGGGCGATCGATTCGGGCAGGTTGATCGTGCGCAGATGGTGGCGGATGGCCGAACGGGCCTTGCCGGTGCGCACGAACGACAGCCACGTCGGGCTGGGGCGCGACGAGGAATCGGTGATGATTTCCACGATGTCGCCATTGTGCAGCTCGGTGCGCAAGGGCGAGGTTTCGTTGTTGATCTTGACGGCCACGGTCTGGTCGCCGATGCCCGTGTGGATCGAGTAGGCGAAGTCGATGGCCGTGGCGCCGCGCGGCAGGGCGATGATCTTCGACTTCGGCGTAAACACGTAGACGGAATCGGGGAACAGGTCGACCTTGACGTGTTCGAGGAATTCGGCCGAGTCGCCCGTCTGCTGCTGGATGTCGAGCAGCGATTGCAGCCACGCATGCGTGCGCTGCTGCAGGTCGGACGGATTCGATTCGCCGCTCTTGTAGAGCCAGTGCGCCGCCACGCCCGACTCGGCCGTGCGGTGCATTTCCTGCGTGCGGATCTGGAATTCGACGGGCGTGCCGTACGGACCGATGACGGTCGTGTGCAGCGACTGGTAGCCGTTCAGCTTGCGGATCGCGATGTAATCCTTGAACTTGCCCGGCATGGGCTTGTACAGGCTGTGCAGGGTGCCCAGGGTGACGTAACAGTCGGCAAAGCTGCCCACCACCACGCGGAAGCCGTACACGTCCAGCACTTGCGAGAACGACAAATGCTTGCTGCGCATCTTTTTATAGATGTCGTACAGGGTCTTTTCGCGGCCCGTGACGTCGGCCTCGAGTTCGGCCATGGACAGGGTGCTTTTCACCGCTTCCATGATCTTGTTGACCACTTCGCGCCGGTTGCCGCGCGCCGCCTTGACGGCTTTCGCCAGGGTGCGGTAGCGCATCGGGTACAGGTGCGAGAACGACAGGTCCTGCAGCTCGTGGTAGATGTTGTTCAGGCCGAGGCGGTGCGCGATCGGCACGTACACTTCCATGGTCTCGCTGGCGATGCGGCGCTTTTTCGCCGCCGTCATGAAGTCCAGCGTGCGCATATTGTGCAGGCGGTCGGCCAGCTTGATGAGGATCACGCGCACGTCGGACGCCATGGCCAGCAGCATCTTGCGGAAGTTTTCCGCCTGTGCTTCGATCTGGCTCTGGAATTCGATCTTTTCCAGCTTCGACAGGCCGTCGACCAGGTGCGCGACCGGTGCGCCGAAGCGCTCGATCAATTCATCCTTCTTGACGTCCTGGTCTTCCATCACGTCATGCAGCAGGGCGGCCATGATGGCTTGCGCGTCGAGCTTCCAGTCGGCGCAGATTTCGGCGACGGCGATCGGATGCGAGATATACGGCTCGCCCGAGCGGCGCATCTGGCCCAGGTGCATTTCGTCGGAGAAGCGGTAGGCTTCCTTGACTTTTTTCAGGTCGGCGGGGGAAAGGTATTCGGCCAGCTTGTCGGCCAGATGGCTGACGGAGGCCACGCCGAGGGCGGGCGCTGGCGGTGCTGCGGGGGTGTTGCCGCCGGACGTGCCGGTGCCGGGCGCGGAAGCGCCCTGCGATTTTGCCGCCTGGCGCGGGGCCAGGGGCGGCAGTGCTGCGGAAGTCGTGTCGGCTGGGGTCAGACTCATAAAACGTCGCGTTGCTTCACAGTGTGAATAAAGGATACGGTAGAACCAGGGGTCAGCACTGTTCCGGCACGCGGGTTCCCAATTACATCGGGACCTTTTTCAGCATTTCGATGCCGACTTTACCGGCAGCGATTTCACGCAGTGCGACAACGGTAGGCTTGTCCTTGGCTTCCACCTTCGGGGTGTGGCCTTGCAACAACTGACGTGCGCGATAGGTCGCAGCCAGGGTCAGCTGGAAACGGTTAGGGATCTGCTTCAGGCAATCTTCGATTGTGATACGGGCCATGGTAACTCCTAAATTTGTGTGCGTGGTGCTGTGTGAACTGGCGTGCAGAGACGATTATTCTGCGTGCAGGCCCAGCTGGGCGAATAACGATGCGTTGCGGGCCGCTTGTTGCGCAAACCGGCAACGGGCCGCTCTCACGATCGCGCTCAGTTCGGACAAAGCGACCGTAAACTCTTCATTGATAATAACATACTCGAACTCGGGAGCGTGTGCGATTTCGCCGCCGGCCGCCAGCAGGCGGCGCGTGATCACGTGCGGCTCGTCCTGGCCGCGCTTGTTCAAGCGTTCTTCCAGCGCATCGATCGACGGCGGCAGGATGAAAATGCCGGCCGCGCGGGGAAATTGCTTGCGCACCTGGCGCGCGCCCTGCCAGTCGATTTCCAGCAGGATGTCGGTGCCGGCGGCCATTTGCTGTTCCACCATGATGCGCGAGGTGCCGTAGTAATTGCCATGCACTTCCGCCCATTCCAGGAATTCGCCCTGGTCGGCGCGCGCGACAAAGTCTTCCGCCGTCGTGAAATAGTACTCGCGGCCATGCTGCTCGCCCGGACGGGGCGCGCGCGTGGTGGTCGAGATCGACAATTTGATGCCGGGCTCTTGCGCCAGTAATGCATTGACCAGTGTCGATTTGCCGGCGCCCGATGGCGCGGCAACCACGAACAGGCTGCCGGAGAAGGCGGTAGGGTGGCTCATGCGGATCTTTCAATAATCGTGTTGTTGGCGCCGGTGCTTGCGCAAGCGGCGCCCAATCCGGTATTTTACCAAGAGGCAAGGCGGCGAGCCAGTCCCAAAGCGGCCGGCATGGAGGATGCCTGGCCAGGCTGGCCCTTATTCCAGGTTCTGCACCTGTTCGCGCATCTGCTCGATCAGCAGCTTCAAGTCCATCGAGGCGTCGGCCAGTTCCTTGACGGAGGCCTTGGCGCCCAAGGTGTTGGCTTCGCGATTGAGTTCCTGCATCATGAAGTCGAGGCGCTTGCCCACTTGGCCGCCCTTGGTGAGGATGTGGCGCGTTTCGCCCAGGTGGGCCGACAGGCGCGCCAGTTCTTCCGACACATCGATGCGGATGCCGTACAAAATCACTTCCTGGCGGATGCGTTCCATGGCGTCCTGGCGCGACAGGGCCGAATTCGAGCCCTGGCTGGCCAGGCCCAGCGCGTCCTGCATGCGTTCGATGGCTTTTTGCTGGAAAGCCGCGACCACTTGCGGTATCAATGGCGTGATGCGCTTGACGATGGCTTCCATCGCTTCGATGCGCGACACGAGCACCGCTTCGAGCGCCGCGCCTTCGCGCTTGCGGCTGTCGACGAAGGCGGCCACGGTGCGGCGGGTCAGCGCGCCCACGTCCGCCTGCAAGGACTCTTGTCCCACTTGCGCTTCTTCGATGACGCCAGGCCAGCGCAGCAGTTCGGCCACCGTCATGACGGGAGCGGAGACAAAATGCTGGCCCACTTCGTTTTGCAGGCGCGCCAGTTCGGTCAGCAGGGGCAGGTTCAGCGCTTGCGTGCCGGTCGTCGCGGCCTTGCGGCCAAAGCTCAGGCGTACCTCGACTTTGCCGCGCGTGATGGCGGACATGACGGCGGCGCGCAAATCAGGCTCCAGGGCCCGCAGATCGTCGTTGATCCGGAATTGCAGGTCGAGAAAGCGTGAGTTGACGCTCTTGATTTCAATTGTCAGTGTGCCTGCAGCACCTTCGCTGGTGGCAACCGCGTAGCCTGTCATGCTTGAAATGCTCAAAGGATTCCCCGATTTGGTCTTGTATACAGTCACTTATACACTTAATCAGCCAGCGCAGGCAATACCGCCCGCGCCGCAAAACAGGACCGAAGTGCCCGATGGCCTGAAAATTGCTGAATAGTGTGCGTTTTACGGCATTGTAAAGAAAATTGTGTTTGGCGGGGCAGGATTGTATGGATCATGTGTGCGCCGCCCGCCATTGCGCTCTGCGCTGTTGCATGGCCGCAAATAGACGGGCGCGCGGTGGTAGAATCGCTGCCGCAACCCCAATCACACAGGACATCCCCATGACATTCGAATCCCGCCCGAGCGGCCGCGCCGTTGATGCGCTGCGCGCCATCCGCATCACCCGCCAGTACACCAAGCATGCCGAAGGCTCGGTGCTGATTGAGTGCGGCGACACCAAGGTCATCTGCACCGCCAGCATCGAAGACAAGGTGCCGGGTTTCCTGAAGGGCAAGGGCCAGGGCTGGTTGACGGCCGAGTACGGCATGCTGCCCCGCTCGACGCACACGCGCATGGACCGCGAAGCGGCGCGCGGCAAGCAGTCGGGCCGCACGCAGGAAATCCAGCGCCTGATCGGCCGCTCGCTGCGCGCCGCCTTCGATTTGCAGGCATTCGGCGAACGTACCCTGCACCTCGATTGCGACGTGATCCAGGCCGACGGCGGCACGCGCACGGCCTCGATCACGGGCGCCATGGTGGCCGCGTATGACGCGTTTACCCAGCTGCAGGCACGCGGCGCGATCACCGCCATTCCCGTGAAAAGCTTCGTCGCCGCCATCTCGGTGGGCGTCTACCAGGGCATGCCGGTGCTGGACCTCGACTACGTGGAAGACTCGGGCTGCGACACGGACATGAACGTGGTGATGACGGAAGCGGGCCACTTCATCGAAGTGCAGGGCACGGCAGAAGGCGCCGCGTTCGACCGCGCCGGCATGAACCGCTTGCTGGACCTGGCGCAGGGCGGCATCGCCGATCTGATCGCCATGCAGAAGCAGGCTTTGGGGATCTGATCTTTACACAGATTTACACATCGCCGCCCGCCGCGCCGGGCAACAAGCCCGCTTTTGCCGCCGTCGAGCGTGGCGGTGGGCCAAGGTGAGGGGAGCGCAAAAGGTTTACAATGTCGGCACTTCAACCGGACTACTGACATGACCCAACGCCTCATCCTCGCCTCCAACAACGCCGGCAAGCTCAAGGAATTCAACGAGCTGCTCTCGACCATCGGTTTTTCCGTCCACGCCCAGGGCGAGTATGACGTCCCGGAAAGCGACGAGCCGTTCCACACCTTTGTTGAAAACGCGTTGCAAAAGGCGCGCCACGCGTCGCGCCTGACGGGTTTGCCGGCGCTGGCCGACGATTCCGGCGTGTGCGTCAATGCGCTCGGCGGCGCGCCGGGCGTGTACTCGGCCCGCTATGCGGGCGAGCCGAAATCGGATGCGGCCAACAGCGCCAAGCTGATCGCCGACCTCGAGGCGCATGCCGACAAGTCCGCGTATTACTACTGCGTGCTGGTGTACGTGCGCCATGCGGACGACCCGCAGCCGGTGATCGCCGACGGCCGCTGGAATGGCGAGATGATCGCCGCGCCGCGCGGCAACGGCGGCTTCGGCTACGATCCGCATTTCTATGTTCCCGCGCTGGGCAAGTGCGCGGCCGAACTGACGTCCGATGACAAGAACGCGCTGTCGCACCGCGGCCAGGCCCTGCGCGCGCTGGTGGAAAAGCTGCGATGATCCCGATCAAACTGGTGGGCGCCGTTGCCAAGTCGGCAGCCAGGCCCGGAGCCGCCCCCGCGCCGCAGGAAGGCATTTCCGGCGCGGCCGGGGCGGCCCTGAAGTACCTGCAGCCGGGCGCGCTGAACCTGACGGCCCTGCCGCCGCTGTCGCTGTACATTCACTTTCCGTGGTGCGTGAAAAAATGCCCGTACTGCGACTTCAATTCGCACGAGGTGCGCGGCGACTTGCCGGAAGCCGAATACCTGGCCGCCCTGCGGCTGGACCTGGAAATGGCGCTGCCATTGATCTGGGGCCGCAAGATCCACACGATTTTCATCGGCGGCGGCACGCCCAGCCTGATGTCGGCGGCGGGCCTGGACCGCTTGATGTCGGACGTGCGCACCCTGCTGCCGCTGGAGCCCGATTGCGAAATCACCATGGAAGCCAATCCGGGCACCTTTGAAGCGGAAAAATTCAAGTCCTACCGGGCCAGCGGCATCAACCGCCTGTCGATCGGCATCCAGAGCTTCAATGGCCGCCATTTGCAGGCGCTGGGGCGCATCCACGACGACGACGAGGCGCGCCGCGCGGTGGAGATCGCGCACGCCAATTTCGACAATTTCAATCTCGACCTGATGTACGCGCTGCCCACGCAGACGCTGGACGAGGCGCGGCATGACCTGGAAACAGCGCTGTCGTTCGCGCCGCCGCACCTGTCGCTGTATCACCTGACCCTGGAGCCGAACACGCTGTTCGCCAAGTATCCGCCCGTGCTGCCGGACGACGACGAGAGCGCGGACATTGCCGACATGGTCGCCGCGCGCGCGGCGCAGGCGGGCTACGGCCGCTATGAAGTGTCGGCCTATGCGCAGCCGGGCCGCCAGGCCAGGCACAACCGCAATTACTGGGAATTCGGCGACTATCTGGGTATCGGCGCGGGTGCGCATTCGAAGATATCGTTCCCGCACCGCGTGCTGCGCCAGGCCCGCTACAAGCAGCCGCGCGCCTACATGGACGCGGTACTGGCCGGTAACCCGGTGCAGGAAGAGCGCGAACTGGCGCGCGAGGAAATGGGTTTTGAATTCATGCTCAATACCCTGCGCCTGACGCAGGGCTTTTCGCCAAACCTGTTCGCCGAGCGCACGGGCCTGGCCCTCAACGCCATCGAGCAGCCGCTCAATGCGGCCGAAGCGAAAGGCTTGCTGTACCGCGACCACCAGGTCATCCGCCCGACGGAACGGGGATTGTGCTTCCTGAACGACCTGCAGCAGATGTTCCTGGAAGACTGACGCTGCCCGATGCGCTAATGCGCGGTGGCGGCGCGCAGGCGCTGCAGCTTGGCCGCGTACAACCCGTGCTCGCGGCGCGTGGTGCTGTTGTCCATCGCCAGTTCCAGCTGGCGTCCGGCCTGCGCCAGCTGGCCCATGCGCGCATACGCCTGCGCCAGCCAGAAGTGGAATTCATGGTAGTAGGGGTCGCGCGCGATCTCGCGCTTGAACAGGCGTGCCGCTTCCTGGTAGTCGGCGGTTTCCATGGCGCGCTGTCCCAGGTTGAAAAAGTGGAACGGCGGCTCTGGCTGCAGGGCCAGCAATTTGCGCCGCAGCAGCTGCGCTTCGTCCGCGCGTCCCAGGCCCTCGAGTGCTTGCGCCAGGTTGGACAGCAGCACGGGGTTCGATGGCGAACGTTCCAGCGCGTAAGCGAGCGTGCGCCGCGCCGGCTCGACGTCGCCGTGGCGCAGCTGGATGATGCCCAGGGTATTGAAGGCGCCCGCAAACGTGGGGTCTTGCAGGATGGCGGCGCGCGCATACCAGTAGGCTTGATCGAGCTCGCCGCTGGCCATGGTTTCGGCGGCGCGATTGTTGAGGTACATGGCCAGGATGGTTGCTTCGCGCACTTCCTGCGTGCGCTGGCCGGTGAGGTCTTCGCCAGGCAGGAAGTCGATGAGCAGGATGGCATCGGCCTCGTAGCCGACGGTATTGCCGATGGCGCGGCGTTCCAGCGTGAGATTGACGTGGCCGGCAACGAAATACATGCCGCTGCTGCGGCTCCAGCTTTCCTCTCCCAGCACCACCTGGTAGTGCACATCGAGTCCCATTTCCTTGGCCAGTGCGGCCGTCATCAGCACCAGCGACAGGCAATTGCCGCTGCGCGCATCGAACGCCTGTGCCGCCGTGCGGGTCATGGCGGCATCATATTCCAGCTGCAGCCCGGCCCGGTTGTGCAGGGCATCGGCGAGCGCGCGGCGGGGATTTTTGGTGCGTGCCTCGCGCGCGATATCGACACGCACGTAGCGCCGCATGGCGTCGTTCATGGCAAACGCCTGCTGCGGATCGACCGGCACGGTTGGCGCGGCAAAGCTGGCATCGTTGAACAGGTCGGGCGGAGGCGGAGTGGCGGGCGCCGTGGCGCAGCCGGCAAGGGCTGCGCACAGCAGCAAGGGGAACAGGAGGCCCAGGCGCAGCTGTTCGCTGATGCCGCTGATGCTTTTCATGTTCATGCTCCCGCAGAACGATGTCAGGCGCAACACGTATTGCTGCCGGTGGTGCGCCATGCCACCTGAAACTAGTATCCTCGCGCGCCACGGCGCTGTCAAACCCTTTTGACGGCCCTGTTGCCAGTCTTAAAACTCTTCCCAATCCTGCTCGCCAGCCACGTGCGCCTGGGGCTTGCGCGCAGCGGGCGCGCTCCTGGCCGCGATGCCGGGCTGCCTGGCGGTGCTGCTCCTGGCCGCCGGCTTGGTCAGCTGGGTGGCCGCTGGCCGCGCGGCGCGCACGGGCGCCGCCGTGGCCACGTGGTCGAGCTGGAAGCCGGCCGCCACTTGGGCCAGGCGCGCCGCCTGGTCCTGCATGCTTTCGGCCGCGGCCGCCGCTTCTTCCACCAGGGCCGCATTTTGCTGCGTCACCTGGTCCATCTGCGCGATGGCCTGGTTGACCTGGTCGATGCCCAGGCTTTGTTCGGCGCTGGCGGCGGTGATCTCGGCCATGATGTCGGTGACCCTGCGCACGCTGTCGACCACTTCACCCATGGTGCTGCCCGCCTGCTGCACCAGCCGCGTGCCATTGTTGACCTGTTCCACCGAGTCGCCGATCAGGGTCTTGATTTCGCGCGCCGCCGCTGCCGATCGCTGCGCCAGGCTGCGCACTTCCGTGGCGACGACGGCAAAGCCGCGCCCTTGCTCGCCGGCGCGCGCCGCTTCGACGGCCGCGTTCAAGGCCAGGATATTCGTCTGGAAGGCGATGCCGTCGATGACGCCGATGATGTCGACGATTTTCGTCGATGCCGTATCGATGGCGCCCATGGTGTCGACCACCTGGCTGACGATGCTGCCGCCCCGTTCGGCCACGCCGGACGCGGCCACCGCCATCTGGTTGGCCTGGCGCGCATTGTCCGCATTCTGCTTGACGGTGCTGGTCAGTTCTTCCATCGACGACGCCGTCTCTTCCAGCGAGCTGGCCTGCTGCTCCGTGCGGGCCGACAAATCCTGGTTGCCGGCGGCGATTTCGCCCGACGCCGTGGCAATCGCATTGGTGCCCGTCTGCACTTCCGACACCACCTTGCGCAACGCCTCGTTCATGCCGTGCAGTGCGCGCATCAGATCGCCGATTTCATCGCTGGCGGCCTTGCCGAAATGCGTGCGCAAGTCACCCGCAGCGACCGTTTCGGCCACTTTCACGGCCGCCTGCAGGGGCACGGTGATCGAGCGCGTGATCAGCCAGGCGCAGACGCTGCCCAGCGCCACCACCAGCGCGCACAAGGTCAGCAGCAGAGTGAAGCTGCGCCCGTTGGCCGCCTCGATCGCTTGCGCCGTGGCGTCGATGGCCTGTCGCTGCTGCGACAGCAGGGCCTTGACGTTGTTCTGGTATTTGGCGGCGGCCGGAGCGAAGCTGTCGCGGTAGGTGCTTTCCGCCTGTGCCGCGTCGCCGGCCTTGCGCGCATTCATCACCAGGGTCTTGGCGTCCTGGTACTTGACGCGTTCGGCGATGGACGCCTTGAAGATGGTTTTTTCCTCATCGCTGTCGAGTAGCGCCTCGATTTTCTTCAGCAGTTCGCTGCCCTGTTTCGTGCTGTCGGCGATGGTGTCGGCAAACACGTTGGACAGTGTTTCATCCGTGCTTTTGGCGATCATCGAGGTGCGCGCGATGGCCGAATAGATCAGCACGTACCAGTCCGATACGAGGCGTTCCTTGGCCAGCGGTTTTTCCATCATTTGCCGCGTCGCTTCGGCATTCACGTGGGCGCTGTACAGCGCGTACGAGGTGGAAATCACGGACAGCAGCAGCACCAGCGCGAAGCCTGCAGCCAGGCGCGTGCCGATACGAAGGTGGGAAAGGGCGTGCATGGTTGGAACTCCTGTCGCAGAGGGGATTTAATTGCCTGTGCGACATAGTATGCACTGAGAAGTGACCAAGAGGCGAGCGAAACGCACGCTTGTTTTGGCGTCTGTTGCAGCCACGCCCGTGCTACAGATGGCCCGCCTGGCGCAAGTCCGGCTGCTCGGCCCAGCGGGCGAAGGCGGCCGCCATGCGCTCGCTTTCCGCGATGGCGCGGCGCCAGTCGCGCATGCGTGCCGCGTGGTCCTGGCCGTAATGGGGGAAGTCGCGCCGGTCCGGCAGTTTGCCATTGGGCAGGCTGGCCACGAAGGCGGGCGAGGGCGAGACGAGGATCATGTTGTCGAGTGCGCTGTCGCCGCTGCGCGCGCGGCGCCAGGGCATGGCCTTGTCCAGCCAGCCCGGCACGATATGGTCGGCAAAATGCGGGTACAGCACCAGGCCCGGTTCGCGCTGGTAGGGCAGGTGCAGATGGTAGTCGACCAGGCCGCCGTCCCAGTAGCGCCCGGGCGGCGCGCCGGCGATGTCCGTGACCGCGTCGAGCACCAGCGGGATGGAGCCGGAGGCCAGCAGTGCGTCGCGCAGGTTGTCTTGCGCCAGCGGCACGAAATGGGAATGAAAGGCGTCGAAGCGCGAGCGCAGCCAACTGGCGCCGTCCGGTCCGGCATGGAACACGGCGCGTTCCAGCGAGGCGGCCAGGCGCGCGCGCGCCACGGCGTTGCCGGCGGCGGCCAGCAGGAAGCCGCGCCGGTCGCGCCATTTGCCCGGCTGCGCCAGCGCGCCGACGCCGCGCACGGCCAGCACCGACAGGCTGTGGCGCTCGTGCCGCAGCAGCTGCGCATCCTGGCCATCGAGGACGGCGTCGAGCAGGGCGCGGCAGGTGCGGCTGACGTGCGCCGCCTCGGGTTTGTCGGGATAGCGCTGGCCCACGTATTCGCGCACCAGGCGCCGCTGCGCGGCGACAGGGTCGGGGAACACGGCTGCGGCCATGCGCCAGGCGCCGATCGAGGCGCCGACGAAGTGGCGCGGGCGCGGCGCCTGCGGCAGGAAGTCGCCGAACAGCCAGCAATCGAGCTGGTGCAGGATCAAGCCTTTCGGCCCGCCTGCGGCGGCAGGGACGATGGCGATATCGCTGGCGCGCACCCCGTTGTCGGCGATGCGCGCCCGGGCGCGGCGGCCCAGGCGGATGGTGATGGCGGATGAAAGCGGCAGGGGGAAGGACATGCGCGTGGAGGCTGGTGGCGGTTGCTTATTGTAGCGATTGTAGCGTCATGCCGCGCCAAAGGGCGGTGGCAGGCGTGCGACAGTTGAGAGGAAAAAGCAATATTATTTAAAAACTAAAGATGCTTTTGCAAGCGTGCCGTCCTTGCCTTTTTTGACTGATAAGAGATACATGAAAAAACCAATCTGCGCCTCCTGCCTTGTTCTGCCAGTTTTGCTGGCCGCCACTCTCAGCGCCTGCGGCGGCGGCTCTTCCTCTTCCGATGCCCAGGTCTCCGCGAATCCGTCCCAGCCTGTCAATCCAGTGCCCCCGGTGACACCGGTCACCCCGCCGTCCGCCGGCAGCGACACGGGCGGCGTCAGCGCACCGTTTGCGAAGGGACTGAGCCCGCGCTACCTGCTGCTGGCCGTTGCCAGCCAGGCCTACGGCACCTTGGGCAGCGTTGCGCAAGACGGTTCCGGCGCCCTGAGCGAGATCTCCGGCGCCAGCTTCAGCGGCACACCCGCCATCACGCGCGACATCAGCGGCGACGCGGCATTTGCGCAGGGACGCTGGTTCACCGGCACCATCACGCGCAGCGGCGGCAGCACGGTCATGAGCGGCAATAATGCCAGCGCCCATTACAGCGTCTACAACACGGTGGCGGCCTTGCCCTTCACCGGCGCCTTCCAATGCGATGCGGGCAAGTTCACGGCGCCCAGCTATACGGGCGGCGCCAGCGTGCAGCAGGGCGGCTATTTCGGCACGGCCAGCGGCAGCGCCACCTTGTCCTTCGGCGCGGCAGGCGCCACACTGGCCATGACGGTCGATGCCACGGCCGGCGGCAGCGCCGGCAAGGCCAGCGGCACGGGCACGATCAACACGCCGGACATGACGGTCATCAGCGGCGGCTTCCTGGGCGGCAGCTCGGGCATGCTGCTGGCGCTGGGCGACGGCGGTACGGGGAGCTACCTCGTCACGGGCGGCTACAAGGTGGTCTTGGCAAATGGCACCAATTACCAGGGCGTGGCCACCTTCCGCTGTTCTTGATCGCACGGGCATGAAAAAAGCGGCGTCCGTGCAATGCACGGACGCCGCTTTTTTTCGTGAGCCGGAATTAACGCAGTGCCGAGATCATCTGTTTCAGCTTGCCGGAATCGACGCAGAAAGCGCGGATGCCTTCTGCCAGTTTTTCCGTCGCCATCGCGTCTTCATTCATCATGAAGCGGAACGCTTCTTCGTTCAGCGACATTTGCACGACGTTGGTCGATGGCGCCGCCTCGGCGCTCAGCTTGCGTTCCACCGGCGCATCGCTGTCGGCCAGCTTTTGCAGCAGGTCGGGACTGATGGTGAGCAGGTCGCAGCCGGCCAGTTCGAGAATTTGCGACGTGTTGCGGAAGCTCGCACCCATCACCTCGGTCTTGTAGCCGAACTTGCGGTAGTAATTGTAGATGCGGCGGACCGATTGCACGCCCGGATCTTCCGCGCCCATGTAGTCGATGCCTGTCGATTTCTTGTACCAGTCGTAGATGCGTCCGACGAACGGCGAAATGAGCTGGGCGCCCGCTTCGGCGCAGGCGATGGCCTGGGCCAGCGAGAACAGCAGGGTCATGTTGCAGCGGACGCCTTCCTTTTCCAGGATGGCGGCGGCGCGGATGCCTTCCCAGGTGGAGGCGATCTTGATCAGCACGCGCTCGCGTGGAATGCCCGCGTTCGAATACAGGGCGATCAGGTCGCGGCCCTTGGCGACCGTGCCTTCCGTGTCGAACGACAGGCGCGCATCGACTTCGGTGGAGACGCGGCCGGGGATGGTTTGCAGGATTTCCACGCCAAACGCGATCAGCAGGCGGTCGATGATTTCGGCGGTCGAGGCGTTCGGATGGTCGCGCACGGCCTTTTCCAGCAGCGGCTTGTATTCATCCTTCTGCACGGCCTTCAGGATCAGCGACGGATTCGTCGTCGCATCGCGCGGCGTGTAGGCCTGGATCGATTGGAAGTCGCCGGTGTCGGCCACCACGGTAGTAAATTGCTTCAGTTGTTCGAGTTGGTTCATGGCTGCACGGGAAAGAGTGAATGGGCTTGCCGGGGTATTGTACCGAATTCACTGCCTGAAGCACTGACTATTGGCTTGCCCGCGCACTACTTGCCCAATTGAATCTTGCTTTTTTGAGAACTCGCGCATAATTGCCTGGACTTGTTTATTTTGCACATTGTTTTGATAAGCAATGTGCGATGCCATTTCCAGATGAAGAGCATATCCTTTGACACAAGATATCGTTAGCGCGGTAGCCGCCTTCAACGGCGCGACACGCCTGTATGCCTTGTCCATCGGCAACGGTGGCCAGGACAGCGGCTTGCTGGTCGAGGCCTTTGCCGCCGACGAAAGGCTGCAGGAGCTTGGCGCGCGCGAGATTATCGCCTTGTCCACCAGCGCCCATGTTGCGCTGGCATCTCTGCTGGGCCAGCCGGCCAGCCTGCATATCAGCCTGGCCGATGGCAAGCGCACGCAGTTTTCCGGCTATATCAGCGCAGCGGCCATGCTGGGCAGCAACGGCGGCCTGGCACGCTACCGGCTGCGCATCACGCCCTGGCTGTGGCTGCTGACGCAAGTGCGTAACAGCCGCGTCTGGCAAGATCGGAGCGTGACGGCCATCGTCGACGAGGTATTGCAAGCCTATGCGCCGCATGCCTTGTGGCAATGGAGCGACGAGATGGTGCAGTGCATGCAACAGGCGGGCGAGCGCAGCTATTGCTGCCAGTACCGGGAGTCGGACTTCGATTTCGTGCGCCGGCTGCTGACGGAAGAGGGCATCGCCTGGCGCTTCGAGGTGCACACACTGATTTTTTTCGCCGACAGCAGTCAGCCGTGCGCCACGCCCGAGGACGCCAGCAGCGCGCAAGGGGGCGGTTTGCGCTTTCATGGCGCCAGGGCCGGCGAAGCGAGTGACAGCGTGCAGGCGCTGTGCGCTCGGCGCAGCCTGCACGTCGGGCTGAGTAGCGTGCTGAGCTACGATTACAAGGCCAAAAAGGCGGTCTCCGCCAGCGTGCCGACGAATATGGCCATCGGTGGCACGCATGCCCCCGTGCTGGAAAGTTACGATACGCCGGGCCAGTACTGGTATGCGAATGGTGCGCAGGCACAGCGCTATGCCGCCTTGCTGATGCAGGCCCACGAAGCGCGCGCCCAGTTGTGGCAGGCGCGTTCGACCGTGCGCACCTTGCGCGCCGGCACGCGGTTTACCCTGACGCAGGGGCCGTTGCCGCAGGCTGATGGTGCCGCGCCGGAATATGTCGTGCTCCGGGTGGCCAGCATCGGCATCAACAACCTGCCGGCGCCCGCCTCGCAGGCGCTGGCAGAACTGTTCGGCCCAGTGCACGAATTGCTGGACGAAGCCATGCCGGAGCTGGGCGGCGGCTTTTCCGATTTTGCTGCCGCGATCGCGCAGGCGCAAGCCAGCGGTTACGCCAATTGCATCGAGATGATTGCCGCTGCAACGCCATGGCGTCCAGTGCATGGCGACAACGATGCGCGCCACCATCCGAATCCGACGGCCCGCGGCAGCCAGAGCGCCATCGTCGTCGGTGCCGATGGCGGCGCCAGCGCCGGCGGCGGCAGCGAGCTCCATTGCGACAGGCTGGGCCGGGTGCGCATCCGTTTCCACTGGCAACTTGAGGGCAGCGCCACCTGCTGGGTGCGCGTGGCGCAGCGCGCGGCCGGCGGCGGCATGGGCAGCCAGTTCCTGCCGCGCATCGGCCAGGAAGTGCTGGTGCAATTCCTCGAAAACGACATCGACCGGCCCCTCATCGTCGGCGCCCTGTACAACGGGCAGGGCGAGGGCGGTGTCGCGCCCACGCCGGGCGGCGTCACGGACAAGCCCGCGGACGCCAGCGTATTCGCGCCGGCGCGCGACCATGCGCCCTCGGCGCAGGGTAACGTGGCGGGCGGCAACAGCCCGCTCTGGCATGGCGCGGCCGGCGGCAGCGCCGGCCACCGCAACGGCGCGGCGCAATGGGGCATCCGCAGCAAGGAATTCGGCGCCGCCGGCTACAACCAGTTGCTGTTCGACGATACGGACCAGCAGGGGCGCATCGAGCTCAAGAGCAGCCATGCGGCCAGCGCGCTCGGTCTTGGCCACCTGATCCATGCGGCCGACAATTACCGGGGCAGCCTGCGCGGCATGGGCGCGGAACTGCGCACCGACGATTACGGCGCCGTGCGGGGCGGGGCCGGGCTATTGATTTCCAGCTACCTCGTCAACCACGACGCGCAGGCGCGCGATCCGGCCGGCGACAATGCGCCGGGCATGGTCTTGCTCAAGCAGGCGGCCAAGCTGGGCGCAACCTTCAGCGCCGCCGCCGTCACGCACAAGACGGTCGCGTATGCCGGCCACCTGGGCGTGGCCAAGGCGAATGCCAGCGTGCTCGACGAAAAGGCGGCGCCCTTGCCGGCGTTCCTGACCAGCGTCTCCGGCATGCTGAGCCGGGACAGTACGGCGGCCGCGCGGCGCGACGCGGCGGGCAAGCCGACCAGTCCCGGCGACGACAAGCTGCCGCACAGCAGCGACGCCATCATCGCCATCGCCGCCCGCGCCGGCCTGGGCGTGCTGGCGGGCCAGGATATCCAGCTGGCGAATGGCGAAACAACCTCCCTGATGAGCGGCCAGGACACCCAGTTCGTCGGCGGCGGCCAGCTGCGCGTGCACAGCGGCCAGGCCATCGGCGCGCTGGCCGGCGTGGTCAAGGCGGGCGAGAACAATACCGGCCTGCAACTGATCGCCGCGAAACAGGCGATCGAGTTCGAGGCGCAGGCCGACGTGCTCAACGTGCAGGCGCGCGAGGAAGTCAACATCGTCAGCGCCGCCGCGCACATCGACTGGGCGGCGGCGAAAAGCATCCGCCTGTCGACGGCGGGCGGGGCGAATATCACCATCGAGGGCGGCAACATCACCGTGCAGTGTCCGGGCAAGATCACGGTACATGCCGGCAAGAAGAGTTTTATTGGTCCTGAACGGCTGGCTTATCCATTGCCCAGATTTTCCCGTTCCATATGTAAACGATGCAGGCGTAGCGCCGCCGAATCAGGTTCGCCTTTTTCCATGGTGGAAGAGTGAATAGCCAAAAACAACAGTTAGAGGAGCATGATCAAGTGGGTATCAATATGTTTCCTTCTGGCTGGAAAGTGTCATTGCACATGTGCTTGCAGGCGTTTCGCTGTCAGTTTCCCGAGGCGCACATTTATGCGTTGATCGATGGTGTTTTTGACGAGTCGTGTTATCCATTGCTTAAGCGCACGCAGCATCTGCGATATGAGGCGTTGTTTTCCGGTACGCCAGGTGCGAATGAAGAAACTTTGTCCATCTCGCCGCTTCTGGTTGAATTTGACGATGCAGGTCGTTTTACTTGGGAACGACTACTTGAGAAAACGAATGGCCATCCGGCGCTCAGTTTGATTGTCACGCCGGAGCCGTTGAACCAACTGGCTGCTCGCTTGGCACCATGGTGCATCGTCGATGCCGCAGACTATACGGTGGCGTTGTCGTTTGCCGATACCCGCGTTTTGCCGCAGCTTTTCAAGACCTTGACGGCGCAGCAGTTGGGCCAGTTTTGCGGACCGGCACACCATTGGCAATATGTCACGCGTAAAGCCGACTGGAGTGATTTGGCCTTGCCTGGCGAAGCGCTCCCGGCGGCGGTTGGCATATCGTTCAGCGAGCAGCAATGCGCTCAACTGATGCGTACAGCGGAAGCCGACGGCATCCTGTTTCAAGTGCGCGCGACCAGCCCTCGCTTGTTAAAACCACATCCTGCCGGGCATGCCCATGCCTTGGTCGAATATTGGCTCGCTTGTGCCGATCATGCGCGGCTCGAAGCACCGCCAGATCGCTTTGACGTATGCCTATTTGGCCTCGAAAACCCGGGCCTGGAAGCGCGGCCGCAACTTGCGTCCTGGCTAGCCGAACCTGCACGGGTACAAGTGCCAGCCGCATTGTTTGAACGATGGATGGCTGAGCGATCCTCTGCCGAGGTGCCGACGTTATCAGTGGAGACAAAGTCATGATTATCCTGTTCAGGCAGTGGCTGCGGCGAGGTATCTTGCTGGCCGCATGTTTACCCGGCGTCGCCATGGCTGCGAGCATTCAGGCGCTGAATTATTCTTCGCGCGAAGTCAATTACATCGCGGTTGAAAATCCGGGTAATACCAACAGCGGCGGCGGTGGCGATGCGATCGATCCTTATGGCCAAGGCGGCACGATATGCTGTTTCAGCGTGCCGGAGAAGTGGCATGCGGATTTGAAGGTCGTGGTGGCCTATCAGTTTTATCCCGACCCCACCCTGCACCGCGAGACGGTCAGCATCCCGCCGTATCCGAATGGGAAGGCGGGCGATATCTGGCTGATCGTCTATGCAGATGGCAGCGTGGGGGCCGTGGTGTCGCATTACGGACCGAGCCTGCCGGAGTGGCCGGGGAAAATCAAAGGGTATCCGGTGCCGACGAAGGAGTATCGGGACGAGCGCCGTAGGCAGAAATTGAAGAGGGAAAAGGCGACCTTACTTACGCTGGAAAGGGGATTGTTGCGTGACGTCAATGTTATGTCAGTTGATGACATAAAGGAGACTCAAGAAATCATTGAATTCCAAAGAAAGCTCATCCAAAGTCTGGAAGGAAATCCATGACTGCCTTCTTGTCAAAAATCTATTCCATTGAAAAAATTGACCCATCTGATCATGACCGTTTTTTTGACGGAATTGGTGAGATGAAAGAAATTGTTAAATTTACCAAAGCTCGTGAATGCCCTGCCCCAGGTTTTCCTCCCTCATGCGATGCGAATCTGTTTTTCGGCTTCTTCTTCGACGGCACCAACAATAATATGCAGCGGGATGTGCCGTTTCATTCGCACAGCAACGTGGCGCGTTTGTATCGTGCATTTCCCGGCGGTAAAGATACGCATGGCAGCGAGGCCTGGCCGGACTTGGAGGCAAAATACCACAAGAGTTATTTCCGCACTTACGTACCCGGAGTGGGCACACGTTTCGACGAGGTGGGCGATACGGGAGAGGGATTTAGCGCTCTCACCAGCGACCGGGCGCGTGGCCTGGCCTTTGCCTACAAGGGAGAAAATCGCATCATATGGGCATTGGTGGAGGCACTCAATAATGTGCACAGATATTATACGGATGCTCCCTTGGTGGATGACAAGACGTTTAAGAAGGACTTCAATACGCTCAATTTGCCCAGCAAAGTGCAGCCTTCACAGGCGCTGGCGAACGCTTTCACGCAGGCCTTGCAAAAGTTGCACAGCAATTTGCGGCCATTTGTGCCAACCGATGGGCCGGCGAAAAGCGTCAATAAAGGCAAGGTGCTCAATATCTTCGTGTCGATGTTCGGTTTCTCGCGTGGCGCGGCCGAAGCGCGCTCGTTTGCCAACTGGTTCATCTGGTTATGCAAGCTCGATGCGCAACTGACCGCAAGCAAGGGCGTCAAGGCTCGCCAGTTAAGTATTGGCACGATCGAGGTAACGTTCGACTTTATGGGCCTGTTCGATACCGTCGCTTC
This sequence comes from Janthinobacterium sp. EB271-G4-3-2, assembly GCF_020858035.1. Lineage (NCBI taxonomy): Bacteria > Pseudomonadati > Pseudomonadota > Betaproteobacteria > Burkholderiales > Oxalobacteraceae > Janthinobacterium > Janthinobacterium sp. EB271-G4-3-2. Next base: position 290,914 of record NZ_JACYMG010000003.1, on the reverse strand, counting down.
GGTTGGCCTGGCAGCTTCAGCGCCCATCCTGAACGTGGTGGTGGACGGACATGGCGGCTGGGCCGACACCGAAGTGTCGCTCAGAATACCTACATCACCGGGACCAAGCAAGTGCCTGCATCTGGTGTCGGCGCATGAAGTGCGCCGGTCTTTTCCCTTGGACTCCGTTGCTCACCTGGGCAATATTCCCCCTAATTGCACGGAAATTGTTTTCCCTGGCGTTCATTCGGACATCGGAGGTGGTTATCTGCCGCAGGAACAAGGGCGCGGTACAGATCCAAGCGGAGGCGACTTGATGTCGCGCATTACCTTGGCCACGATGTATCGGGCTGCGCGCCTGGCCGGGGTGCCGCTGAAGCTGGAAGAGGCCAGTGAAGCGACAAAGCGGGCCTTTCGCATCGATCCGCGCACAATAGCCACCTTCAATGCGTATATCGGCTTTTGCCATGCGCAGCAAGGAGCCGAGCCATCATTGCGGCTACATAGGGTCATGGAATTCCAGCACATGCTGTACGTACAATGGCGCAAGAAAGTGCTTGGCAAGATGGGAGATTTGCCGAATGTCAAGAATCTGGCAACAAGCTATAAAAGCGGGAAATTTGATTTTACTGATCTCACGATGGCGGACAAGGAGCTGGAGGAAGAGGTTGCGAGTTTTGAGAAGTGGTGCGCCGATCAGCGCACGAACAGCAGTAGAGCGCAGCCCCGTAATCCTGAATGGAAACCTATCGCCGAATTTTGGGACAAGCCGGTGCCACCCGTCGAAGTAAGCAACTTTTTCGAGCAGTTCGTGCATGATTCCCGCGCGTGGTTCAAACCGCTGGGGAAAGACATTCCAGACTTGTGGTATGCGCTGGAATTGCTGGTGGCTCAGGAAGAGCGAGCTCGTGACTGGGAGAACGGAACGAATGCCGATCCTGGCAAACCAAATCCCTATAGCTTGAGCAATAAGGAAAAAGAGCAATTGCTGCGATACAAAGCCGTCAAAGGCACTGAAAATGAAATGGATGCGATCGAGCCGGACAAGGGCGGACGCGAGAGTAAACTCATGGGCGGTGGTTATTTGCGTTTCCGGCGGGTTTACATGGGATCGGATAGTTTCAAGCCTGCGGGGGCTCAGTACGCGGGAATGCCGCCTGCCTTGCATACGGAACAGCGCGTTATCGCGATGACCCATCACAGGTCTGCCGATGCGGTGGAGGAGGCGAAGACGGTGTAGGTCAAGCTGATCCGAGGTGAGAGTTGTTGTGCCAAATGCAGGAGGACGTAGCAAAACGCATCCCATATGCCACCATGGTCCGATGGAAAGGTTCGTAAAGGAGCGGCTCCGGCAAGGCGGGAGCCGGCAGGGTATCAGCCGATGAAGGAATCGAACTGCATGTCGAATTCCTGCAGCGCTTTCTGCGCATTCTGCATCTTCTTGCGGAATTCCGGTCCCCGTTGCAGGGCCAGGCCCACGGCCAGCACGTCGATCACGACCAGGTAGGCCAGGCGCGCGGAAATCGGGGTGTAGGGGTCGGTGTTGAAGACCAGGTCGATCGGGATCAGCACGGTTGCCAGGTCGGCCAGCGGCGTGCCCGATGGGGCCAGCACGACGACGTCGGCGCCGCCGCGGCGCGCCAGTTTCACGGAACGCACGAGGGCGGGGCTGTTGCCGCGCTGCGAGATGGCCACCAGGCAGTCGCCGCCGCGCAGCAGGGCCGCGGCGATGCTGTGGATGTTCGGATCGCTGTAGGCGACCGTCGGCACGCCCGAGCGGAAGAACTTGTGTTGCGCGTCGGCCGCCACGATGCCCGACGTGCCCTGGCCATAGAATTCGATCTTGCTGGCGCGCGACAGGATGTCGAGCGCGCGCTGGATCGCTTCCGGATTCAGGTTGTTGCGCAGGTCGAGCAGGGTGTTGATCGAGCGGCTGCAGATTTTGTTCACCAGGTCGGCCGCCAGGTCGTCCTGCGCCGGCTGCTCGTTCGCGCCGGGCATGGCCAGGGCCAGGCCCTGCGCCAGCTTCAGCTTGAATTCATGCCAGCCGTCATAGCCCAGGGTGCGGCAAAAGCGCACCACGGTCGGTTCCGACACCTGCGCGCTTTTCGCCAGCGCCGTGATGTTCTGGCTGACCGTCTGGTTAGGCTGGTCAAGCACGGCCAGCGCGACCTTTTTCTCCGACTTGGAGAGCGAATCGAGCTGGGTGCGAATGGAATCAAGCAGCATCAGGGTAGTCTTCTGGTAGGTGTTCAGGAATGTGGGGATAATAGGTAAAGGGCCTGCCCATCTGCGGGCAGGCCCCTGTTTTGCCTGTTAATCCTCGGGTAATGCTTCTTCACGCCACTGCAAGCCATCGCGGCCGATCAGTGCGCTGGCGGCCGCGGGGCCCCAGGTGCCTGCCGTGTACGGAATCGGCGCGCTGTCGTTCTGTTCCCAGTTGTCGAGAATCGGCTCGACCCATTCCCAGGCCGCTTCCAGTTCGTCGCCGCGCATGAACAGGGTCAGCTGGCCGCGCAGGACGTCGAGCAGCAAACGCTCGTAGGCGTCCATGCGCGGGGTCTTGAACGATTCGCGGAAATCGAGCTCCAGTTCCGCCGGTTTCAGACGCATGCCGTCGCCCGGAGTTTTCGCCATCAGGTTCATGCGCAAGCCTTCGTCCGGCTGCAGACGGATCACCAGGCAGTTCGGCTGGAAGCTCGACGTCGGCTGGTTGAAGATCGAGTGCGGGATCTGCTTGAAGCGCACGACGATCTCGGCCAGGCTGTCGGCCATGCGCTTGCCCGTGCGCAGGTAGAACGGCACGCCGGCCCAGCGCCAGGTGTCGATTTCCGCCTTCAGGGCAACGAAGGTTTCGGTGCGCGAATGTTCCGGCGCATCGGGCTCGTCGCGGTAGCTCGGCACGGTGGCGCCATCGACATGGCCGGCGCGGTACTGGCCGCGCACGATGTTTTGCGCCAGGGTGGTGGGTGTGAATTTTTTCAGCGAGCGCAGCACTTGCAGCTTTTCATCGCGCACGGCGTCAGGCGCGATCGAGGTCGGCGGTTCCATGGCGACGATGCACAGCAGTTGCAGCAAGTGGTTTTGCAGCATGTCGCGCAGCGCGCCCGACGTGTCGTAGTAACCCATGCGGTTGCCCACGCCCAGCTTTTCGGCGATGGTGATCTGCACGTCGGAAATCCATTCGCGGCGCCACAGCGGTTCGAACAGGATATTGCCGAAGCGCAGGGCCAGCAAGTTCTGCACGGTTTCCTTGCCCAGGTAATGGTCGATACGGTAGATCTGCGATTCCTGGAAAACCTTGCCCACTTCGGCGTTGATCTGCTTGGCGCTGGCCAGGTCGCGGCCCAGCGGTTTTTCCAGCACCACGCGCGAATTCGGCGTCACCAGGCCGTTGTCTTCGAGGTTGTCGCAGATCAGCGCGAACAAATGCGGCGGCGTCGCCAGATAGTACACGCGCGTCAGGTCGGCATCGCCGCGCAGCGCTTCGACCAGAGGTGCGTACGTGGCCGCATCGCTGGCGTTGAGCGACACATACACGATGCGCGCGCAGAATTTGCTCCAGGTGGCGGCATTCAGGGTGCTGGCCTTGATATGCGGGCGCGAGTTGGTTTCCACCATTTTCAGGAAGGCATCCTGGCCGCTGTCCTGGCGGCCCACACAGATGATGCGCGCCGTCGGCGGCAAATCGTTCGCGACGTCGCGCGCATACATTGCAGGCAACAACTTGCGCATTGCTAAATCGCCGCTGCCGCCAAACAGGACCAGGTCAAAATCGGTAAGTGCCATAAGTGAGTGTCGTCGCAAAAGTAAAAGGGCCGGAGCGGGGAGGAAGCCGACCGGAAGTGCCAGTCTGTCGCTACTATAATCGGTGGTGTAAATTTACTACGTAGAACAGGCAATTGCAAGAAATTTTACTACATTCCAGCCGCCATCGTCGCCATTTTGCCCGCTATGCATGCCTGGGATGCCGGCATGGTCATTATATGCCGTTCGCTGGCCTTGATAGGCTATCGCGATTTGCACGCGGCGTTTCAAAGTAACCATGGTTGCCAGGGAAATTTCTAGTTCTCTACTTCATCATTTGCGCTGTAGCAACAGGCAAAGCAAGAAATGCTGTCAGGATCGCCGTTGGCAGCGTAAAGTAGCTTTGGAGAAAGTAAAAAACCGTATAATTCAAGCTCGAATCGATAGCAACTATTGGTTGTAAGAAATTGTACGATACACACTGCACCGCTAGCGCCGGCCATGCCCCGAACCCGCCATCCGACGTCCATGCGAAGTGCAGTCCGCATTGTCCGCAGCATCAGGGGCAGGCGACTTAACTTTACAAGACGGCTCAAGGGGACACAATGAATTCAATGCAGCAAGATGTCGATGAACGCACCAGCCTGACAGGCAATAACAAATTCGAACTGTTCCTGTTCAAGCTGGGCACCAGTGATCACTCGACCAGCCGCGAACTGTTCGGCATCAATGTGTTCAAAGTCCGTGAAATCATGGAAATGCCTGCCATCACGGCGGTGGCCGGTTCGCACCCGCACATGCTGGGCGTGGTCAATATCCGTGGCCAGATCGTGCCCGTGATCGACTTGCCGATGGCGGTCGGCTGCAAGAGCAGCGGCTTGAAGATCCTGATGGTGACCGAATTTGCCCGCTCGACACAGGCGTTTGCCGTGGAAGAGGTCGATGAAATCGTGCGCCTGGAATGGAACCAGGTGCTGTCGGCCGAATCGAGCGTCGGTGGCGGCCTCGTCACCAGCATCGCCCGCCTCGATGGCGATACGGACAAGACGCGCTTGGCGCAAGTGCTGGACGTGGAGCAAATCCTGCGCAACGTGCTGCCGTCGGGCGATCCCGACGTGGACGAAAACAGCATCGGCCCGCAAGTGCGCTTGCCGGCCGGCGCCGTGATCCTCGCGGCCGACGATTCTTCGCTGGCCCGCTCGCTGATCGAAAAGGGCCTCGAAGCGATGGGCGTGCCTTTCATCATGACCAAGACGGGCAAGGAAGCGTGGGAACGCCTGCAGGCGATCTCGGCCCAGGCGGCCACGGAAGGCAAGACGGCGAAAGACAAGGTCGCGCTGGTGCTGACCGACCTGGAAATGCCGGAAATGGATGGCTTTACCTTGACGCGCAACATCAAGAACGATGGCCGCTTCTCCAACATCCCCGTGGTGATCCACTCGTCGCTGACGGGCTCGACCAACGAAGACCACGTCAAGGGCGTGGGTGCCGATGGGTATGTGGCGAAGTTTGTGGCGGCTGAATTGGCCGAGACGATACGCAAGGTACTGTCGCGGTAATCGGACGCGGCCATGGCCAACACTGTTGTCGGATTACGCGGGCCTTCGTCCCGCTAATCCGGCCTACGCCGTTGCGCAAGAAAAAGCGCCGGACCCTCGCGGGTGCCGGCGCTTTTTTTTGCTGGCAAACGATTACGGCTGGTCCGCCACGCCTCTGGGCACGTGGCAGTCCGGTAGGTCGGATTAGCGCAGCGAAGCTGCGCGTAATCCGACGCCGCCACGCTCAACAATGGTGTCGGATTACGCCTGGTAAGCTGTTTCCGGCTGGCCTGCCACGTCCACGCGCACGGACAAGACGTGGCCCGTCAACGGGTAGTCGGCGATTTCGGTGGCGGAGCGGTTGTGGCTGGCGCTGGTGATGTACAGGGTGCGCAGATCGGGGCCGCCGAACGTCACCATGGTGGGGCAGCGCACGGGCACGGTGATTTCGCCCAGTAGGTGGCCGTCGGGGGCGAAGCGCAAGATCTTGCCGCCTTCAAACATGGCCGACCAGTAATTGCCTTCGCTGTCGACGGCCGCGCCATCGGGGCGCCCGCCGTAATCAAACGCTTTCTTGTCCGTGGAAAAACGCTGGAACGGTTGCGGCGCGGAAATCGCACCCGTGGCCGCATCGAAATCGAAGCGGTCGATGCGGTGCGTGGTGGTATCCGAGTGGTACATGGTGCGCTTGTCCGGGCTGAAGCCCAGGCCATTCGACACGGTCATGCCGCCCGACCAGACCTTGCGCACTTGTCCCTTGTCCAGCACGAACATCTCTGCAGCGTCAGCGTTGCGCGGCTCGAAAATCGTGCCGACCCAGAAGCGGCCCGCCGGGTCGACCTTGCCATCGTTGAAGCGCGTGGTGCTCATGTCGAACGGCGCCGGGGCGATTTCCGCCAGGCTGCCCGTCTTCGTGTCGAGGTGGGCAAAGCCGCTGCGCAAGGCCACGATCAGGCCGCCGCCGGCGTTGATGGCCAGCGCCGACGGTTCCGTCGGCATATTCCACTGCTCATGCTTGCCGCTGGCCGGGTGCAAGCGGTGCACGGCGCGGCCATCGATGTCGACCCAGTACAGGGCCGCTTCCTTGCCATGCCATAGCGGGCATTCGCCCACTTGCATGGCTTTGTCGCTGACTACCTTGATTTCGTAAATATTCATAAACCTCAATTAAGTTAATACGCCGCCTTGGCGGCTTTAGCCAGGGCAATCAAGCCATTGGTCGAGCTGTCGTGGTGGTCGGGACGGGCTTCGCCCGTCAGTTCGGCCTGGATTTTCTTGGCCAGCACCTTTCCCAGTTCCACGCCCCACTGATCAAAACTGTTGACGTTCCACAAGACGCCCTGCACGAAGGTCTTGTGTTCGTACAGTGCGATCAGGGCGCCCAGGGTGGTCGGGGTCAGCTGGTCCATCAGGATGGTGTTGCTGGGGCGGTTGCCGGGGAAGGTCTTGTGCGGCACCAGCGCGTCGATCTCGCTTTCCGGCAAGCCTTGTGCCTGCAAATCAAGACGCACTTCCTCGCCCGTCTTGCCCTTCATGAAGGCTTCCGACTGGGCGAAGCAGTTGGCCAGCAGGGCGTCGTGGTGGCCCGGCAAGTCGTGCGTGGCGCGCAGGGCGGCGATGAAGTCGATGGGCGTGATGTCCGTGCCCTGGTGCAGCAGCTGAAAATACGCGTGCTGCGCATTCGTGCCGCAATCGCCCCAGATGACGGGACCGGTCGGCACGTCGACGGGCACGCCATCCTTGGTGACGCGCTTGCCATTGCTTTCCATGTCCAGCTGTTGCAAGTAGGCGGCAAAGCGGCTCAAGTCCTGGTGATACGGCGCGATGGAAACGGAGCCGCAATCGAGGAACTGGCGGTTCCAGAAACCGACCATGGCCAGCACGACGGGCATGTTGTCTTCCAGCGGGGCCTGGCGGAAATGCTGGTCCATCGCATGCGCGCCGGCGAGGAAATCGCTGAAGTATTCAAAGCCGACGGACAGGGCCACGGCCAGGCCGATCGACGACCAGACGGAGTAGCGGCCGCCGACCCAGTCCCAGAACGGGAACATATTGTCCGGCGAAATGCCGAAGTCGACGATGGCTTGCGTGTTGGTCGAGACGGCCACGAAATGTTGCGCCAGATCTTTTTCTTCGCCTTCGAGCAGGAACCAGGCGCGCGCCGTGTTGGCGTTGAGCATGGTTTCTGCCGTAACAAAAGTTTTCGAAGCCACGATGAAGAGCGTTGTTTCCGGATCGACTTTGGACAAAGTCGCTTCCATGTCGTGGCCGTCGACGTTGGACACAAAGTGCATTTCCAGGCCCGGGTTGGCGTAGGAGCGCAGGGCCAGGCACGCCATTTTCGGGCCCAGGTCCGAGCCGCCGATGCCGATGTTAACGATGTCGCAGATCGGCTTGCCCGTGTAGCCGAGCCAGCTGCCATTGCGCACCTTGTCCGTAAACGCTTTCACGCGTCGCAGCACATCTTGCACGTCGGCATCGATATCCTGGCCATCGACGACCAGCCTGGTGCCGCGTGGCGCGCGCAAAGCCGTATGCAGAACGGCCCGATGTTCGGTAAGATTGATTTTCTCGCCAGCGAACATGGCTTCGCGCTGCGCTTCCACGCCGCGCTCGCGCGCCAGGTCCATCAGCAGGCTCATGGTGGTGGCGTCGACCCGGTTTTTCGAGTAGTCGAGCAGCAGGCCGGCCGCATCGACGGTCATGCTGGAAAAGCGGGCGGGGTCGGCCGCGAACAGCTGGCGCAGATGCACGTCGCGCAGGCTGGCGCTATGCGCTTGCAGGGACTGGAAACTGGCGGTGGCGGTGATGGCGGGAGTAGGTGCTGGCTGGCGCATGGCGGTCGGCTTGGGTGCTTGTCTCGGTTGAAAGGAGCGCGGCGCGTTCGTCGTGGCGAACAGCGGATCCGGCGTTGGTATGAGAATAATACATCAGAAAAACGTAATTTCACTACAGTTTGTGACGCGAAGCGGATTTTGTTGTGCTTTTTTTAGCGATGGCACGAGTGACATATAAGAGCCACGTTGGCAGGTGTGGTTACGCGATATTGCCCGGGTTTGCCTTGATACGCCGCAATCTGTCGCTTATTTGTGTTGCTGGCCCATGCAAGAGTGCTTCTTCTTCACCATTTTGTAGTAAAATTTCACGAAATACTCATTTTTAAGGAAATCCATATGGCGCTGCATCCAGTAGTCGAATCCGTAACAGCGCGCATCATCGCGCGCAGCCGGCCATCGCGCGGCGCCTACCTGGCGCATCTGGATGCGGCCCGCATCCAGGGCGTGCAGCGCGGCGCCCTGTCGTGTACCAACCTGGCGCACGGCTTTGCCGCCTTTCCCGCCAACGACAAGCTGTCGCTGAAGGAATACAAGAAGCCGTCCGTGGCCATCGTTTCCTCGTACAACGACATGCTGTCGGCGCACCAGCCGTTCGAAGGCTTCCCGCAGATCATCAAGCAAGCCGTGCGCGAAGTGGGTGCCGTCGCCCAGTTCGCCGGCGGCGTGCCCGCCATGTGCGATGGCGTGACGCAAGGCCAGCCGGGCATGGAACTGTCGCTGTTTTCGCGCGACACCATCGCCATGTCGACTGCCGTGGCGCTGTCGCACAATATGTTCGACGCCGCCCTGTACCTGGGCGTGTGCGACAAGATCGTACCGGGCCTGTTGATCGGCGCGCTGCACTTCGGCCACTTGCCGGCCGTCTTCGTGCCGGCCGGCCCGATGACGTCGGGCCTGTCGAACAAGGAAAAAGCCCAGGTGCGCCAGCTGTATGCGCAAGGCAAGGCGACGCGCGAAGACTTGCTCGAAGGCGAATCGAAAGCCTACCATGGCGCCGGCACCTGTACCTTCTACGGCACGGCGAACAGCAACCAGATGCTGATGGAAGTGATGGGCCTGCACATGCCGGGCGCCGCCTTCATCACGCCGAACACGCCGCTGCGCGATGCGCTGACTGTGGCCGCCTCCCAGCGCGCCGCCGCCATCACGGCGCAAAGCGCCAGCTATTTGCCGGTCGGCCATATCGTCGACGAGAAATGTATCGTCAACGCCGTCGTGGGCTTGCTGGCCACGGGCGGCTCGACCAACCATACCCTGCACCTGGTGGCGATTGCCAAGGCGGCCGGCATCGTCATCGACTGGAACGATTTCAACGAGCTGTCGGCCATCGTGCCGATGCTCACGCGCATCTACCCGAACGGCGACGCCGACGTGAACCATTTCCACGCGGCCGGCGGCACCGGTTATCTGATCCGCGAATTGCTCGATGCTGGCTTGCTGCACGAAGACGTCAACACCATTCTCGGCCACGGCTTGCGCGCGCACTGCATGGAGCCGTTCCTCGGCGAAGACGGCAAGGTCTTCTGGAAAGATGCACCGGCCGCCAGCGCCGACGAAAACGTGCTGCGCCCGGCTTCGAACCCGTTCGCGCCGGACGGCGGCATGGTGCTGGTCGCCGGTAACCTGGGCCGCGCCGTGATGAAGGTCTCGGCCGTCAAGCCGCAGCACCGCACGGTGGAAGCGCCCGCGCTCGTGTTCAATTCGCAGGAAGATTTCATGGCCGCCTACAAGGCGGGCACCCTGGACCGCGACTTCGTCGCCGTGCTGCGCTTCCAGGGCCCGCGCGCCAACGGCATGCCGGAACTGCATGCGCTGACGCCGGCGCTGGCCAATCTGCAGGATGCGGGCCGCCACGTGGCGCTCGTGACCGACGGCCGCATGTCGGGCGCGTCGGGCAAGGTGCCGGCCGCCATCCACGTCTCGCCTGAAATTCTCGCCGGCGGCCCGCTGGGCCTCGTGCGCGACGGCGACATCATCCGTCTCGACGCGTTTACCGGCGTCTTGGAGGCGCTGGTGCCGGCCGACGTCTGGCACGCGCGTTCGCTGGTCACCGCCGACCTGTCGCCGAATCACATCGGCATGGGCCGCGAGCTGTTTTCCATGTTCCGTTCCACCGTCAGCGCGGCGGAAGAAGGTGCCACCACCTTCGGCCTGCCGTCGCCGATTCCCACCACCGTCGCCTTGCACGACGCCGACAATGTCGGTGATACCGTACCGGGTTCCGATGAAGACTTTTTGGCTAGGAAATAAGAGATGACCATGACACTACTGGAAATTATGCGCACCTCGAGCGTGATCCCCGTGATTGCGATCGACGATCCTGAACACGCCGTACCGCTGGCGCGCGCGCTGGTGGCGGGCGGCATCCGCGTGCTGGAAGTGACCCTGCGCACCAAGCACGGCCTGGAAGCGATCCGCGCCATGTCGGAAGTACCGGGCGCCATCGTCGGCGTGGGTACCTTGACCCGTCCCGAGGAGTTCGTCCAGGCGCGCGATGCGGGCGCCGTGTTCGGCGTGTCGCCGGGCCTGACGTCGGCCCTGGTGGCGGCGGCGAAAAGCAGCGGCTTGCCATTGCTGCCAGGCGTGATGACGCCAGGCGAAGTGATGGCGGCGCGTGAAAACGGTTTCCAGCAGCTGAAACTGTTCCCGGCCGTGCCGGCGGGCGGCATCGGCATGCTCAACGCGATTTACGGCCCGCTGCCGGACATCACGTTCTGCCCGACGGGCGGCATCTCGCAAGAGACGGCGTCGCAGTTCCTGGCGTGCAAGAACGTCGCCTGCGTGGGCGGCTCGTGGCTGACGCCGAAAGACGCGATCGCGGCCGGCAACTGGGACCGCATCACGGAAATCGCCAAGGCTGCCAGCGGCCTTCGTTCGGTTTAAGCGGTACCGGCGCGGCAGGCTTTCATGCTTGCCGCGCTTTTTCCCCTACTCCTCATGCGAGTCTTGCGCCGCCCCCTCACCATCGGCGAAACCGCCATGGCCCGCAGCGTCTTCCAGGGCGCCATCGACTACGCGCGCGTGCGCGTCGTGCGCGGCTCCTTCCTGCCGTTCGGCTTGCAGGACCAGAACACGGCGATGACGCCGCGCGGCAGCCTGCACTTCATGCCGGCCCAGTACCGCGACGACTTTTCCCGCGAAGGCAACAGCGGCAAGCTGTTCTTCATCCACGAGATGGTGCACGTGTGGCAGTACCAGCTCGGCTACGGCGTGCTGCTGCATGGCGTGCTGCTGGCGCTGCGCGGCGGCTACATCGGGCAGCGCGCCTACCGCTACGATGCGCAGGCGGGCGGCGTCCTGTCCGACTTCAACATGGAGCAGCAGGGCGACATCATCGCCCACTACTTCGGCGCGCGCCAGTTGGGCATACCCGCCTATGTGGCGAAACTGCCGCAGCTGCAGGATATCCTGCAGGGCTTCCTGATCGACCCTGCCGACCGCCGCCTGCTGCCACGCTGACGCCACTGCTACAGTGCCGTGTTCGATGCCAGGCGCACGTCCGGTGCGCGCAGGCTGGCCGCCGCATCCTTGCCCAGCAATAAACGCAGGTCGGCGCCCGCGCCGATGCCGCTGTCGCCGGCCGCCTGCAGCTGCGGCATGCCGCCCAATGCCAGGGCCAGGGCGGCGGCTGCCTCGGCGTGGCCGGGACGGTAGACGATGCTGCTGGCCTGGATGCCGTACGGCCGCTGGTTGCCCAGCCGCAGCACGCTGATGCCCATGCCGCCCAGCATGCCGCGCATGCGCGCCGCCATCCCCGTTTCGCCGTTGCCGTTGATGACTTCCAGCCTTGGCAGGGGCGCCGCCGGTGCCAGCGGCGCCACCGGTTTTGCCGGGACCGGCACGGCGGCGTGCGCCGCCACGGGAGCGTCGCGCCAGCTCAGCGCGTAGATATTCGGCTGCAACCGCGTCAGTTGCAGGCGGCTGGCCGGCGCCGCTGGCGCGGGCGCCGGCGCCAGGTCGGGCGCGATGGCGTCCGCAGTGACGTCGACTGTGGCTATGCTGCGCGCCAGCGCCGCGATGGTGAGATCCAGGTTGGCGCGCGCCGGCTGCTGGCCGTTGTCGAGCTGCAGCGACTGGCGCAGCACGGCCGCCGCCTGGGCATACTCTCCCTGCAGGTACAGCACGTAGCCGAGGTTGTTGTACGTCCTGGCCGTCGGCGCCTCTTGCGCCAGCGCCTGCAGCATGGCGCGCGCCGTTTCCAGCTGGCCCAGCTGTGCGTGCAGCACGGCGGCGCCATTGCGCGCATCGGCCGAGTCGGGCGTGAGCAGCAGGGCTTCGCGGTACGCTGCCATCGCCGCGCGCGGGTCGCCCAGTTCCTGCATGCGCTTGCCCAGCTTGCAGAAAGCGGCGCTGCGGGTGGCGGGGCTGTCATCGATGCGCGCCTGGGGCGGCGCAGCATGGTTGCTCTGAGTGGCCGGACCGGGCAGGTGGCCGCAGGCGGGCAGCAGGCCGGCGCAGGCGAGCATGAGCATCGGTGTGGTATGCTGTGACATGGCGGTTCTCCGGTCAGCTGCCGCTGCCCATGCTGGGCAGGAGCACGCGGTAGATTTGCAGGAAGGCTGGTCCCATCAGGACGACCAGCAGCGAAGGGAAGATGAAAAAGATCAGCGGGAACAGCAGCTTGAGGGCGATCTTCGCCGCTTCTTCCTCGGCCATCTGGCGGCGCTTGGTGCGCAGCTGGTCCGACTGCACGCGCAGCGACGCGGCGATGCTCGTGCCGAAGCGCTCGGCCTGGATCAGCATGGCCACCAGCGCGTCGACATCCTCGACGCCCGTGCGCAGGGCCAGGTTGCGCAGCGCCCGCTCCTTGGTGTTGCCGGCGCGCAGTTCCAGCATCACCAGATGCAATTCCTCGGCCAGCACGGCGCTTTTCAGGGCGATCTCGGCCGCTACCCTGGCCAGCGCCGCATCCATGGCCAGGCCCGCTTCCACGCACACCGTCATCAAGTCCAGCGCATCGGGAAAGCTTTCGAAGATGTCGCGCTGGCGCCGCTTGATCATTTGCGCCAGCACGATATTGGGCAGGTAGTAGCCGATGGCGGCCACGATGAGCAGCCAGAACAGCAGTGCCTTGCCCGCCACCTGGCTGCCCGAGGCGCTCAGCCCCAGGAACAGCAGCAGGGGCAGGCCGATGGCCAGCATGGTCTTGGCGGAAAAGAACAGGATGGGCGCCGACGCCTGGCGCAGGCCGGCATTCATGAAGCGCCTGCGCATCACGGAGCCTTCCCAGCCCTGGTCGGGCAGCGACAGTTTGGCCAGCGGGCCGCTCAGGCGCACCATGCGCGCCAGCCAGGGGCTGGGCGCGGAGGCGCCTGGCGCCGCCGCGCTCTTGCCGGTGGCGTTGTCCATGCGCTGGCGCAAGGGATCGGGGGCAAAGCTGCGCATGGCCACCAGCACGGTGCCGAAGACGGCGATGAAGAGCAGGGCGAGAAAGGCGAAATGGACGGGATTCATGAGGATTCTCCTTGCGGGCTCAGACGCGGATGCGGATGATATTGCGCATGACCAGGATGCCGCACACCATCATTACCAGTGCGCCGGCGAGCATCTTGCGTCCGCCCGGATCGACGAACAGCATTTCCAGAAATTGCGGATTGGTCAGCTGGATCATGGCCGCCGCGCCGAAGGGCAGCAGCGACAAAATCCAGGCCGACAGCTTGCCCTCGGCCGACAGCACGCGCACCTGTCCCAGCAGCTTGATGCGCTCGCGGATGATGCGGCTGATGCTGTCGAGCAGCTCGGCCAGGTTGCCGCCCGTTTCGCGCTGGATCAGCACGGCGATGACGAAGTAGCGCAAGTCCGTGCTGGGCACGCGCGTGGCCAGGTTCATCAGCGCGTCCTGCATGGCGATGCCGAAATTGACCTCGTCGAAGGTGGCGCGAAATTCCACGGCCAGCGGCGCGTTCATTTCATCGCCGACCATTTTCAGGGCGGTGGGGAAGGCGTGGCCGGCACGCAGGGCGCGCGCCATCAGGTCGAGCGCATCGGGCAATTGCTGTTCGATGCGCTGCAGGCGCTTGGCCTTGGCGCGCAAGACCACCAGCAGCGGCAGCAGGGCCGCGCCGGCCACCAGCGGCAGGAGCAGCAGCCACGGCACGCTGAAGTAGCTGAGCAGCAAAAATGCGGCGCCGGCCGAGGCCAGCATCACGCCGGCGAAGCTGGCCACGCTCCAGGTCATGCCCGACTGTTCCAGCAGGCGGTCGAGCGCATGCACGCGGGGCACGCTGAGCAGCACGCGCTGCAGGGACGGGGTGTCGCTCAGCAGGCGTTTCTTGATCATCGAGCTGCCCGCGTCGCCATGCGCGCCGGCCGACATGATGCGCAGGCGGCGTGCGACCCTTTCCGCTTCCGGGCCGCGCGAGGTGTTCCACGCCAGGTACACGCCCTCGATCAGCAGTACCACGGCGATGAAGGTGAGGATGGCGAATACGTAATAGAGATAGTCCATGATGCTCCCCTTAATGGTACTGGCGGGCGGGATCGAACAGCGTTTCCGGCAGGCTGATGCCGAAGGCGCGCAGGCGTTCCAGGAAACGCGGCCGCACGCCGCTGGCATGGAAATGCCCCTGCACCGTGCCGTCCTCGCCGATGCCCGTCTGGCGGAAGGTGAAGATTTCCTGCATGGTGATCATCTCGCCTTCCATGCCCGTGATTTCCTGGATCGACGTCACCTTGCGCTTGCCGTCCGTCAGGCGCGACACCTGCACCACCACGCTGATGGCCGAACTGATCTGCTGGCGCATGGCTTTCACGGGCAGGGCCGCGGAGGCCATGCTGATCATGTTTTCCAGCCGCGTCAGCGCGTCGCGCGGCGTGTTCGCGTGGATGGTGGCCATCGAGCCTTCGTGGCCCGTGTTCATGGCGCCCAGCATGTCGAGCGCCTCGGCGCCGCGCACCTCGCCCAGGATGATGCGGTCGGGGCGCATGCGCAGCGCGTTGCGCACCAGCGCGCGCTGCGTCACTTCGCCCTTGCCCTCGATATTCGGCGGGCGCGTTTCCAGGCGCACCACGTGCGGCTGCTGCATCTGCAGTTCGGCCGCGTCCTCGATGGTGACGATGCGTTCGGCCGTGCTGATGAAGCCGGAAATCGCATTGAGCATGGTGGTCTTGCCGCTGCCCGTGCCGCCCGAGATCAGGATGTTGACCTTGGCCTTGCCCAGCGCCTGCAGGGTGGTGCTCATTTCCTCCGTGAGGCTGTGCTTGAGCAGCAGGTCGGCCAGGCGCAGCGGCTGGGCCGAAAAGCGGCGGATCGACATCACGGGGCCGTCGATGGCCAGCGGCGGGATGATGGCGTTGACGCGCGAACCGTCGGGCAGGCGCGCATCGACCATGGGGCTCGACTCGTCGATGCGCCGGCCCACGCGGGAGACGATCTTGTCGATGATCTTCATCAAATGCGCATCGTCGGTGAAGCAGACGTCGCTCAGCTCCAGG
The DNA here is from genome assembly GCF_020858035.1 of Janthinobacterium sp. EB271-G4-3-2. Lineage (NCBI taxonomy): Bacteria > Pseudomonadati > Pseudomonadota > Betaproteobacteria > Burkholderiales > Oxalobacteraceae > Janthinobacterium > Janthinobacterium sp. EB271-G4-3-2. The sequence continues at coordinate 275,379 of NZ_JACYMG010000003.1, read as the reverse complement.
CGGCCATGGCGCTCGACATACACCTGGCGGTAGGTGTTGACGAGGATATCGGACACGCCGGGATCGGCCAGCAGCGGTTCGAGCGGGCCGAAGCCGAGCACCTCGTCCTGGATGTCACGGATCAGCGAGCGCCGTTCCAGCTCGTTGATCACCACATTGTCTTCCGTGAGCACGTCGCAGACGAGGATTTTCAGCTCTTCGCGGATCTGTTCGCGCGACAGGCGCTGCATGCCCTCCAGGTCGACGCGGTCGAGCAGCGCCTGGTGGGTACGGTGCTTGAGCTGCTGGTAGCTGTGGCTGGCTGCGCCCTGGTGCGCGGCATCGTCATTCAGGCCGGCGTCATCCTGGGCATAGCCCAGGCGGTCCCGCAGGGTGAGTTTTTCGACAGTCATGATCGGTCTCCGGTAAATGTAGGGGGATCAGGCGCGTGCCAGCAGCCGCGAAACCCAGCCTTGCGCGGCGGGCGGGGTTTCGCCGGCCATGCTGGCGGCCAGTTCCTGCAGGGCGCGCGAGACGGCGTTGTGCGGCGTCAGCTTGAGAATGGGCACGCCCTGGCTGACGGAGGCCGCCACCGCTTCGTAGTGGTTGGGGATGGATTTGTAGACGTGCTTGCCATATGCCGCTTCCAGGTCGGCCACGCGGATGCTGTCGCTGCTGGCATAGCGGTTCAGGATCAGGCGGATCTTGTCTTCGCGGTAGCCGAGGCCGCGGAACACGTCGAGCAGGCGCTTGCCGTCGCGCACATACGGCAACGTTGCCTGCAGCACGGGGAAGATCAGGTCGGCCCGGTCCAGCGCGCGCACGCTGACGGGGTCGAGTCCGCGCCCCACGTCGAGCAGGATGTAGTCGTACTGGCTGCGCGCCAGGGTCAGCAAGCGGTCGATATGGTCGGCTTCGACGTCGGCCGCGTGGGCCGGGTCGTCGGCGGCGGCCAGCACGCTGTAGGCGGGCGTGATCTGGATCATGCTGGCGGTCAGCAGCGAAGCGTCGAGGCGCACGATTTGCTGCGACAGCTGCGACAGGGTGGTGGCCGGCTTGTGGTCAGAGACGAACAGCGCGGCGTCGCCGAACTGCAGGTTCAGGTCGAACAGCGCCACCTTGCGCTGTTCGCCGGCGGCCAGCGCGTAGCCGAGGTTGGCGGCGATGAAGGTGGCGCCGCTGCCGCCCTTGCACGAGACGAAGGCCAGCACCTGGCCCTTGCGCGTGACCTGCTTCTGCAGCTTTTCCTCGATGCGGCGCAAGGCGGCGCACAGGGCCGCGTCGTCGTCCGGCTGCAGCACTTCGCGCACGCCGGCGCGCATCGAGCGCAGCAGGAATTGCGGACTTTGCTGCGGGCATTGCACGATGATGGCCAGGTTCGGATGGCGTCCGCCCAGCAGCTCGAGCTGTTCCAGCTCCGCCTCGCCCGTCAGCTCCTGCTCCAGCAGCAGCAGGTCCGGCGTGACGCCGTTGTCGAATACATCGGGTATGCTGGCCAGCAGGGTGACGCGGTCGGCCGTGCTGCGTTCGCGCAGCAAGCGGGTCAGCCGTTTGAGCTGGGCTTCATTCTTCGAGACGATGACGATATTCACTTGGTACTCCCCGGTAAAAGTGTTCGGTAAAGGCGTTCAGTTGATCTGGAAGCCCAGGCTTTCGGCGTGCATGACCACGACCGAGGCTGGTACGGCGATATTGAGAAAACCGAACAGGCTGACCATCGGCGTGTAGCTGACGTTGTCGATCGATACGCGCACGCTGTCGATGCAGCTGGCCGTGCGCGTGATGTCGCCGCAGGCCGACAGGTTGTCGCCCGGGTCCGCCGGCGGCAAGGTCACTTCGGCGCCGCTCTTGTTCAGGTAGCGGATGGTGATGTTGGCGGCCGTCAGTTCCGGCGCGGCCGGCAGGGCCGTGCCGCCGAACAGGGCCAGGGTCTTGATGGCGTCGGTCTCGTCGACCCAGCGCACCACCGCTTCGCGCGCTGCGCGGCGGGTCACTTCCTGCACCGTGTTGTACAGGTACAGCATGCGGCCAAATTCGAGGATGCCGAACAGCAGTGTGAAAAACAGCAGCGACACCAGGGCGAATTCGACGGCGGCGGCGCCGCGCTGGCATCCGGCTGGAGGCGACGATGAAAGGTGGTGGCGCATGGCGTTCTCCTTACAGCATGTAGCGCATGGTGGTGCGCGGCGAGAGCGGCGTGGCATAGCTGCTGGCCGCGCCGATCACGAAGGGCAGGTACTGGCCCACCGACAGCGTGTAGTTGACGACTTCGACGCGGATGCCGCCCGGCGCCGTGCCATCGTTGCAGTTGCTGTCGTTGAATGCCGCGTCCAGGCAGGTGACCGTCACGTTGGCCGTGGTGAAGTCGCTGATGCCGGCGCTGAGGGCCGCATCGACCACCGTCTGTCTGGCCGCCGGCACGCCCTGCGAGGCGATGCCGGCCTTGGCCTTGACGGACATGTTGCGCGCCGCGTCGCGCGTGGCCTTGGTCAGCGCGTCGTAATACCAGAAGGCGCGGCCGAAGCCGAAGATGCCTGCCAGCAGGGTGATCAGCAGGGCCAGCACGATGCCGAATTCGACGGCGGCGCCGCCGCGCTGCCTGAGGGGGGAGTGGGGGATGCGCATGGCCGCCTCACTTGTAGAGTTTGATTTCGGAATTCGGCACGGGCTCGATCAGGCCCGCGAACTCGACGTCGAGGCGCTTGGTGCCGCTGCTGAAGTCGGCCTTCATCGTCATGAAGAATTTGCCGATACCGACCGCGTTCATGGTGCCGCACGAAGCGGGCCCCACGGGCGCCGTACGGCAGTCGACCAGCACCACGTTGAGGATGCGCCGGTTGCGCTGGCCCGGATGGGCCGGCGACGGCGCCTGGAACGTGGGGCCGCTGGTCTGGTTGTACGGCGAAGGCGGCGTACTGGCAGGAAAGCCTGCGCCGGCGCTGACGGGGTAGCTGGCCGTGTCGAAGTAATTCGCCTTGGCCGTGCTGTACATGGGGTTGGCGTTGCCGTCCGCGACGCTATACGCCGTGCCGGCCTTGGCCGGGGTGGCGCCATTGCTTTGGTAGGCGGGGCCGTAGGACCACAGCACGCCGTAGCCGGAGAACTGGGCGAACGTGGCCGATGGCGCGGGAACCGTGCCGGCCGACGGCAGCTGGTAATTCGGCTTGTTGCCGGCCAGGCTGACGGGCTGCTGGCTGGGCAAGGTGCTGGCGCCCGGTTCCATCCAGCTGGCGGGCGGCGAGCTGGCGGCGGTGGCGGCGCAGGGCGACGCGGCGCCCACGCATGGATATTCCTTGATGTTGGTGTCGGGCGGCGCCGTCGCGGGGTCGCACACGGAAGGGCCGCCGTAATCGTCGAAGCGCGAATTGAGCGAGGCGGCCAGCGACGCCGTCAGCCCCGTGTTCGTGTAGACCTGGCCCGTGCCGCTGGTGATGACGGCGCTGCTGCCCGTGCACATGAAGGGCGCGGTGGAGGCGGCGCTCGCGTGCGAGGCGCTGCAGGTGCCGGGCGGGGCGTCGACAGGGTTGATCAGGTAGGGATCGGACGGGCCGCCCAGCGGATTGAGACCGAACAGGTTGTAGGTGACACCGCGGCGGAAACCGAATTCCACCAGCTCCGTCAGGCCCGTGCCGGCCGGCGCGGCAGGATACGTGTATTGCGCCGTCTTGTTGGCCGGATCGACGGCGCACACGCCGATCGGCGTGACGTCGTTGACGAAACGGCCCGCCACTGCCACGCCCGAGGTGCTGGTGCTGGCGATGCCGGCGATGCCCATCAGGTAGGTGGCGAAGGTCTTGCTGCCCGTGTCGACGCGGATGAAGGTCTGGCCCTGCGGGCTGGTGCGGGCGCTGGCGCCGGACGACCAGGGACCGTCCGGGCTGGGGCCGAACTCGATGTTGGCGGCCGTGATGGTCAGCGCGGTGGAAAAATCGTAGCGGTTCTTTTGCGCGATGGCGATGGCCTTGGCCTGCGCGTTGTCGATGCCGTCCGCGCTTTGATTGAGTTCCACGGCGCCGGCCAGGGCGGCGCTGTCGGCGCCGTTCTGCAGTTCGCTCTTGGCGATGTACAGGTGGCCCAGGTCCAGCACCAGGCCGCCCATGGCAAACAGCACCACCAGGGTCAGCCCCAGCACGATGGCGATCGCGCCCTGCTGCTTGTCGTGCCTGCGAAATGCGGTGTTCATGGCTGTCTCCTGGTGGCCTGGGGGAAGTGCATCGCTGAACTGGCGCCTACTGGCGTCCGCCCACGCCGATGGTGAAGACATTCGGTTGCGGTTCCGGTGCCGCAAACGATTTCTGGTAGCGCTGGTAGGCGCTGACGCCGGCCTTGCCGTCGATGCCGCTGACGGGGTTTGCATTGCGGTAGGCATCCGGATACATGATCTGCTGCGCCTTGAGCAGGGCCACCGATTCGCCGAAGTGCGAATCGAGCACGGGAGTGGTGGTGGCGGCGCAGCCGGCCAGCAGCGACAGCAGCGACAGCAGGGCGGCGCAAGGCAGGCGATGTGCGGTTTTCATGGTGTTCTCCTATTTGAGGTCGAAGCCGGCGGCAGGCTGGGGCGCGGCCGCTTGCGGCTGCATGGGTGCCGGTGTCTGTGCCGCCGCGGGAGCGGGCGCCGGTGCGCTGCCTTCCATTTTTCCCTGCATGAACATGTCGCCGCGCGTCGGCTGGATGTAGCCGTCGGTGGGCAGCTTGTAGTCGGGCGGCAGCGGCTTGACCAGGTGCGGCGTGATGATGAAGACCAGTTCCGAGCGGTCCGTCTGGAAGTCCGTGCTGCGGAACAGGGCACCCAGCACGGGCACTTCGCCCAGGCCTGGCATGGCCTTGATATTGCTGGTCACGTTGTTCTTGATCAGGCCGCCGATGGCGAAGCTCTGGCCGTCGAACAGCTGCACCGTGGTGGTGGCGCGCCGCGTGGTAAACGATGGCAGGATGGCCGTGGCCGAGATGCCCGTGGCCGTGATGCCGATGCCGTCCTTGTTCAGGTCCGACACTTCCGGCGCCACCTTCAGGTTGATGCGGCCCCCTTCGAGCACGGTGGGCGTGAATTTCACGGCCACGCCGAACTCCTTCTCTTCCAGGGTGATGGTGGGCACGCCGTTATTGTTGGTCTGGCTGACGGGGATGAAGATTTTGCCGCCGGCCAGGAAGCTGGCCTCCTGGCCGCTGATGGCCATGATGTTCGGTTCTGCCAGCACCTTGATCAGGCCATCGCGTTTTTGCGCGTCGAGGTTGAAGAAGTTGTTCTTGCTGGCGCCGCTCAAGCCGCTGGGATTGTTGCTGAGCAGGCTGGACAGCAGCGAATACGACCAGCTGCCGATGGTCTTGTTGATGCCCAGGCTGGCGCCCAGCTGGTCGACCAGCACTTTCGATACTTCGGCCACCTTCACTTCCAGCATCACCTGCTGCGGCGCGGCGATCGACAGCAGGTTGATCACACGCGGTGCGGCCGCATCGGGCGTGGCCGCGGGGGGGGCGGCCGCTGCGCCGGCGGCAGGCGCGGCGCCCGAGCTGGCGCTGCCGCTGCGGGCGCTGCGCTGCACATAGGCGTTGGCCAGCGACAGGGCCTGGTCGGCCTTGACGACGTCGCTGACCATGCCCGACAGGATCAGGGTGTCGCCCGCCACCGTGACGTTGATCTTTTCGTTCGGCAGCAGCTCGGCCATGCGTGCCTGCAGGCTGCTGCTGTCGATGCCGACGGCCAGGTCGATGATGGTGGCGTCATTGCTCTTGTTCCACAGGATCAGGTTGGTGGTGCCGACGGAACGGCCCAGCAGGTAGACCTCGTTGGGGTTAAGCAGGATGACGTCGGCGATGCGCGGGTCGCCGACGGACATGCGGCTGGCGGCGAACGGCAGGCGCATCAGGGTCGACTTGCCTTCGGCCAGGCTCATTTGCGGCGCCATCTCGGTGCGGCCGGCGCGCGATTCGCTTTGCGGCGGCGTGGCCTTGGGCCGGGTGGTGGCGCGGCTGCTTTTGGCCGCCCCGGTGTCGGCGGCAGCGGCGGTGGCGACGACGGGTTCACCGCGTGCCTGGGGCGCCAGGGCGCCGATCAGGGCGAGGGCAAGCGCCAGGCTGAGTACCCGGCTTCCGCTTGCTGTGCAATATGTGCTCATGGCGTGACTCCTCTGGTGCGGGTTAGAATTGTTGGGAGCTGCGTTCCAGCCCCTTGATGACATCGACCTTTGGACCGGCCGTTGGCGCGGGTCCGGCGGCGGGACGGCGGCGTGGCAGCGGCTTGGCTTGCACCATGGCGGCGGGGGCGGCCATGGCGACCTTTTCATCGAGCAAGCTGGACTTGGTGGCGCCTTCCGTGTTGACGGGCTTGTCCTCGATCTGGTTGCGCAGCACCAGCGACAGGGTGCCCACGCTGCGCGCCAGGTCGAGTTTTTCCGCCTGGTCCGGCGTCAGCTCCAGGGTCACGGCGTTGACCACCTTGGGCTTGGTGTCGTCGCGGCTCGATTCCTGGGCGATGGCCAGCACGAGGATGCGTTCGAGCACGATCTTGGAAATGTTCGGATCGCGGTCCGGCGTCTTGCGGGCCCCTTCGCCCTGGGTGTTGACGAGGATGTCGACGAAGTTGCCGGGCAGGGCGAAGCCGGCCACGCCCACCACGTCGTTGACGCGCACGGTCATGGCGCGCTTGCCCTCGGCGACGACGGCCGACAGGCCGCCTTGCGTGCCGGGAGGCGCCAGCTTGCCTTCCATGATCGGTTCGCCGTGCTGGATGCTGGTGCGCGTGACGCGCGTTTCCAGCAGTTTCGGATCGTTGATGGCGCCCGGCGGCAGCGCGTTCGATGGCCAGTCCACCATGCGCACCATGTCGGGCGTCAGGCGCGCGCCCAGGCTGATGTCGACCTGGGCCACGGCCACCTTGTTGATGTTGCCCGAGGCTTGGGCATTGATCCAGCGCGCGGCCACGATGACCGCGGCGAACGCCAGGATGACCGCAATGGCCATCATCGTCAGAGCGCGTGCGTTTCTCATTTTGCTTCCCCTTTGTGCTGGACCGCTGCCGGTCCGTTATGTGTGCTTGCAAGGTCGTCATCGCTGCCGAAATAGTTTTGCCATGCCCAGAACAGGACTTCCGGAGACAGTTGCGCCGCGTGGTCTTCATAGCGCGCCTGGTCGCAGACCTGCGCGAGGATGTCGCGCGGATAGCAGGCCAGCAAGGGCCGCTTGTAGAGGCTATGCAGGTGCAGCAGGTAGGTGTAGGAGGCTTCGTCGAAATTGATGCCCAGCTGGGCGCAGGTGCTGCGGAACACGGCCAGGTAGTGGTAGGCGCTCAGGGGCCCCACATGAATCTTGTAGCCGATGCGGCGCAGGAAGGAATCGTCGGCCAGCTGCTGCGGCGCCAGGTTCGACGAGAACACGACGATGACGTCGAAGGGCACGGGGAATTTGTAGCCCGTATGCAGCGACAGGTAATCGATGTGGCGCGCCATCGGCACGATCCAGCGGTTCATCAGCTCCACGGGCGAGCAGCGCTGGCGGCCCAGGTCGTCGATGATGAAGATGCCGTTGTTGGCCTTCAGGTGCGGCGGCGCCTGGTACAAACGCGTGCCCTGGTCGAATTGCAGGTCCAGCATGTCGAGCGTCAGCTCGCCGCCCGTCAGCACGGCGGGACGTTCGGCGCGCACCCAGCGCGGGTCGGATGGCACGGGACCGCCGCGCGACACGGTGTGCAGCATGGGGTCGAGGAAGGGCAGCACTTCGCCGTCGACCATCACGGCATGGGGCAGGGCGATGGCGCCGCTGAGCAAGCCGTTCAGGCGTTCTGCCAGGTAGCTCTTGCCGCTGCCGGCGGGGCCGTGAAAGAACAGGGCGCGTCCGGAATTCATGGCCGCGCCCAGCTGGTCGAGCACGGCCGAACTGGCCACCACGTTGCGAAATTCGCGCTGCACGTCGTCGCGGGTGACCTGCATGTCCGCCACGCTTTGCGCCAGCACTTGGTTGCTGTAATCGGCCAGGGTGACGGGAGCGGGGCCGCTGTAGGCATTGCGGCGCATGTACTCGGCGGCGCGCAGACGGCCCTGGTCGCCCAGCAGATAAGACAGGTCGGCGTCGGTGCCGCTGCCGCCGTTGCGGCGCGCTTCGCACAGTTTTTCGGCGCGCATGAAGGTGAGCAGCGGCTCGAGCACGCCAGCGCCCAGTTTCACATGCGTCGACAGGGCGGGCAGGCCGATCTGGCCCCGCTGGAAGAGTATCTTGACCAGCAGTTCGACGAGGAACAGGAAGGGCAATCCCGTTTCCTCGACCGTGCGTGGCGCGCGCTTGGCGGCCGGTTCGACGCCGCCGTCGTCGCTGCGTTCTGGATAGGTGTCAGGCATGATGGATGCTCCTCTTGCTCGGGTGGCCGGATATCAGAAAATGAAGGGCAGCAGGCGGTACTTCACCTGGCGCATGTAGACGCGATAGCGCACGTCGGTGGACAGGAAGCGCTCTTCGCGCAGCAGGCGCATCACCATCATCGTCATCGTCGCCACATAGATGACGGTGTTGGCGAGCGAGGTGTTGGCCAGCAGGTAGCCGCTCAGGGAAATCAGGTAGCTGGCATACAGCGGATGGCGTATCACGCGGTAGACGCCGCCCGTCTTGATCTCGCGCTGCGCCGCCACCAGGCCGAAGCTGCGGTTCAGCGACAGCAGGCCGGCGATCTGCAGCAGGCTGCCGACGGCCAGCAGGTAGCGCGCGCCTGGCCAGATGGCCATGTCGGCGGGAGACAGGAGGAAGGGGGCGAAGGTGGCGCCGATGGCCAGCAGCCAGTCGCCCGCATCGGTCGAGACGCTGACGGGGGCCGAACGCACGATGAAGAACAGGGCGGCCAGGGTTTCGGCGGCGCAGAACAGCAGATAGCTCCAGTCGCCGCTGTGCAGGAATCCCACCACGTGGGCGCTGGCAAAGAACGTCCACAGGCAAGCCATGGCGATGCTGGTGAGCAGGCTGGCGTGGCGCGAGTGGCAGAAGGTGGCGAGGGTGTCCATGGACAGTTCCTAGGGTGGCGGGTCGTCGGAGCGGCGCGTTTCAGCGCAGGCTCCACAGGTGGTTGTAGTGCAGGAGCACTTGCAGCAAGGTGCCGCTGGCAATGGCGAAGGCGTAGGCCAGCTTGCCGGTGGCGGGCGGCGGTTCGGCGATCGTGGCGGCGCCGCCGGCAAGGCTGTGCAGCAGCGCGCCCAGCATCATGTGATAGGTATTCTTCAGTACCTGGCGCAGGCGCTGGCCGGCCAGCGCGGCGGCCAGGGCCAGCACGCCGCCGCACAGGAAGGTCAGCAAGGCCGCTTCGAGCACGGCGTCGGGTCCCAGGAAGGCGCCGCACATGGCCATCAGCTTGACGTCGCCGGCGCCCAGGGCGCGCAGCAGATACATGGGCAGCAGCAGGGCCAGTCCGGCAGCGGCGCCGGCCAGCGCCTGCGGCAGTCCCAGGCCGCCGAAGGCCGCGTCGAACAGGCCGGCGCCCGATGGCACGAAGCTGTTCAGGATCAAGCCCGCCAGGGTGCCCCACAGCACCAGCCGGTTCGGGATGCGGCGCGTGCGCAGGTCGTGCCACAGGGCGGCAGCGAGCAGGGTGGCCAGCACGGCCAGGCACAGCAGCATGGGCAGGTGGGCGTTCATGATGTCAGTCCTTCCTTGCCCATGCAGGGCGCCGTGGCCAGGTGCACGACCGGTGTCGCGGCCTGGCTGCCCAAGAGCCGCCCCACCAGGCGCCACACGAGCGCCGCGCCGGCCGCGCCGACATAGCCGTCGAGCGCATAGTGCCAGCCCAGGTGGATGGAGCCGAGCAGGATCAGTACGGCGAAGGCGGACAGGGCGATGCCGGCGGCGCGGTTGACGTTCCAGCCCACGATGGCCATCAGCATGGCCGTGGCCACATGCATGCTGGGCATGGCGGAGATGCCCAGCTCGCCGTTCGCGCCCTTGCTTTGATAGCCTTGCCACAGCATCTCCTGCACCTGCAGGGCCCAGACGGGGACGTGCTGGTTGGCGTCATGCAGGTAAGCCATCAGCGGCGCATACGGATCGCTGGCGTGCAGGTGGCCGTAGTAGCAGGGGCCGACCGAGGCAAACAGTATGGCCATGACGCTGCCCAGGACGATCCAGGTCAGCGCAAAGCTGAGCAGAAACTGCATGCGCAGCAGCGGGCGGCGCGTGTCGAGGATGAGCCAGTACAGAATGGCGTAGAACAGGAAGAACCAGAAGTGGTAGCTGAAGTTGAGCAAGCCCGTGACGAGCGGATGGCCCAGCAGCGGCTGCAGCCTTTCCCATGGCGCCATGCCGCCATGCAGCGCGACGTCCCACGCGGACAGGGTGGCATCCCAGGTGTAGGGGTGCAGGCGCGGGATGGCGCCCTTGATGACGGTGAAGCTGGAGGCGAAGACGGGGATCAGCAGCATGGCAGGCAGCGCGTGCAGCAGGCGCTCGTTGCTCAGGTAGCGGCGCAGATCGTGGTACAGATAATGGCACAGGCGGTGCGGGCGTTTCATCACCATGACGTGGATGGTGTAGCCGCACAGGATGAAGACGGGGCCCGTGAGGATGGCCACGAGGAAGCCGGCCAGCACGTTGAGGATGTCCGCTGCGCTGGGCAGGCCGCCGGCCAGCAGCATCGCCACGGCGGCGTACGGCAGCACGATCAGCAGCAGGGCGCGGTGGGTGCGCAGCGAGAGGCGCAGGGTATTCATGACAGGGCCAGGACCACTTGGTCCTTGACGTAGACAAACAGCAGCTTGACCTGGTCGCCAAGCAAGGTGATCGTGATGACCAGCACGACCGCGATCAGGCCCGCCAGCAGCGCGTATTCGATCGCTGTGACGGCGGACTCGTCGGATACACGGCTGAAGAGAGATTTCACGATGGGCCTCGCTATGTGTCGTCAAGGTGGGCGTGCCGGGAATGGGGGGAAGCGTAGTCCGGGCTGGCGCTGGGCCGGCCCGGACAGCACCGCGTCAGGCATTGGCGGTGGTCAGCTTGGTGCCGATGGTGCTGAAGGTTTTTTTCAGCTGCGTGCCGACGATGGTGATGGCGGCGATGATCACGACGGCAATCAGGGCAGCGATCAGGCCGTACTCGATTGCGGTGACGCCATCTTCTTCGCGGATAAAGTTTTTGATGAGGTTCATGACAACTCCTGGTGTGGTTAAGGTACGGCGGTGGATGAAACGGCATGGCGGTGTTGCTTCGTGGTGCTACGACCTGGCGCGCTCATGGGCTTTCGCCCAGTGCCAGCAGTCCGATGATGCACACCACCGCCATGAGGGCCGCCACCAGGGCATAGCGGTAGAACGCAGCCTTTTCCTTGCCCTGCAAATAGGTGATCAGGGCGGTCGGAAGAAACTTGTCAAGGCGCATGCTGTGCTCCGTGTCGTGGTGGGCCGTGCGGTGATTTGCACTCCGGTAAATCCACTATAGAAGTTGGCACCTTGATCTACATCAGAAGAACATCCTTTTATTGCAAGGAGGAACTGCTTGTTTTTTTCATGACAATTGTCACGGTCGAGTCTGGCGTGCAGACGCAACGGCCGTGCCGGTGGCTGGCGAAGGGGGAGGCGGGGAGGAAATGCGCGGCCGTGGCCGCGCGGGCGACTGCGGTGTCAGGCGCCGGGCGGCAACTGGCCCAGCTGGTGCTTGGTGGCGTAGGCGTACAGTTCCAGGCGGTTGTACACGCCCAGCTTGCGGTAGATCGACGTCAGGTGATTGCGCAAGGTGTGTTCGGAGATGAACAGCTGGTCCGCCAGCAGCTTGGCCGGCGTGCCGCTGCCGTGCACCAGCGCGGCGATGATCTTTCTTTCCTTGAGGGTCAGGCTGGCGATGGCGATCGCTTGCGCCGAGCCGCCGCCGGGCTGGGTCAACTGCGTCAGCATGCGTCCCAGCATCGCGTGTTCCAGCCACAGCTCGCCCTGGTAGACCTTTTCGATGGCCTTCAAGACCATCTCCGCCGGCGCATCCTTGCTGACGATGCCGCGCGCGCCCTTGAGCACCGTCTGGTCGAGGACGGCCTGGTCGTGGCTGGCCGTCAGCACCAGCACGCGCGTGCCGCCGCTCTGCGCCAGCGCGGGCAGGATGGACAGCGAGCTGATGCCGCCCAGGTCCAGGTCCAGCACGATCACATCCGGTTGCAGCGCTTTCGCCTGCTCCAGCGCCTCGGTGCCGTCGGACGCCGTGGCGACCACGCGCATGCCCGAATGCTCGCCGCCGATCAGCCGCTCCAGGCCCCACAGCATGGTCTTGTGATCGTCCACCAGCATGACGCTGATGACATGGCTGGCCGGTGGCATGTGGCGTACGTCGTTCATATGGGGATCTCGATCTGCACGGAGGTGTTGCCCAGCATGCCATGCGTGACGCGGGCCGTGCCGCCGAGGGCGGCGGCGCGCTCGGCCAGCGAGTCGGGCAGGAAATCGGGGACGTGCGCGGCGGCGCATTCGTTGTCGATGCTGATGTGCAGCGCGCCCTGCACGCAGGTCAGCTTGACGGCGCCGTGGCGCGCCGACGTATGCTTGCGGATATTGCTCATGCCCTCGTTGACGATCTGGAACACCTCGGCCGCCAGGCGGTCGTTGATGTGCAGGTCGCCTTCGATCTGCAGGGCGATGTCGATGCCATAGAATTCGCGGATCTGCGTGGCCTGGCGGCGCAGCGCGACCAGCAGTTCCGGCTCGCTTTGCACTTGCCCGTTCTTGAACGTGCGCGCGTAGCTGCGCAGGTCGGCGATCACCTGGCCCGACATGATGATCAGTTTTTCCAGTTCCGGCAGCAGCGGGTTGCCCGGCGTGGCTTCGTTGCGCAAGGCGGCCAGGCCGTGGCGCAAGCCGATATACGGCTGCACGGCCGTGTCATGCAGATCGCGCGCGATCTTTTCGCGCTCGCGCGAGGCCGCCTGCGACGCCAGCCGATCGAGCAGGTTGATGTTTTCAATGACGGGAAACGCCTGCGCGCCGATATGGCTGAGGAACAGGGCATCCGTCTTGCTCATGCTGGTGGCGGAGACGATAAAGATGCGGCCTTTGCCATTGCGCAGAGGCAACGGCGCGCTGATGAAGGCGTGCGCTTCGAGCAGTTCGGCCAGGCGGGCACCCGCCGCGTCGTCATGCCGCAGCCAGCGTCCGCTGTCGGGCTCGAGCATGCGCGCGCCGCCTATCCACGGCAGCCAGGGGCCGGCGGGCTGGTTATACAGCGCGATTTTATCGTGCGGGAAAGCGAGCAGGGGACTGGCCGCGTCGTCGCTGAGGAGCGAGCTGGTGTGCACGACGCCCGTTGCCGTTTGCAGCACGCTGCGCAGCGACCAGACCCGCGTGCCCTTGTCCTGCATGATCAGCAGGCAGCTGCGGCCGTTGAAATAACTGCGGGTTTTTTCCAGCACCGAAGTAATGGTCTGGTCGACGCCGAAGCGCGGATTGGACAGCTGGCTGACATCGCGCAGCAGCGCCAGGTGGCTGCGCTGCGTGATGGCCGAACCGCCCCAGTAAGCGATCATGTAGCCGAGCGCCAGCAGGAAGGTGGTGCGCAGCAGCAGGCGCGACAGTTCCGCATCCGTTTCGCCGAACAGGGCCGTGGCGGCGAACAGGCCGGCCGAAGCGAGGGTGACGCGCGCGCCTTCCTCGAAGCCGCGCTGGAACGACGACGTCAGGATGGCAAAGAAAAAAAACAGGAAGAATAAAGTGTTGTGGCTGCTGGTGGAAAACACGATCAGCGCATACCAGGCCACGTCGAGCCAGTACAGCAAGATGTCCTGGGGCAGGCTGAGGCCCAGCACGGCCAGCACGTAGAGCAGCAGGCTGTGCATGGTGTAGGCGGAAAAGATCAGCCAGGTAATCTTGCTCAGCTTGCCGGCGCTTTCGGGATCGATGAACAGGGTCAGCAAGGTGGCGCTCGACAGCAGCAGGCGCATGCCGTTCACCATGGTCGTATCCATGCCAGCACCCGGCAAGCCGGATTTGAGGGGAGGATCGAGATTCACAAGCGCTCCTGGCTGTGTCCCGCATGGTGATCCATGCGCAGGGATAGATACCACAGATAAATTCTTGTTGTTGTTGCTGCAATCACTGACGAGTCTACGCACACGCCGTAAAGATGTCTACTGGAATCCTTTGTCCGGCGTTGCTTTTTTTACAGCGGCTGCACCATCACGCGGTTGCGCCCGGCACCCTTGGCCAGGTACAGGGCGCGGTCGGCGGCGCCGATCAGGGCGGGGATGGTCGGCTGCTGCTGCGGGTGCTGGGTGGCGATGCCGATGCTGACCGTAATGTGCTTGACCTCATTGCCCGTCTTCGCATGCGGAATGCGCAGCCCGGCCGCCCGTTCGCGGATCGCCTCGGCCATGCGCAGCGCCTGCGCCGCGTCCGTGTCGGGCAGGATGGCGGCAAATTCCTCGCCGCCATAGCGCGCCAGCAAGTCTGTGGGGCGCTGCAGCATGGCGGCCAGTTCGGCCGCCACTCTTATCAGGCAGTCATCACCTTGCTGGTGACCGTAATGGTCGTTGTAATCCTTGAAATGGTCGATGTCGATCATCAGCAGCGACAGGGGGCTGCCCGTGCGCATGGCGCGCCGCATTTCCTTTTCGATCGCCACGTCGAAGTGGCGGCGGTTGGCGATGCCCGTCAAGCCGTCGGCAAAGGTTTGCGAACGCAAGACCATGGTTTGTTCGCGCAGCAGCTTTTCGCGGCCCACGGCGATGGTGACATCATTGATCTGGATCAGGCAGTGGCGCGGCGAACCGGGCAAATTGATCGGCGTGACGGCAATCGCCTGCTGCATGCGCTCCCGACCTTCGGCCGCGCCATGCGTGTACAGGGGGAACGGCGCCTTGTGCAGGGTTTGCGACAGCAGCGACTGGAAATTGTCGCGCAGGGCCTGGGTGATGGCCGAGGCTATGCGCTTGTGGCGCAATTCCGGATAGACGGCAAAGAAATCCTGGCCCAGCACGGCCTCGGCCTGGCACGCCGAGTGGCGCGCCATCCAGTGGTTCCACAGCACGATGCGGTGCTGTTCGTCGAGCACGATGGCGCCCAGGTTGACGGCGCCGAGTATGCTCTCGAGCAGGGCGAGTCGGTGCAAGGCCTCAGGCATGATCGTCACGCCTGTCCCAGGACCTTGGCCAGATAGCGGCTGACCTGCTGCTTCAGGTCGTGCAAGGCGGACAGGTCGAGCACGAATGCCACATAACCGTGGATCTGGTGCTTGGACAGCACGAAGTCGATATGCAGCATCAGCACGACGGCGTCGTCATCGTCGCCGCCGAACGAGGACAGGATTTCCGCGCTGGTGCCCACGTGGTACAGGGGCAGCGAGCCATGCAGTTCACTGTCAAACAGGTTGGCCAAAGTTCCCACGCAGGAATTGAGGATGATGTTGCCGATTTCGCTCATCGCCTCCTGTTCCATTTCCGTCAGTTCCTGCAGCGGCATGGCGTCGCCCACCATCAGGCGCACGATTTCCAGGCTCTTGTCTTCGGGGAACATCAAGATGGCTTCGGTGGCGAAGGCGCCATCGTAATGCTGGCTGACGCCGCAGATGCGTTCGCCATCCTTCTTGCTGCCCAGCAAGGCAGCCGCGTCGGCACGGTTCAGGAAGGTGATCGACGGCACCGACATGGTGACTTCTTCATTGACGATTTCGCTCATCGCGGCGGCCGCATGGCCCACCCCGATATTGAATATCTCCACGAGGGCATCGTTTTCCAGTTCGGAGAGATTGACCATGCTCACAGTCCCAGTGACTCGATCAGCTGGTGGATGCGCGTTTCAGTGATCGGTTTTTCCATGAAGCCGACACCGAGTTCGCTGGCGCGGTTGCGGATGGCGTTTTGCACGTTGGCCGTGACGAGAACGATGTGCGTTTGCGGGCACAGCGCGCGCAATTGTTCCGCCGCCGCCACGCCGCCCATGCCGGGCATGTTGACATCCAGTAATATCAGCACAGGGCTGACGGTCTTGACTTTTTCCAGGGCTTCTTCACCCGTCGCCGCCTCAATCACTTGCCAGTCGGCATGTTTGCTGAGGATGAACTGATGCGACATCAAACGTGAAACCCGGCTGTCATCGACAACAAGTACCTGTTTACTGTGATTCATGTGCTATTCCTGGAACGTCATATCGGGCAATCGTGCCATTTTCGCATATTTTAGGGGGCATAGAGAGTAATTGGCTGGGAATTGCCCTGAGGCAAAGATTTCCCGCTTCCCTGTTGTATTCCATCGCATGGCCCGTCATCATGGCCGGCTGGCCGGGCTGGCAATCCGTTAAAATAGCGGCATTCCTCACTTTAGCCTTTTTTTGCCATGACCCAAGACGAATTGAAGCAAGCCGTAGCCCGCGCCGCCATTAACTATGTGGTGGACGGTGAAATCATCGGTGTCGGCACCGGTTCCACCGCCAACTTTTTCATCGATGAACTGGCCAAGATCAAGGACCGTATCAAGGGGACGGTCGCGTCGTCCGAAGCCACGGCCGCGCGCCTGGCCGGTCATGGCATTCCCGTCTTCGACCTGAACGACGTCGAGTCGATCGCCGTCTACATCGACGGCGCCGATGAAATCACGGCCAACGGCGCCATGATCAAGGGCGGCGGCGCGGCATTGACGCGTGAAAAGATCGTCGCGTCCGTCGCGAAACAGTTCGTCTGCATCGCCGACGGCTCCAAGCTGGTGGAAACCCTGGGCGCCTTCCCGCTGCCGGTGGAAGTGGTGCCGATGGCGCGCGCCGCCGTCTCGCGCCAGCTGGCCGCGCTGGGCGGCACGCCCCGCTTGCGCCTGAAGCCTGGCAGCACGGAAGCATTCATCACCGACAACGGCGGCGAGATCATCGACGTGCTGGGCTTGCAGATCGCCGACCCGGTGGCGCTGGAACAGCAGATCAACCAGATCGTCGGCGTCATCGCCGTCGGCCTGTTCGCCGTGCGCGGCGCGAATGTGTGCCTGCTGGGCATGCCGGAAGGCGTGCGTACCTTGGCATACTAAGGTGATAGCCGGCGTTTGCCGGCATCTACACTTGTCTTACACGGCGGCCCCTTGCGGGCCGCTTGTCATAGGTGCCTGGCGGTACACGGCCACGGTGCGCAGCAAGCCGCCGAGGAAGAGGCCGCTGAAGCAGCCATAGGCGAGGCAGACAGGCACGATGAAGCCGGTCGCGTGGGCATAGGCCGGTGCGATGGCCAGGGTCACGGCCACCGCATATTTCATGCAGAAGATACTCATCATCAGGATCAATGGCACCCAGCTGCCGGGACGCTGCACGCTGATCCGTTCGGGAATGGCGACGATCGTGCGCGCATCGGTCAGCGTCCACGCCAGCGCCGCACCGGCCAGGGCGCCGATTGTCCAGGCGAACGGCGCCACGCCATCGTAGCCGAAACTGCCATGCACGCCGCTCAGCGACAGCGCCAGCATCACCAGGGGAATGATGCACAGCTTGCGCAAAGTCACTTCGCGCGCGCGGCTGGCCAGCACGCCCCGGTAGACGAGAAAGCCCAGGATGGCCCAGACGTAGAGGGGGGTGTGGCTGAAGATTTGCTGCAACATGGTGTCCGCCTTGGAAAGAGGTTGTCGATGGACGTACTGTGCCAGCGGGCGGCATGAGCGGCGAGCGGTGTGCGATGAAACGGGGCGGCGGTGCCGTGAAACGGCGGAGGCGGGCGTGAAACTGCCCGTGACGTGGTCACGGGCAAGCGATAAAACTTACTCGGTTGGCGGCACGTAACCCATGGCGGCATCGGCGCCATCGCCGAAGAAATGCTTTTCCATTTGCGTGGCCAGGTATTTGCGGGCGCGCGCGTCGGCCAGGTTCAGCCGGTTTTCATTGACCAGCATGGTCTGGTGCTTGAGCCAGGCAGCCCATGCTTCTTTCGACACGGATTCGTAAATCTTCTTGCCCAGTTCGCCCGGGTACGGCGGGAAATCCAGTCCTTCGGCTTCCTTGTTGAGTTTGATGCAGTGGATCGTGCGGGCCATCTGTGCTCCTGAATCAGTGTAGAGATAAAGCGTGATTATAAGGCACTTTGCGCCTGCCCTCGCGGGGCCGTCGCGGCCTGGCGACACGCCGTTTGCCGCGCCCTTGCGCTGGATCAAATTTGATCTGCGCCGCCCCAGCTAGTAAGATGCCTTATCGCGCCAGCCGCTGGCTGCGCCTCTTCCAAGCAAGTAGTAACAATTAACCAATATGGAATCCCTATGACCTCAGTGAAAGTCCATGGCATCGACGTCAGCAATACCGGCAGCTTCGCGCTGTTTGGCGGCATCAACGTGCTCGAATCGCGCGATCTTGCCATGCGCGCCTGCGAAGAATATGTGCGCGTGACGCAAAAACTGGGCATTCCTTATGTGTTCAAGGCCAGCTTCGACAAGGCCAACCGTTCATCGATCCATTCCTACCGCGGCCCGGGCCTGGAAGAAGGCATGCGCATCTTCCAGGACGTCAAGGCGGCGTTCGGCGTGCCCGTGATTACCGACGTGCATGAGCCATGGCAGGCGCAGCAGGTGGCCGAAGTGGTCGACGTGCTGCAATTGCCGGCCTTCCTCGCGCGCCAGACGGACCTCGTCGTGGCCCTGGCGAAAACAGGCAAAGTCATCAACATCAAGAAGCCGCAATTTTTGAGCCCTGGCCAGATGGCCAATATCGTCGAGAAATTCAAGGAAGCGGGCAACGATCAATTGATCTTGTGCGACCGCGGCACCTGCCTCGGCTACGACAACCTGGTGGTCGACATGCTGGGCTTTGGCGTCATGAAGAAGACCTGCGACGACTTGCCCATCATCTTCGACGTCACGCACGCGCTGCAGCAGCGCGACCCGGGTGGCGCCGCTTCGGGCGGCCGCCGCCAGCAAGTGGCGGACCTGGCCCGCGCCGGCCTGGCCGTCGGCATCGCCGGCCTGTTCCTGGAAGCTCATCCTGATCCCGACAACGCCCGCTGCGACGGCCCCAGCGCCTTGCCGCTGGACCAGCTGGAGCCGTTCCTGGCGCAATTGAAGGCGCTCGACGACCTGGTGAAATCGTTTGCGCCATTGAATATCAAATAACGATCCCAATGTAAAAAAGCCCGGCATGCCGGGCTTTTTCAGTTTTACAGTGTCTTGATCAACACTTGCGATTTACGCTGCCAGTTATACATATGCTGGCGGTCCTTCGGCAAATCGTCGACGGTGGCGGGCACGAAACCGCGCTTCTTGAACCAGTGCGAGGTGCGCGTGGTCAGCACGAACAATTTGTTCAGGCCGGCGGCACGCGCGCGGTTTTCCATGTGTTTCAGGATGCGTTCGCCGTCGCCCTGGGCTTGCACTTCCGGGTTGACCGTCAAGCATGCCATTTCCGCCATCTTTTGCGCGGGGAACGGATACAGGGCGGCGCAGCCGAAGATCACGCCATCATGCTCGATGACGGAGAAATAATCGATTTCGCGCTCGATCAGCTCGCGGCCCCGCTTCACCAAGGTGCCGTCCGCTTCCAGCGGTTCGATCAGTTTGATGATGCCGCCCACGTCTTCGATGGTGGCCTGGCGCAGGCTTTCCAGGTTTTCATGGCTGATCATGGTGCCCACGCCATCATGGGTAAACAATTCCAGCAGGGCCGAGCCATCCATCGAGAACGGCACGATGTGCGAGCGCTCGACGCCGTTGTGGCAGGCCTTGACGCAATGTTTCAAATAAAACGCCGTGGCGTCGGGCAAGAAGCCGGCCATCAGCACGGCTTCGGCCTGGTGCGACGACAGTTCGCGGATTTCCACGCCCGTCGCGTCTTCCATCATTGGCGTTTCGGTAATGAAAATCAGTTTATCCGCGTGCAGGGCGATGGCGGCGCTGCAAGCCACGTCTTCCATGGTGAGGTTGAACGCTTCACCGGTGGGCGAGAAGCCCAGCGGCGAGAGCAGCACCAGGCCATCCGAACCGAGGATGGAGTGGATGGTTTCGGCGTCGACCTTGCGCGTGATGCCCGTCAGTTCCAGGTCCACGCCATCGATCACGCCCAGCGGGCGTGCCGTGATGAAGTTGCCTGAAATGATACGGATGGCCGCATGCGACATGGGCGTGTTCGGCAAGCCCTGGCTGAACGCGGCCTCGATATCGAGGCGCAGCTCGCCGGCGGCTTCCTTCGCGCATTCCAGCGCGGCGATGTCCGTGATGCGCACGCCATTGTGGAAGCGGCCTTCGACGTTACGCAAGGCCAGTTGTTCCGCCACCTGCGGCCGCGAGCCGTAGACGACGGTGACATTGATGTCCAGCGCATGCAGCAGGGACAAATCATGGGCCAGCACCTGCAGCGCCCCGGCGCTGACGAGTTCACCGGGGAAGGCGACCACGAAGGTCTTGCCGCGAAAGGCGTGGATGTAGGGCGCGACGGAGCGCAGCCATTGGACGAATTGGGTAGGGTTTTCCATTAAGCGCATTATAATTCGCTGCGCGATGTGCGCGCTTAAAATACCTGTAAAAAACAATGTCTTCAGCCAGCAATAAGTCTTCCCCTCCTTCCAACGTTGCAAATGTGCCCGCCGGCGGGGATGTTGCCGCGCCTGCCGCCGCGCCTGCGCAGCGCCGCCAGCGCCCGCCCGTGAGCCAGCAAAGGCAGCAGCCGCCGCGCGCGGAACAACAGAAACAGCAACAGCAGCAGCGTGCGCCGCGCCCGCCGCGTGAGGGGCAGCCGCCGCGCAATGAGCAGGCTAGCCGCGAAGAGCGCGAAAGCCGCGATGCCGCCCGCGCCGCGCGCGAAGCGGAAAAGGCTTTCCGCAATCCGCTGCCGCCGATTACGTATCCGGAAGACTTGCCCGTCTCGGGCCGGCGCGCGGAAATCGCCAAGGCCTTGATGGAAAACCAGGTCATCATCGTCTCGGGCGAGACGGGGTCCGGCAAGACGACCCAATTGCCGAAGATTTGCCTGGAACTGGGACGCGGACAGAAGGGCATGATAGGCCACACGCAGCCACGCCGTATCGCCGCCTCGTCGACGGCCAAGCGCATCGCCCAGGAGCTGGGCACGCCGCTGGGCGAAACCGTGGGTTTCAAGGTGCGCTTTACCGATACCCTGAGCCGTGGCGCGTCCGTCAAGCTGATGACGGACGGTATCTTGCTGGCCGAGACGCAGACCGACCCGTTGTTGAAAAATTACGACACCATCATCATCGATGAAGCGCACGAACGCAGCCTGAACATCGACTTCCTGCTTGGTTATTTAAAGCAGCTGCTGCCGCGCCGGCCCGACCTGAAGATCATCATCACCTCGGCCACCATCGATGCCGAGCGCTTCGCGCGCCATTTCGGCACGCCGGAAAAACCGGCACCCGTGATCGAAGTGTCGGGCCGTCTGTACCAGGTGGAAGTGCGCTACCGTCCCGTGGAACGCGAACAGGTGGCCATGCCGGGTGCCGCCAATGCTGACAAGCCGGGACAGAGGACGGCCGCCGCGCGCGAAAAGCGCGACCTGATGGATGCCGTCGTCGATGGCGTGGAAGAGCTGTGCCGGATCGGCTCGGGCGACGTGCTGGTGTTCCTGCCGGGCGAGCGCGAAATCCGCGACTGCGCCGAAGCGCTGCGCAAGCACCATCCGCCGCACGTGGAAATTTTACCGCTGTTCGCCCGCCTGTCGGCCGAGGAGCAGGAGCGCGTGTTTAAAACCAGCAATGCGCGCCGCATCGTGCTGGCCACCAACGTGGCGGAAACGTCGCTGACCGTGCCCGGCATCCGCTACGTGGTCGATGCGGGCCTGGCGCGTGTGAAACGTTACAGTTACCGCAACAAGGTCGAGCAGCTGCAGGTCGAGCCGATCGCCCAGTCGGCCGCCAATCAGCGCGCCGGGCGTTGCGGCCGCGTGGCCGACGGCGTCTGCATCCGCTTGTACGAAGAGCAGGATTATTTGTTGCGCCCGAAATTCACGGAGCCGGAAATCCTGCGCTCCTCGCTGGCCGCCGTCATCCTGCGCATGAAGTCCTTGCACCTGACGGACGTGGAAACCTTCCCCTTCATCGAGCCGCCGCTGGCGCGCGCGATCGCCGACGGTTACCAGCTGCTGCAGGAACTCGGCGCCGTCGATGAGGTGAATAAACTCACGCCGCTGGGCAACAAGCTGGCCAAGCTGCCGCTCGATCCGCGCGTGGGCCGCATGATACTCGCCGCGCTCGATAACGCCTGCCTGACGGAAGTGCTGATCGTCGCTTCCGCCCTGTCCGTGCAAGACCCGCGCGACCGCCCGATGGAGCACCAGCAGGCGGCCGACGAGGCGCACAAGAAGTTTGCCGATGAAAAGTCGGAATTCTTGAGCTACCTGAAAATCTGGCGCTGGTTTGAATCGGCCATCGAGCACAAGAAAACCAACCGCCAGCTGCAGGACAATTGCCGCACGAATTTCCTGTCGCAGATGCGCTTGCGCGAATGGCGCGACGTGCATTCGCAACTGCTGACCATCGTCAAGGAGCAGGGCTGGCGATTGAACGAAGCGCCGGCCACCTACGACAACCTGCACATGGCCTTGCTGACCGGTTTGCTCGGCAATATCGGCTTCAAGGGCGAGGACGAGCCGGGCGCCGGGTATCTCGGCGCGCGCGGCATCAAGTTCCATATCTGGCCCGGTTCCTCGCTGCTGAAAAAGCCGGGCAAGTGGATCATGGCGGCCGAACTGGTCGACACGACGCGCCTGTATGCGCGCTGCGTGGCGCAGATCCAGCCCGAGTGGCTGGAAAAAGTCGGCGAGCATCTGCTGAAGAAATCGTGGGGCGAGCCGCGCTGGGAAAAACGCTCGGCGCAGGTGACGGCGTCCGAACGCGCGACCCTGTACGGCCTGGTGGTGTACAGCCAGCGCCGCATCAATTACGGCAATTTCAACTTGCCGGAAGCGCGCGAAATCTTCATTCGCGACGCCTTGGTCGGCGGCGACTTCGACACGCGCGCGCCGTTCTTTGCGCACAACCACAAGCTGATCAAGGACATTGAAAACCTCGAGCACAAGTCGCGCCGCCTGGACGTGCTGGTCGACGATGAACTGATCGCCGCCTTCTACGACCAGCTGCTGCCGGCGGACGTGTGCAATGGCGCCGGCTTCGAAAAATGGCACAAGGAAGCCACGCGCGACAATCCGAAGCTGCTGTATTTGAACCGCGAAGAGCTGATGCGCCACGAGGCGGCCGGCGTGACGACGGACCTGTTCCCGAAAACCATGTCCGTGACGGGTCTGGAAATGGGCCTCACGTACCACTTCGAGCCGGGCAGCGTGCGCGATGGCGTGACCTTGAGCGTGCCGCTGTATGCCTTGAACCAGTTGCCGCGCGAGCGCTGCGAATGGCTGGTGCCGGGCATGCTGAAGGAAAAGGTGCATCTGCTGTTGAAATCCCTGCCGCAAAAGCTGCGCCGCCACTGCGTGCCGCTGCCCGACTATGCCGCCAAATTCTGCGAGCGCGTGCACGAGGCGGGCGTGTTTGGCCGCGGTGACCTGATCGACGCCATCATCGCGGACATACGCACGCAGATCACGATCAACGTGCTGACGACGGACTTCAAGCCGGAAACCCTGCCTGCCCATCACTTCATGAATTTCAAGGTGATCGACGAGCATGGCCGACAGCTTGACATGGGCCGCAACCTGGCCACCCTGCAGGCGGAATTCGGCGGCCAGGCGCGCCAGAGTTTCCAGAAGCTGGCCGAAGTGTCGGGCGTCTCCGGCACGGGCACGCCCGGTGCCAAGGTGGCGGGCGCGCAAGTGGCGTCGCGGCTGCAGGCGCAAGCGCAGGGCGCCGCCGCCAATGCGGCGGCAGGCAAGGGCGGCGCGCCGGCCAAGGGCGCAGCTGCCGCCGCGCCAGCGTCCGGCAATGCCACCGTTTCGCAGCACATGGGCTTGACGGGCTGGACCTTCGGCGAATTGCCGGAGTTGCTGGAAATCGTGCAGGGCAAGCTGACCCTGATCGGCTTCCCCGCCCTGGTTGACAAGGGCACGCATTGCGATCTGGAAGTATTTGACGACCCGACCGTGGCCGCCCGCACGCACAAGATCGGTTTGCGCCGCCTGTTCGCGCTGCAAATGAAGGAGCAGATCAAATACGTCGAGAAAAGCATCCCCGGTTTGCAGCAGATGGGCATGCAATTCATGGCCCTCGGTTCGCAGGAAGAACTGCGCGAGCAAATCATCAACAAGGCGCTCGACATCGCCTGCCTGCAAGAGCCGCTGCCGCTGGACGCCGCCTCGTTCGCCAAGCGCCAGGCGGAGGGCAAGTCGCGCCTGGTCTTGCTGGTCAATGAAATCGCCCGTTTGCTGTCGCAAGTGCTGACGGAATTCCACGGCTTGCCCAAGCGCCTGCAGAATATTCCTGCAGCGGCCGCCACCGATATCCAGTCGCAGCTGCAAGGCCTCGTGCATAAACGCTTCCTGACGGAAAACGAGTACACGCAACTGGCGCATTTCCCCCGCTATCTGAAGGCGATCAACGTACGCCTGGAAAAACTGCGCGCCGACCCCGCGCGCGACACCAAGTTGATGGCTGAATGGCAATCGGCCGCCGCGCCGTACTTGCGCCAGACCAAGGACCGCCAGGCCGGCAAGAACACGGACCCGAAACTCGTCGACTTCCGCTGGATGCTGGAAGAGCTGCGCGTGTCGCTGTTTGCGCAGGAATTGCGCACGCCGATGCCGGTTTCTGCCAAACGCCTGCAGAAGGTATGGGAGTCGATGCAGCGGTAGGTCGGATTAGCGCGCCCGCAGGGCGCGCGTAATCCGACAATATCGTTTGCGCGACGGTGGTGTTAGCGGTGCCAGCCGGGTTAACGGTTTGGCGGTTTAGTGGTGTTAATAGTGTCGCTGGTGGTGTCGGATTACGCGGCTGCGCCGCTAATCCGACCTACCCGACCTACCCGACCTACCCGACCTACCCGACCTACCCGGCTCAAGTGCGCTTGTTGAGCGGTAGGTCGGATTAGCGCGTCCGAAGGGCGCGCGTAATCCGACAACATCGTTGGTCCGGGCGATGGGGTGGTGTTGACGGTTTTGACGGGTGTCGATGGGTTTGGATGGGTTTCGATGGGTGTTAACGGGTTTTGCTGGTGGTGTCGGATTACGCGGCTGCGCCGCTAATCCGACCTACCCGACCTATCTGACCTATCTGACCTATCTGACCTATCTGACCTATCTGACCTACCCGATCTACGTCCTATCTTTATTGAGATCGTCATCGCTGAGTGATGAGCGCGAGCCGCTCTGGCTGCTGGTGCCGGCGCGGCTGCCGCTCATGGAGCTGCCGGTCAGGCTGCCTTCGCTGCCCGATTGCAGGCTGGCGCCGCTGCGCAGGTCGCTGCCGGATGGCATATGGCCTGCCATGCTGCCGTAGCGCGTGCCGCTGCCATAGAATGCTTCCATCTGCTGGTTCCAGGCTTCGCTGCCCATGTCGGGCCAGTTGTCCTTGTCGAAGCCGGGAGCGTTTTTCAGCAAGTCTTTGTCGACGTTCAGCAGAAAGCGCTTGTTGACGGTGTCCAGGGTCAGGCGTTCCCAGGGCACGGCGAACAGCTTGTCGCCCATGCCCAGGACGCCGCCGAAGGACAGCACGGCATAGGCGATCTGGCCGGTGCGCATGTCGAGCATGATTTCCTTGATGTCGCCCAGCTCCTCGTCTTCGTGATTGTAGACATCGTCCCCGATCAGGGTATCGGCCCCCATCAGGGCCGGCCCCGGGCCGTCGTGGTTACGATACATGCCCAGGATGTCGCGGTCCAGATAGCTCATGGTGTTCTCTCCTCGTGTGAAGTGCTGATCGAACATCCAGATTAAGCATACGCACTATGTGGCGTTTGATCTGCCTCAATGGTGCCAGCGGCACTTTTATCGGTGTGCAAACGTACGGTGCTGTCAGCCAATTGCGGTACTCTATGCGTTCCAAGGAGGAGGCCGCACATGCTGATGACGCAACGATGCAGTGGGATGAACTTGCGGTACGCTCCACAACGGCACGCACGCCGCGTGCCATGGTAAAGCCCGCCACCAAATGGCTGCGCGGGTTATTGCGCGCCGGTAAGGCGCAGCAGCGCACGGCGACCAGGCTGGCCAAGGTGCTGTTCGGCCCCGTGCCAGCCAAGCCCAAGGCCAAACCCCGCAGCAAGCCCGTGCTCAAGACCGTGGTCAAGGCCAAGGCGAAACCGCGCGCCAGGCCCGCCAGCGACGCCGTACCCTCGCTGGCGCCCTTTGCCACGCCCCTGTCGCCACCGCGCGTGCGCAAGCGAACGGCGCCCCCGCCGGGCAAGTGGCTGGCCGCCCATTATGCGCCGCTGCCGGAACTGGGCCAGTTGCCGGGCCGGCGCCTGCCGTATTTCCTGTATCTGCCCGAGAAGGCGCCGAGCGTCGCCATGCGCAGCCGGGGCCGGCCGCTGCTGGTGATGCTGCATGGCTGCGAACAGAGCGCCACGCAGTTTGCCGACGGCACGCGCATGAACCGCCTGGCCGAGCGCAAGGGCTACGCCGTGCTGTATCCGCAGCAATCGTTGCGCTCGCATGCGCGCCGCTGCTGGAAATGGTATGACAAGCTGACGCAGGAGGGCGGCGGCGACGTACGCCTGATCGTCGGCGCCATCGAGCAGGTGGCGGCCCGCTATGCGATCGACCGCGCGCGCATCTATATCTGCGGCATTTCCGCCGGCGCCGGCATGGCGCATATCGTGGCCCTGAACCATCCTCATTTGTTCGCGGCGCTGGGCCTGCATTCCGGCCCCGTATTTGGCGCCGGGCATAATCTGATCGGCGCGCTGGGCGTGATGCAGCACGGCGCTGCCGCCCGCGCCGACGCGGCCATCGATGAAGTGCTGGCGCGCCAGCCCGCGTTTCCCCGCCTGCCCACCATCCTGCTGCAAGGGCTGGCCGACAAGGTGGTGCGGCCCATTAACCAGACGCAGCTGGTGCGCCAGAGCGTGCGCGTCAACCGCTTGCCGCTCGATACCGTGGTGACGGCTCAGCGCCTGCCTGGCGGCGCGGCGGGCGGGCGCAATCCGGCCCATGCGTATGCGTTGCACGATTATCAGGTGGGCAAGGATGTGCTGCTGCGCGTGGCGCAGGTCGAGCACCTCGAGCATGCATGGAGCGGTGGCGACGCCAGCCTGCCGTTCAACGACAAGGCCAAGCCCGACGCCAGCAAGATGCTGCTCGATTTCTTCGCCAGCCACCGCCGCCGATAAGCGAGCGTGCCGCGCGCCGCAACGGTGCGCTGGTACTGGTACGCATCGTTCTCCCTTTCCCCGCAGAGCCGCGGCCAGCGCGCCGGCACGCTGGCCGCGCCCTTTTCAGAGCAGATTCCCAATCCCGCAATAGCATGGATTTCACTAAAGTGGTATTGCTGCGGTATTTAAAAATCACAAAAACAGGCGCTATAAATGCTAACTGGTATACAATTGGTACATGTTTTCAGTGTGAAACCGTGTCCGCCGTCCCATGCCCCGACGGCTGATGCGCACTGACGGCAGCCACCCACGTTACGGAACGCGCCATGTCCATCAAGTCGAAGCAGTTGCTGTGGTTTTTTGCGTTTTTCCTTGTCTTTGAGCTCAACATCTATCTGTCGAACGACATGATCATGCCGGCGATGCTGGGCATCGTCGAGGAGTTCCAGGCGGAAAAAAAATTCGTCCCCCTGTCCCTGAGCCTGTATCTGCTGGGCGGTAGCTCGCTGCAGATTTTCCTCGGGCCCTTGGCCGACACCATCGGCAAGCGCAAGCTGGTGTTGACTGGCAATATCTTGTTCCTGCTGGCCACCTTGGCCGTGCCATTGACCGCCTCGATCGAGCAATTTCTTGCCGTGCGTTTCATCCAGGGCATGGGCTGCTGCTTCATCTTCATCGGCTATGCCATGATCCATGAACTGTTCGACGACATGGCGGCCGTCAAGCTGAGCAGCATTTTGTCGAGCACCACCATTCTCGCGCCCCTGGCCGGCCCCATCCTCGGCAGCGCCATCATCAGCCGGCTGGACTGGCGCTACGTTTTTTTCCTCTCGGGACTGCTGGCGCTGCTGTCCTTGCTGGGCCTGTTCAAGACCATGCCGCGCACGGCCCTCAAGACCACGCGCCCGGACCTGGCCGCCATCGTGCGCAGCTATGCCGCCATTTTCAGCAACGGCCGCTTCATGTTCGGCATGTTCACGGCCGGGCTGGCCACCGTGCCCCTGACGGCCTGGATCGGCTTTTCGCCCATCTTCGTGCTGCAGGAAATGGGCGCGTCCTACGCCACGTATATCGCCCTGCAATGCGTGATCTTGTCGGGCTTTGTCCTCAGCAGCATCACCATCCAGCGCCTGCGCCAGGATTTCCCTCTCGTCTTCCTGCTGCGCCTGGGCGGGCTGATCGCGGCCGCCGGCATGCTGGGCGCCGGCGCGGGCCGCCACCACGTCGACGTGTTTGCCGCCTGCATGTTTGTCTATTCCATCGGTTTCGGCCTGTTCAACGGCGCGCTGATCCGCATCGCGGTCACGGCCAGCAAGGAGGCGATGACCTTGACGACGGCCGCCATGAGCTTGCTGTACTGCATTTATCTGTCCGCCTGGCTGCAGCTGTACAACGTGCTGTGCCAGCGCTTCGGCTATGCGCTGGAAACGTATGCGCTGCTCAATATTCCCGTCATCGTGGCCATCACGGCCTGCCTGCTGCTGTTTACGCGGGGCATGGCGGGCCGGCGGGAAAGCGGGGTGCGGCTGGCCCGGCACTGATGGCGCAACGATGCGCCTGTTCTCGACATTGCTTTACCTCCTGCGAAGTTTCTTGACACTCTCCTGCGAAAAATGGTGCGCCCATGAAAATAGATGACCTGGCCTCGAAACACGATCAAGCAAAGATTTTCAACCTCGAATACGAGTTCCGCATCAACCGGCTGAAACTCGATTACATCACCCTGGCCGATGTCCGGCCGGCCGGCAGCGACCTGGAGCAACTGGCCGTGGAGCACCAAACGGGCATCGCCGCCCTGCGCAGCTTCGTCGCCCTGAACTTCAATCATTTCAACGCGGCAAGCTGCTCCTCGCTCAGCTGCATCCCCACGCGCGCGCTCGGCGACGACGAGCGCTACTTGCACCGCATCTGGATGGGCGGACCGTTGCCGGCCATCGCGGCCGAAGCGATCGGGCAGTGGGGCGCGGCGCTGGAAGAGGTGCGGCGCAACGGCGGCGCGCCGTACGTCTCCATCCTGTGGGTATGGGATGCGCGGCAGCTGCGCAATGACGAGCGCTTCAGCCCCACGGGCGGCGCCGGGCGCTACACGATAGGCCGCTACGCCATCGGCGGCACGACCCTGCACATCAACTCGCTGCGCGCGCTGGCGCTCGATTTCGCGCCGGCCCGCTTCGACATCCTCGATACCCTGCATACGCAGCGCTACTTCGCCACCTTGTCCGATTATTTCCGCATCCTCATCATGTGCGAATACGGCGGCATGTATATGGATGTCGATACGATCCCGCATAATCCGGCGACGATTTTCCTGATGAAGCCGGAAGTGCCCGATTATTTCCAGCGCAAGGATGGTGACGGCGAAGAGCGCCGGCATGTCAGCTGGATGAATCTGTTTCTCGATGAAACGGGCATGCTGATCGCCAAGAAGAACGATGCCGCGCTGCGCGTGATCCAGCGCAATGTGAACCTTGCCTATGCGGGCATCGACGCGCAGGTTCCCCGTTCCTGCCCGCAATTCGAGGCGCGGCTGTTTGGCCAGTTCTATGCGGAATGGAAGAAAAACCTGGGCGTGACCGTGCTCAGCCATGCCGAGTTCTACCAGCGCTATTGCGTGCTGTATGACGGCGCGCGGGAAGCGGTGGTGGGCGGCATCCGCGGCATGCGCCTGCTGGACGATATCATTACCGACCTGCACATTCCCTTGAGCGACGAGGAACGGCGCGCGTATGCGCGTTGCGTGGCGCGGCTCGACGAGATCGGCTGGCAGCTTGACGATCCTTTGATCCTGCCCGACATCGTCGATGTGTTCGATATCGAGGAAGTGCCGCGTATGGCATATGCGGCCCAGCTGCGGGCCGACATCGACCATTTTCACTATTACTCGGTGCTGTCGGACGACCCGCAGCTCGACCGCGTGAATACCGTCTTTTGCCGCTACCTGCTGGCCCACCGTTCGCAGCATATTGCCGCCGGTGCTTTCTGGCGCCCGACCGTGGGCCGCCACGGCAGCCGCATGCCGGCCGTCAGCGATGTGGCCCCGCCAGGTGACGAGGCGCAGGCGGACCTGCTGTCGCATGCGCCGCTCACGCTGGTGCCGGGCGAACTGCTGGACGACGAGACGAAGAACCGCATGGCGAAGCTGCTGTTTGCCACCAGCTACCTCGAATACTGCTCGTTCGGTAATAAATTGAATCTGCAATTCGTCGAATTGCAGCGGCGGCAAAACATCGACCCGTATCTGGCGCACATCCACGGCCTGCATGACGAGGACGAGCGTTTCATCGGCTTTTTCACGGCCGCGACGATGGACGAGTTCCAGGCCTGCGGCGCCGTCTCCTATTACCGTGACGACATGAAGGCGCTCGACGATGCCTATGATGAATTCGTGCTCGCGCATGCGCGTGCCGACGACTGTTTCGTCAGCAGCCTGGCCATCGACGAGAAATACCGGGGCCAGGGGTTATTCAGGCAGATGTTCCATGAAATCCGCGACCTGGCGAGCCGCAAGGGCTGCGCGCGCATCACCCTGACGGTGTGGGAAAAGAGCGAAGCGCTGCAAGTGTATCTGCACAAGGGTTTTCGCAGCGTGGGCACGTTCGACTATGCCTACAGCCTGTTCTATGACCGGCTGCATTTTCTCGTGTATGACGGAAACTGAGGAGGAAATTGAGGAAGCAGGGGGCGGCCGGTAGCCGCCCCGTGAGTCGAGTTACAAAGCGAGGAAGGCCAAGGCCGCCACGGCCGTCGGCAGCAGGGCGCCGGCCAGCAGGCCGACGGCGCCGATCGATTCATCCTTGAAGCCGCGGCGCAGCAGGGCCACGCCGGCCGGGTTCGGCGCATTGGCGATGACGGTCAGGCCGCCACCGGCCACGGCGCCGGCCATCAGCATGTATTTCGCTTCATCCGTCATGCCGACGATCAGCGAACCGAGGTAAGTGAGGGCCGCATTGTCGGTAATGGCCGTCAAGCCCAGGGCGCCGAAGAACAGGGCCAGCGGCTTCAGGCTCGAGACGATGGGTTGCAGCCACCATTGCTGCATGCCGCCCAGTACCACCAGGCCGCCGAGGAAGAAGCCGACCAGCAAGCCTTCCTTGAGGATCAGCGGGCTTTGATAGCGCTCGTACGCCTGCACGAAGCCGAGGAAGAACAGGAACAGGCCGATGAACAGCACGGGATGGTGCGCCAGGGTCACCACGCCGGCCAGCACGATCATGTGCACGAGGCTGACGGCCAGCGGCACTTTTGGCGCTTCCACTTCGCCGGCCTTCGGCTTGATGTCGGAAGTATTGCTGTGCAGGTATTTGCGCAGCAGAATGCTCACGCCCGTGGCGTTGATCAGCACGGCGATGGCGGCCTTCCAGCCGAAGTGGCTGGCCATGTAGGCGCTATCCCAGTTCCACGTGGTGGCCACCATCAGCACGGGCGGCGCCGCGTACGAGGTCAGGGTGCCACCGATGGAAACGTTGACGAAGAGCACGCCCAGCGCGCCGTATTTCAGCCATTCGGGGATGCCCGGGCGGAAGATTTGCGGCGCCAGCATCAGCGCGGCCAGGGTCATCGCGGCCGGTTCCGTGATCAATGAGCCCGTCAGGGGCACGAGCGCGAGGCCCAGCCAGACGAGGCCCAGTTCCGTGCGCAGCGGCATCACGCGCGCCACGCTTTTCAACAGGCGCTGCACGGCGTCGAGCACGGGGCGCGAGGCGGCCACGACCATGACGACAAAGACGAACAGGGGCTCCGTGTAATGGCGCGACTCGGCATACTCGATGGCCGCATCGCTGCCCGAGACAAAGGCCATGATGAGAATCAGGATGAAGGCCCAGAAGCCGAACACGACTTCGACTTCGCCCAGCAAGTGCAGCAAGCCCGCATGGCGGGGATGGCGCCGCGACAAGGTTTCAAAGGACTTGGCGGCAAAGGTGTGGATGAGCGCAAGGCCGAAGACGATGGCGCTGATGATTTGGATGGTGGTCAAATGCGTTTCCTTATGGACGGAGGAAGCCGGCTGGTACGTTGCCAACCGGTAAGGAGAGTGCTTATGGTACAGCAATCGATGCCGAAAACGGGGTTTTTCGGACATGGCGGAGCGGCCCCGGCGGTAGCGGCAGTCAGATAAACCTTGCCAAAAGCGAGGCCGGATAGTACTGTATATGCATACAGTATCAACCTCTCTATCCAATGATGCAACATTCTCAATTGATGGCCTCGCCGGAAGCCTTGCACCCGTCCTTGTGGCGCGCATCGCAGCTGGGGCAGGGCGCCACGCGCTGCCTGGACACGGGCTTTGCCGCCCTGTCCGCGCAGCTGCCCGGCGGGGGCTGGCCCAGCGGCAGCCTCATCGACCTGCTGGTGCAGCAGCCGGGCAGCGGCGAATTGCGGCTGCTGGCGCCCGCGCTGGCGCAACTGCCGGGCTTGCCCATCGTGCTGCTGCAGCCGCCCCATCCGCCGCAGGCGCTGGCCCTGGCCGCGCAGGGACTGGCGCCATCGCAACTGCTGTGGCTCAAAAGCGCCGGCGGCAAGGATGCCTTGTGGGCGGCGGAAAATATCTTGCGCAGCGGTACCTGCGGCGCCTTGCTGTTCTGGCAGCCGCACGTGCGCGCCGACAGCCTGCGCCGTTTGCACCTGGCCGCGCAAAGCGGCAACACCCTGTTCTGCATGCTGCGCCCGCTGCACGGCGCGCAGGATGCGTCGCCTGCGCCGCTGCGCCTGTCCGTGCGCCCGGCCGCGGGCGGCATCGAGATCGGCTTCATCAAGCGGCGGGGACCGCAGCGCGACGCGCCCCTGTTCCTGCCCCTGCAACCTCCTTCATTACTGCTACGCCATGCGACTCTGGATCGGCCTGTGCCTGCCCCGGCTCCCGCTCGAAGTATTTTGCCCGCGCTGGTCGGCTGACAGCCTGGGCGTAGTGCTGGAGCAGGAGCAAGTGATGGCCGTGTCGCCGCTGGCGCGGGCCGCCGGCATCCGGCCGGGCATGCGCCGCGCCGGTGCGCTGATGCTGGCGCCGCAGGCGCGCCTGCACGAGCGCTCCCCTGACCTGGAAGCGCAAGCCCTGCAAGCGGTGGCGCTGGCGCTGCTGCAATATTCGCCGCTGGTGGCGCAAGGCGAGGAAGCGACGCTGCTCGTCGATGCGGGCGCCAGCCTGCGCCTGTTCGGCGGCGTGCGCGCCCTGTGCCGGCACATCGCGGCCAGCTTGCGCGCGCTCGGCTACACGGCCCAGCTGTCGTGCGCCCCTACGGCGCGCGGTGCCTGGCTGCTGGCGCGCGCCGCTACGCGCCGGCGCCGCGTGCTGGGCATGGAGAGCCTCACCCGCCGCCTCGACGGCCTGCCGTGCGCCTTGCTGCCGCCCGCGCGTCCCTACCTGGACTGGTTCGAGGGCATTGGCTGCCGCACCCTGGGGCAGCTGCGCCACTTGCCCCGGCCCGGCTTGCAGCGCCGTTGCGGCGCAGCCTTGCTCGATATGCTCGACGATGCGCATGGCCACAGCACGGAACTGTTCGTGTGGCTCGAAGCGCCGCCCACGTTCCGCGCCAGCCTGGAATTGTTCGACCGCGTGGAGCAGGCGGACGCGCTGCTGTTCGGCGCGCGCCGCCTGCTGCAGCAAATGACGGGCTGGCTGTGCGCGCGGCAATTTGCCGTCGAGCGCATTCAATTGCTGCTGGCGCACGAGCGGGGCAGGGTGGCGCGCCCGCCCACCGTCATCGACCTGGCGCTGGGCGAGGCCGTGTGGCGCGACGAGCACCTGGTGCGCCTGCTCAAGGAGCGCCTGGCGCAGCTGGCGCTGGAGGCGCCCGTGATCGGCCTGACCCTGGAAGCGCTGCAGGTGCAGCCGATGGCGCCGCCCAGCGAGACCCTGTTCCCCGAACCGGGCGGCACGCCGCAGGAACGCCAGCGCCTGCTGGAATTGCTGGTGGCGCGCCTGGGCACGGACAATGTCTTGCAGGCCGCGCCGCGCGCCGATTACCGTCCCGAAGCGGCCAACCAGTGGCTGCCGCTGCCGGCCAAGGTCGGCGCCAAGAACGCCCAGCCAGACTTGCCGCCGGGCTTGGCCGGCATGCCCCGTCCCGGCTGGCTGCTGGCCCAGCCCATCGCCCTGCTGATGCGCGAGCACCGGCCGTTTTATGGCTCGCCCTTGAAAATGGTGTCCGTTGCCGAGCGCATAGAGGCGGGCTGGTGGGGCCAGTCGCAGGCGCGCGACTATTTCATCGCCGAAGGCCTCGACCACGCCCATTACTGGGTCTACCGCGAGCGCATCGCCGGCAGCGGAGAAGACGCCGCGCCGCGCTGGTTTTTGCATGGCTTGTTTGGCTGAATGGGCTGTCCTGCTGAAACTGCCGTGCTTGGCTATACTGGCTTCCCGGCGCCGCATCTTTAATTGAAACGAAGGATATCCATGACACAGCTTTCCGACTTCCCCATCACCCAAAAATGGCCCGCCCGCCATCCCGAGCGCCTGCAGCTGTACTCGCTGCCGACGCCGAACGGCATCAAAGTTTCGATTTTGCTGGAAGAGCTGGGCCTGGCCTACGAGCCGCACCTGGTCAGCTTCGAGCGCAACGATCAGACATCGCCCGCATTTCTGTCCCTCAATCCCAACAACAAGATTCCCGCCATCCTCGATCCGAACGGCCCTGATGGCAAGCCGCTGGCGCTGTTCGAGTCGGGCGCCATCTTGCTGTACCTGGCCGAAAAGACGGGCAAGTTCATTCCCCAGGACGCGGGCCTGCGCTATGAAACGATACAGTGGCTGATGTTCCAGATGGGCGGCATCGGCCCCATGTTTGGCCAGGTGGGCTTCTTCCACAAATTCGCCGGCAAGGATTACGAGGACAAGCGTCCGCTCGAGCGCTATCTCGGCGAGGCGAAGCGCCTGCTGGGCGTGCTCGAGCAGCGCCTGCAGGGCCGCGACTGGATCATGGGCAGCCAGTACACGATTGCCGACATCGCCATCTTCCCGTGGGTACGCTGCCTGGTGGGTTTTTACGGCGCGGGCGAGCTGGTCAGTTTTGAGAATTTCCCGAACGTGCAGCGCGTGCTGGATGCTTTCCTGGCCCGGCCTGCCGTCATCACGGGTCTCGACATACCATCGCGTGGCTAAAACAGCCGTGGCCGGACGGCGCTACAATGCGCCATCGGCCGCCCTGCGCGGCAGCTTTGATCTGAGACAATGAAATCCACCCGGCAAGATTTTCCCGGCGCGCACGGCCATGTGCTGGCGGCGCGCCTTGATGCGCCCGACGGCGCCATCCGCGCCTACGCGCTGTTCGCCCACTGTTTTACCTGCGGCAAGGACGTGCTGGCCGCGCGGCGCATCGCGCAAGGCTTGACGGAACACGGCATCGCCGTGCTGCGCTTCGACTCCACGGGACTGGGCGCCAGCGAAGGCGAGTTCGCCGCCACGAATTTCTCGTCGAACGTGGACGACCTGGTCGCCGCCGCCGACTTTTTGCGGGCCAGACACGCCGCGCCGCAATTGCTGATCGGCCACAGCCTGGGCGGCGCCGCCGTGCTGGCCGCCGCGTCGCAAGTGCCGGAAGCGACCGCCATCGCCACCCTGGCCGCGCCGAGCACGCCCGCCTACGTGACGCGCATGTTCAGCGACCATCTGGAAAAAATCGCCGCCGAAGGCGAAGCGCTGGTGCGGCTGGAAGGGCGGCCTTTCCGCATCCGCCAGCAATTCGTCGACGACGCGGGCAGCCACAGTTTAAAGGAGCACATCGCCGGCCTGCGCCGGGCCCTGCTGGTGATGCACGCGCCGAACGACACGACGGTCAGCCTGTCAAATGCGATGGATATCTTTACGGCGGCTAAGCACCCGAAAAGCTTCGTTTCGCTCGACGATGCCGACCATCTGTTGACGGGGCGCGATGACGCGGCCTATGTCGCCAACGTGATCGCCGCGTGGAGTGCGCGTTATATCAGCTAAGTAACTAAGCGGCCGCCCATGAAAAACGCCGCGGCAGCAGAAGCTGGCGCGGCGCAGATGGGAGAGAAAACGGATCAGTCTTCGTCAAATTCGGCGGATAAATCTTTCCAGCCCTTGCTCACGGCAAAGGCCGAGAATTCCTCGGGCGCTTCCAGAACGATCAGTTTCTTGTCTTGCAAGCCCAGGTCGCCATGGCCGAAGTCGGGGCCCACGTAGCCGAGGCTGCGCAAGCGGGCCAGGATGTGGCCGACCAGGGTCTTGTCCTTGCAGGCGCCCGCTTCGAGCGGAGCGGCGAAATCGACGTAGACGTCGATGATGCCGTAGCCTTCGTCGAAAATGCGGATGGCCTTGATGTCGTGGGCACGGCCGGAGCCGTCGGTGGCCTTGAAGGGGCCGCTGAGCTGGATGTCGGTGTCATTGTTCATGCCGCCAGCATACACCAAAAGCCGGCCCCGCATGGGGGGCGCCATGTAAATCCTGCTGGATGGGCCATGCAAAATTTTCTTACAAATTTCGCGGCGTCTGGGGCGCTTTTTGCCAATTTCAAGGCCTTGAAAGGGGCTGGAGAGGCCGTATATCGGTAACAGGCGGATGCTCATGGTGAGGTCCGCCCCTCTTATCGCTTCATTTGAAAAGGATATTTATCATGCGTACTTTTGACCTTGCTCCTCTCTACCGTTCCGCCATTGGCTTTGATCGCCTGGCACAGCTGCTCAACGAACAACGCGCCGATGCGCAACCGAGCTATCCGCCATACAACATCGAACTGGTGTCGGAAGATAAATACCGCATCGTGATGGCATTGGCCGGCTTCTCGCGTGAAGAGATCGACATCATCACCGAACGCGACTCCCTGCACGTCACGGGCCGCAAGCAGAAAGATGGCGTCGAGCGCACGTTCTTGCACCGCGGCATCGCTGCCCGCGATTTCGAACAGCGTTTCCAGCTGGCCAACCATGTAAAGGTCACGGGCGCCACGTTTGAAAACGGCATGCTGACCATCGACCTGGTGCGTGAAGTGCCGGAAGCACTGAAACCGCGCAAGATCGAGATCGGCGCCGGCAGCGATACCGTCAGTGTGCTGGAACAGCGCCAGGCAGCCTGAGCTGAGCTGATCCCGGCGCCACTCTCTGGCATTGGCGGGAGGGAACATCCCCTCCCCATGCAGTAAAATACTGGCCGGTTGATCCGGCCAGTGTCACGTCTGGAGCCCGTTCGGGCCCTTCATTGAGCGCCATGCAAGGTGCGTGCGGCAGGCCAGATTAAGCCATGCTTAAAGGCGCAAATACCTGTTTCCAAATAGAAAAATGTTAAGCACCGCCTAAGACTCGTGGCCCACTATTGCAGACATCAAAATCTCATTAAATGAGGAGCAATTCATGGAACAGCAAACGAATACCGCATCCCTGAAAATCAAACGCACCGTAGCCGCGCTGGCCGCGATCGGTGTGCTGGGCGCCGGTGGCGCCATGGTGGTGCATCAGAACAATGCCGGCGCGAATGCCGCTGCCGCTGCCGCTGCCCCAGGCGCCCCCGTGGCCGCCGCCGTGGCGCCCGTCGCTGCCGCGCCGCTGGTGGCCTTGCCCGACTTTAGCCAGATCGCCGCGCGCAACAGCCCGGCCGTCGTCAATATCAGCGTGACTGGCAGCACCAAGGTGGCCTACGACCCCTCGGCCCAGGCCGGCAATGACGACTTCGGCAACGACCCCTTCTTCGAATTCTTCCGCCGCTTCCAGGGGCCGCAGGGCGGGCAGCGCGGTGGCCGCGACGTGCCCACGCATGGCCTTGGTTCCGGTTTCATCGTCAGCCCCGACGGCATCATCATGACGAACGCCCACGTGGTGCGCGATGCGCGCGAAGTAACCGTCAAGCTCAACGACCGCCGCGAATTCCGCGCCAAGGTGCTCGGTACGGATCCGAAGACCGATATCGCCGTGCTGAAAATCGACGCAAACAACCTGCCCGTCGTGCCGCTCGGTCATTCGAGCGACCTGAAAGTGGGCGAGTGGGTGCTGGCCATCGGTTCCCCTTATGGCTTCGACAGCACGGTGACGGCCGGCGTCGTCAGTGCCAAGGGCCGTTCCCTGCCCGACGACAGCAATGTGCCGTTCATCCAGACGGACGTGGCCGTCAACCCCGGCAACTCGGGCGGCCCGCTGTTCAACACGCGGGGCGAAGTGGTCGGCATCAATTCGCAGATCTACAGCCAGACGGGCGGCTTCCAAGGGCTGTCGTTCGCCATCCCCATCGACCTGGCCGGCCGCATCAAGGACCAGATCGTCGCCACGGGCAAGGCCAGCCACGCCAAGCTGGGCGTGACGGTGCAGGAAGTGAACCAGGGCTTTGCCGATTCGTTCAAGCTGGCCACGCCGGAAGGCGCCTTGGTCGCCAACGTGGAGCGGGGCAGCCCGGCCGACAAGGCGGGCCTGAAATCGGGTGACGTGGTGCGCAAGGTGAATGGCCAGCGCATCATCGGCTCGGCCGACTTGCCGGCGCTGGTGGGCACGTCCTTGCCAGGCGACAAGATCACCATGGATGTCTGGCGTGACGGCAAGATCGTCAGCCTGACGGCAACCCTGGGCAATGCGGCCGACAAGGTGGCCGACGTGGCGAAGAGCGACAGCGCCGCCGGCAAGGTAAAGCTGGGCCTGGCCCTGCGTCCGTTACAATCGGATGAAAAACGCGAGGCGGGCATCAGCGCCGGCCTGCTGGTGGAAGACGCGGGCGGCGCTGCGGCCAACGCCGGGGTGCAGCCGGGTGACGTGCTATTGTCGGTCAATGGCCGTCCCGTCAACACGGTCGAGCAAGTGCGCGACGTGGTGGAAAAATCCGCCAAGTCGGTCGCCTTGCTGATACAGCGCGGCCCAGACAAGATTTTTATTCCGGTGCGTTTAGGCTAATTAATGAGTACCGGGGTCAGACCCGCCGGGCCTGACCCCAGCCTTCCGCTGTGGGGCTAATCAATAAAAAAAGGAGCGGCCATGCGGCTATTGCTGGTAGAAGACGATACGATGATCGGCGAAGTGGTGCTCGATTTGCTGCGCGCCGAGCATTACGCGGTGGACTGGGTCAAGGATGGCGACATGGCCGATACGGCCCTGCAGACGCAGACCTATGATCTGGTGCTGCTGGACCTGGGCTTGCCGCGCAAGGATGGCCTCGACGTGCTGCGCTCGATGCGCTTGCGCAAGCTCGACACGCCGGTCCTCGTGGCCACGGCGCGCGACGCCATCGAGCAGCGCATCGCCGGCCTCGACGCGGGCGCCGACGATTACGTCTTGAAACCGTACGACCTCGACGAACTGCTGGCGCGCATCCGCGCCCTGTTGCGGCGCGCCTCGGGGCGGCCGGAACCGGTCTTCGAACACCAGGGCGTCTCCATCAATCCGCTGACGCGCGAAGTGATCGCCGAAGGGCATCCCGTCAACCTGTCGGCGCGCGAATGGGCCGTGCTGGAAGCCTTGATCGCGCGCCCTGGCATTGTGCTGTCGCGCGCGCAGCTGGAAGAAAAGCTGTACAGCTGGAAGGATGAAGTCAACAGCAATGCCGTGGAAGTGTATATCCACGGCTTGCGCAAGAAGCTGGGCAGCGACTTGATCCAGAACGTGCGCGGCCTCGGCTACATGGTGCCCAAGGCATGAGGATGAAGGTTACGGTGACGCATTCGCTGCGCGGCCGCCTGCTGTGGTTTTTGCTGGCGGCCATCATCATGGCGGCCCTGGCGCAAGCGTCGATCGCCTACCGCAGCGCCCTGTACGACGCCGACCAGATTTTCGACTATCACATGCAGCAGATGGCCCTGTCGCTGCGCTCCGGCGCGCCGCTGGCCAACCATGCGCAAGCCTTGCCGGCCGACCCTGTCAACAACGACATGGTGGTGCAGGTATGGACGCCGGACGGCGTGCAGGTCTTCCGTTCGATCACGCGCGCGGAATTGCCGCAGCGCGCCGTGCTGGGCTTTTCCAACGTGAAGGCCAACGGCACCACCTACCGCATCTTTTCCGTGCAAACCAGTTCCCAGACCGTGCAGATCGCCCAGGACATGGCCGTGCGCAAGCGCATGGCCGGCAGCCTGGCGCTGCGCACGGTGGGGCCGATTGCCCTGATGGCGCCGATATTGATGCTGGTCGTCTGGTGGGTCGTCAGCGGTTCGCTGGCGCCCGTCTCGCGCGTGCGCAAGCAGGTGGCGGCGCGCCAGGCGGACGATTTATCTCCCGTCTCGGAAGCGGGCTTGCCCGACGAAGTGCGGCCGCTGGTGCATGAACTCAATTTGCTGTTCGGGCGCGTCAAAACGGCGTTCGACGCGCAGCAGCACTTTGTTGCCGACGCCGCGCATGAATTGCGCACACCGCTGGCGGCCCTGAAACTGCAGGTATTGAGCCTGGAACGGGCCGAGTCGGAAGAAAAGCGCAGCCTGGCGATCTCCCGCGTGAGCGCCGGCATCGAGCGGGCCACGCGCCTGGTCGAGCAATTGCTGGTGCTGGCCCGCCAGGAAGCGAGCGCCGCCAGCGGCGACCAGCTGCAGGCGGTGGACTTGAACGACGTCGTCAAGCGCGCGCTGGGCGACATGGCCGGCATCGCGCAGGCGCGCAAGATCGACCTGGGCCTGCATCACATGGATGCGGCCAAGGTGGCGGGGCAGGCCGATGCGCTCAACATCATGCTGCGCAACCTGGTCGACAACGCCATCAAGTATACGCCGCAGGGCGGCACGGTCGACATCGACCTGCGCGCCAGCCCCGTCGGCGTGACGTTATCGGTGGAAGACAGCGGCCCCGGCATCCCGCCCGAGGAGCGCGAACGCGTCTTCAGCCGCTTCTACCGCGTGCCCGGCACGGACGCCAACGGCAGCGGCCTGGGGCTGGCCATCATCAAGGCCATCGCCGAGCGCCATGGCGCGCGCCTGGTGCTGGACAAATCCGAGCGCCTGGGCGGCCTGTGCGTGCGCGTGGAATTCCCGCAAGCCGTGAAATGAGTGTTTTAACCATCATCTTTGGCATGTTGCATTGACGTGCGCGCCGTGGCCCTATATTGTCTGCGAAACAAGCAGAACCAGACCACGGAGCGCACATGCAGAGAATCGGATTTTCAGGAACCCTCGACCCCATCACCAATGGCCACATGTGGGTGATCGGCGAAGCGCGTTCGCTCGCCGACGAGGTGATCGTGTTCCTGTCGCAAAACCCCGCCAAGAAGCCGCAGTTCCCGGCCGAAGACCGCAAGCGCATCATCGAACAGAGCGCGCGCGAGTGCGGCTGGGACAATGTACAGGTGGTCATCGTCAAGGGCGACTACACGGCGCGCGCGGCGAAAAAGCATGGCTGCGACTACCTGATCCGCGGCATCCGCACGACGGCCGATTTCGACTATGAAAACCTGATCCAGCAAACCAATGTGGACGTGCTGCAGGGCGCCAAGACGATTTTCGTCATGCCGCCGCGCGACCTCGGCTCCGTCAGTTCCAGCTTCGTCAAGGCGCTGGAAGGGCCGGTGGGATGGAACTGGACCATGAAAAAATTCGTCCCCGGCCCCGCCTACCACGCGTGGATACTCGACTGCCTGCGCAAGGAGTGGGAAGCGCTGTGGCATTACGCCACCGCTTCGGCGGCCGACGTCGCGCTGGCCGATCACTGGTTCGCGCACCTGACGGGGCCGCAGGCGTATGGCGGCGCGGACCGCCACTATCACAACCTCGACCACCTGGTGCACGGCCTGTCCGAAATCCGCGTGTGGGCCGACAATACCTTTGCACCGAAGCGCGACAGCGCGCTGGTCAAGAAAGCGTTCTGGTTCCACGACGCCATCTACAGCCACGACGAAGACGCCCTGTATTCGAGCGAAGAGGCCAGTGCCCAGCTGTGGCTGGCCAGCGGCCTCGATGCGGGCGACAACCAGGATGTGGCGCAATTGATACGCGCCACCGACCATTTCCAGGGCCCTGGCATCAGCCACGCGCTGAAGGACGCCATGCTCAGCGCCGACCTGGCCATCCTGGGCCAGGATGAAGAAGTGTATCAAGCCTATACGCAAGCCATCGGAAGAGAATACGCGCACGTGGACCCCGCGCGCTTCAACGAACAGCGAGGCCTGGCCCTGCAGCATTTATGCGGCAAGGCGCAGGCGGGCCAGCTGTTTGGCGATGCGTATTTCGCCGACCAGTACAACGCGCGGGCCATTGAAAACATGCAGAAAGAGATCGCGGCGATGGCGGGGAGTTGAGTTTAACGGGGGCTGGCTACCGCATGCAGCAGTGCATCCTCGAGCCGATCATTGCCCCAGAATAATTCACCGTCACTGATGAAGCTGGGGGCACCGAACAGCTTGAGCGCTTGTGCCTGCTCAGTCTGGCGGCGCAGCCGCAGCTTGTTGTCCTGCATCAAAGCCAGCGCCAGGATGGCGCGTGCATCGAGGCCCAGTTCTTCCAAAGCCTCGCTGACGGCCTCGATGTTGTCGATATCGCGGTCCGCGGCAAAATTCATCGCCATCATGCGGCGCGTAAAGGGCGCAATCCATCCCTGGTCCGCGCCGATCAGCGCCACGCGCATGGGCAGCAGGGCCGTACGGGGGAAGACGCCCGGTTGCTGCCATGGCAAGCCGTACTTTTCGCACTGGCGCGCCATGTCGCGCCACGTGTAGTCGCCCTTGATTTTTTGCAGGACGAAGGGCGACGTCTCCCAGCCCAGCGCCTTGAAGACGACGCCCAGCAGGAAGGGTTTCCAGATAACATGCACCTGCTTTTCACGCGCCAGCGCTTCGATGCGCATGGCGCTCAGGTAGCTGTAGTTGCTGCCGAAATCGAACCAGAATTCCAGTGTGGCCATGGCATTGTTTCCA
This sequence comes from Janthinobacterium sp. EB271-G4-3-2, assembly GCF_020858035.1. Taxonomy (NCBI): domain Bacteria; kingdom Pseudomonadati; phylum Pseudomonadota; class Betaproteobacteria; order Burkholderiales; family Oxalobacteraceae; genus Janthinobacterium; species Janthinobacterium sp. EB271-G4-3-2. The sequence continues at coordinate 232,546 of NZ_JACYMG010000003.1, read as the reverse complement.
GATCAGGCAGCAGCCGCCTTGGCGCGCGCCGCGTGCAGTTTCTTGAAGCTGTCGATCAGGCGCTGGTGCCTGTCGAGGCCTTCCAGCTGCATGCTGGTCGGGGTCAGGCCGTAGAAGCGCACGCTGCCGTCCACTGAACCCAGCACCGCGTCCATGCGGGCGTCGCCAAACATGCGGCGGAAATTGACCACGTAATCGTCCAGTTCCAGCGCGTCATCGAGTTCCACTTCCAGCACCACGTTCAAGGCTTGATAGAACAGCTTGCGCTCGAGCGTGTTGTCGTTGTACTGCAGGAAGGTTTCCACCAGCTCTTTCGCCTCTTCGAACTGCTGCAAGGCGAGATGGATCAGCAGCTTCAATTCCAAGGTCGTCAGCTGGCCCCACACCGTATTTTCGTCAAATTCGATGCCGATCAGGGTGGCGATGTCGCCGTACTCGTCGAGCTCGCTGTTTTCCAGTCGGTCGAGCAAGTCTTCCAGGCTGGCATCGTCCAGGCTATGCAGGTTCAGGATGTCGGCGCGGAACAGCAGCGCCTTGTTGGTATTGTCCCAGATCAGATCTTCGACCGGATACACTTCCGAATACCCGGGCACGAGGATGCGGCAGGCGGTGGCGCCCAGCTGGTCGTACTCGGCCGTGTACACTTCCTTGCCCATGCCGGCGAGGATGCCGAACAGGGTCGCCGCTTCCTCGGCATTCGAGTTTTCGCCGTGGCCGGAAAAATCCCACTCGACAAAATCGTAATCGGCCCTGGCGCTGAAGAAGCGCCACGAGACGATGCCGCTCGAATCGATGAAGTGCTCGACGAAGTTGTTCGGCTCGGTGACGGCTTCGCTGGCAAACGTCGGCTGCGGCAAGTCGTTCAAGCCTTCGAAGCTGCGGCCCTGCAGCAATTCGGTCAGGCTGCGCTCAAGCGCCACTTCCAGGCTCGGGTGCGCGCCGAACGAGGCAAACACGCCGCCCGTGCGCGGGTTCATCAGGGTGACGCACATCACCGGATACACGCCGCCCAGCGACGCATCTTTCACCAGCACGGGGAAGCCTTGCTCTTCCAGGCCCCGGATACCGGCCAGGATGCCGGGATACTTCGCCAGCACGTCCTGCGGCACGTCGGGCAGGGCGATTTCGCCTTCGAGGATCTCGCGCTTGACGGCCCGCTCAAAAATTTCCGACAGACATTGCACCTGCGCTTCGGCCAGGGTATTGCCGGCGCTCATGCCATTGCTGACGTACAGGTTTTCGATCAGGTTCGATGGGAAATACACGACCTCGCCATCGGACTGGCGCACATACGGCAGCGAGCAGATGCCGCGCTCGGCATTGCCGGAGTTGGTGTCGACCAGGTGCGAGCCGCGCAGCTCGCCATCGGGGTTGTAGATATCGAGGCAATATGCGTCGAGAATTTCCTTCGGCAGCGCATCCTTGCGGCCCGGCTTGAACCAGCGCTCGTTCGGGTAGTGGACGAATGGCGCGTTGGCGATGTCCTCGCCCCAGAACGAACCGGCATAGAAATGGTTGTTGCTGAGCCGCTCGATATACTCGCCCAAGGCCGACGCCAGCGCGCTTTCCTTGGTCGCGCCCTTGCCGTTGGTAAAGCACATCGGCGAGTGCGCATCGCGGATATGCAGCGACCACACGTTCGGAATGATGTTGCGCCACGAAGCGATTTCAATCTTGATGCCCAGGCCCGCCAGCAGGCCCGACATATTCGCGATGGTCTGTTCCAGCGGCAAATCCTTGCCCACGATATAGGTGCTGGCTTCGCCGGTCGGATTGAGCATCAGCAAGGATTGCGCATCGGCGTCCAGGTTCGCGACTTCTTCAATGACGAATTCTGGCCCCGCTTGCACCACTTTTTTCACCGTGCAACGGTCGATCGAGCGCAGGATGCCCTGGCGGTCCTTGGCCGAAATATCCGCCGGCAACTCGACCTGGATCTTGAAAATCTGCTGGTAACGGTTTTCCGGATCGACAATATTGTTCTGCGACAGGCGGATATTCTCGGTGGAAATATTGCGCGTATCGCAATACAACTTCACGAAATATGCCGCGCACAGTGCCGATGATGCCAAAAAGTAATCGAACGGGCCAGGTGCCGAGCCATCGCCTTTATAGCGGATGGGCTGGTCGGCGATGACGGTAAAATCGTCGAACTTGGCTTCGAGACGCAGCTTGTCGAGAAAGTTGACTTTAATTTCCATGAGGTAATCCAATACTGTGCTTATGAGTTAGGCGCTATTATCCTTGCTTTCCGCCGCGGGACAAAGATTGTTCACTGCGGCAGCGCTGGCCGGGAGCCGCTGGATCGGGCTGGCAGGGCAGGCAAGGGGTATGTTCCCTTATGAAGCAGGCTGGTAGTCCATTGATTTTCACCTATCGCACTGAAGGTTGTCTCTCTATTATGATTATTCTTGCTGATATAAAAAAATCGCAAACTGTGATGGACGAGCTCGCATCGCAGTGCGATTTTGACCTTGGCCGTGCTGCGCGGGACAGCTCCTGGATCAAGTTGCTGCCAGAAAAGGCTTTCATGGTACTGGCCGGTGAAAGCAGCGGTGGTGTTTTTCTTGCCTACGGGGAGGGCGAGATCGAACGACGCCCGGTCCTATATGTCAGCTCCGAGGGCCATGCCGGCCGTATCGCCGCCAATCTCACGGAGCTGATTGCCATGATGCTGGCGCTGCCATACTGGCGCGACCTGCTCAAGTTTTCAGATCGTGGCAACTTGCAAGAGATGCGCCGGACCGCTCGGTTCAGCGAACAGGACTTTGCAGAGGAATACGCCGAGTTTCCTGCTGCCAGGAAAAGGATATCAGACTCTTTACTTGTTCCGGCCATTGCTGATCCAGTCAGATTGCTGCATGACTGCGTACATGCCACCGATTGCAGTGTCGTGGCCGAAGACGGCTGGCCTTACGAGTCACTGTTTCATCATTTCAAGTCAAGCGACAATCCCGGCTGGACATGAGTGTATGGATGCCCGCATAAGAAAACAGCGGCTGCCCATGCCGGTGCAGCCGCTGTTGTTTCAGGCGGACACGGTGATCAGAACTTCACCCACAGCCGTCCGAAATACGAAGCGCCGTTCAGGCCGAATTGCACGCTGTCGTACTTGAAGCCGTTATCCGTTTCATCCGCATTTTGCGTGGTCGGCTTGACGTTGAAGATGTTGTTGCCGCCAAAGGTCAGCTTGGTATTTTTGTTGATGCTGTAGGTAAAGCTCAGATCGGCCGAAGTCTTGGCCGCGTAGTGGGCGTTGGGCACGCCGGCGGCCGTGCCGCTGAAGGTGCCCAGGGTTTGCGGGCCGAAATAAATGATGCGCAAGTCCGATTCCAGCTTGCCCGTGATGTAGTCGAAGCCCAGCGTGGCTTTCGCGCGCGGGCCGCCTTGTTCGATGAACAGGCGTTCGCGCTCGGACAGCAGCACGTCTTCATAGCCTTTCAGCGAGTCAGGCGTCTTGACTTTCGTCACTTCCGTTTTGCTCAAATTCAAGGCCAGGAAGGTGTTCAGGCGGTTGCCGGCCAGTTCGCCCTTGTGCGAAGCCGTCAGGTCCAGCCCGCGCGTGCGCGTGTCGATGGAGTTGACGAAGAATTGCGCTTCGCCCACGCCCAGCAGGGCCAGGCGCGCGGCCAGGTCCGGGTAATTGTCGGCATTGAAGCGGCCCGACAGCACGATGCGGTCCTTGATCTTGATATTGTACAAGTCGGCCGTCACGGAAATGGCTTGCGTCGGCGTCCAGGTGGTGCCGAACGTAAAGCTGGTGGATTTTTCCTCTTTCAGCTTGGGAATGCCGGCCGCGTTGGCGACGGCGCCGCCGTTCGGCGCCAGCACCACGTCGGTGGGCACGCCGCCGATGAAGTCGGTGAAGGTGGACGAGAAATACACCTGCTGCAACGATGGCGCGCGGAAACCCGTGCTGGCCGAGCCGCGCAGCAGCACGTTGGGCGCCACTTTATAGCTGGCGGCCAGCTTGCCCGTCACGGTGGAGCCGAAATCGCTGAATTTTTCATAGCGCAGGGCAGCCTGGGTTTTCAGGCGATCCGTCCAGTCCAGTTCCACGTCGCCATATGCGGCGATGCTGTGGCGTTTGGCCTTGGTCACGTCGCCGGGCTGGAAGCCGGGAAAGCCCTGGCTGCCCGCATTGCCGCCCACGCCCACGCCGTCGGCGTCGCTGTAGGAGCCCGGTTCGCCGGCCATGATCTTGTATTCCTCGCTGCGGTATTCGGCGCCGAAGGCCACGTTCATGCCGCTCATTACCGTGTCGTAAAAGCGGCTGAAATCGGCGTTGCTGGTCAGCTGCTGGAACGAGAAGCCGCCCGCATCGTAGCTGCTGGCGCTGACGCCCTTGCCGCCGTTCAACAAGTCGAGATTGGCGATCGAGGCGTTCAAGGTATGGCTGATGTCGTAGCGCATCTTGTTGTAGCCATAGGTTTGCGAAAAGTCAGCATGCCATTCGCCGATCTGGCTGCGGTGGCCGACGGTGGCGTATTGGTCGTCGATCTTGCCGTTAATGAACGGTACGAAACCATTTGGATACATGGCGGCCGAATTGCGCGACGGAATGTCGTCGCTGCCGATGCCGCCCCGGCCAAATGCGGCGCTCGAGGCGTCGCGCGTCTGTGCGCCGGCCGTGAAGTACAGCTTGCCCGTGCCGCTGGTGGCGTAGTCGCCATTGATGTACAGGGTTTTGTTCTTGGATTTGGTGTCGCCGATGATGCGCATGCTGTCGGAATCGGCGCGGTTCGAACGGCCCCGGTCCAGGTATTCGCCCGTGATGGCCAAGGTGCCCTTGTCGCCCAGCGCGATGCCGCAGTAGGCGGACGTCATGTAATTCTTGCCGTCGCCTTCCGAATACTGGCTGTAGCCGGCCACCGCTTCGCAGCCCAGGCTTTTCTTCAGTTCGATGTCGATCACGCCGGCAATGGCGTCCGAGCCGTACTGGGCGGCGGCGCCGTCGCGCAGCACTTGCACGTTCTTGATCGCCAGCAAGGGAATCGCATTCATGTCCGTGCCCGTGTTGCCGCGGTTGCGCGCGCCGAACAGGTTGACGAGGGCCGTCGTGTGGCGCCGCTTGCCGTTGACCAGCACGAGAGTCTGGTCGGAGCCGAGGCCGCGCAGGGCGGCTGAATCGATCAGGTCGGCCCCGTCGGCGCCCGTCTGGCGCGTGGAATTGAACGAGGGCGAGATGTATTGCAGCGATTGCGCCAGGTCGAATTGGCCACCTTGCTCGGCCACCTTGGAAATCGGAATGATATCGACCGGCACCATCGTATCGGTGGAGGAACTGGCGACCCGGCGCGAGCCGACCACGCTGACCGTTTGCACGGGCCCTTCCGTGGCCGCAGGGTCGTTGCTCTGCGCCATGGCGGCGGGACTGAAGGCGGCCAGGGCGGCGCTGCCGTACAGGCTGATGAGGACTGCTTTACGCAAGGTGGTGAGGGTCGGCACGCAGTATCTCCAAGTGGTATTGTGATTTGATTCTAGTGCCATCATTTCATCATTCACCAGCGATACTTTGTTTTCTTATTACAAATTTGTAGTAACTGTTGTTTCCTGGTTGATTATCTTTTCGCCGCTGCCCGGCTTGCCTCGTACTGGTGCGGCATGCCCCGTTCAGGTGCTGCGTTGCACCATGCCGCCCACCCAGATTGCCTGCGCGCTGTATTGCACCTCGATCAAACATGGCTGCTGCGTCACGTGGCCCTGATGCAGGCGCAGCGACAGCTGCAAATGGGCTGACAGCGCGCCTGCCGCCACGCCCGTGGCGCTGTCTTCCAGCGCCGGGTCGAGGTGGTTGAAGTTGCGTCCCTCGTACTCGTGCTCGCCCGTGCGGCAATATGCATAGCAGCCGTTGACCTGATGCAAGGCGCTCCAGTCGGCGATCAGTTCCAAGTTCGGCCGCAGTGCGCGCAGGGTGGTGCGGTCGGGCACTTCCAGCAGCAGCTTCGGGCTGCCGACGGAGGTGACCACGGGCGGCGACAGCAAGTGCATGTGCTGGCCCATCAGTTCCGACGGCACATATTTTTCCACCATGACGGCAGGCGCCGGTTGCGGTGTCAGGCCGATGAATAGACCTTCCGCGCGGCGCACCAGCTGCAAAGCTTGCCCGCGCATGGCCGTGGTCACCGTCAAGGCTGCCGGTGCGCCAGGCGCCGTCAGCAGCACATGGGCGGCCGCCAGGGTGGCATGCAGGCACAGGGGACTGCGCGTGTGCGGATAAAAATAGTCGAGCACGACGCCTCCGTCCGCTTGCCGGTCGAGGAAGACGCAGGCGCTGACCTGGCGTTCGCGGGCAAATTGCTGGCGCGCCGTTTCGCTGTTGTCGTCGTTTTCCACGACCAGCGCCGCATTGCCGCCACCGGGTGCGGCGCCGAAACATTTTAATAAGTGGACGATCATGATGGGCGAGGCATAAGGTAAAACACGAGCATAAACGAAAATATGCGCAACGCCTGTTGCAATCCTGCCAGCCTGTAGCGACAAGGCTCTGCTTATTGACGCCTTCGTGGAGGTTGCATATCAACTGATGATATATTTTGCCGCATGTAGATCGATCCTGCCATTGATACATTGCTGGACCTTGATGGTTCCATACTCGACCAGGATGGCGGCTATTGGATCAAGATAGAAGCCAGACGGACAAAGGTATCGGATGAGATCCCCCACGGCATACGCTACTCGCTGACGTTGCACGAACCGTATGGCAAACGCATTCTCGGTTGCGCCAATGCCCATATGGTGAAGCCGCCAAAAAAATTAGCTATGTCACCGTCAGGTGTGGGAATGCGCCTAAAGTTGCTTTCAACAATGTTTCCGGTGAGCGGATGCGCCCGGCGTCGAGTATCCAGCGCCAGCCCAGGTAGTTCGGCAGGTGGCGCGTCGCCACGCCGTGAAACGGCCCCATCCATTGTCGCAAACGGCTGTGATAGGCGTTGACGTTCTGCACGTGGGCGGCGCCCTGCACGCGGATGCCGGCGCGCAAGTTGACGGCCTGGTGGCTGATGCCCGCTTCCCGGGCGAAGGCCCGGTAGGCGCGATGGCCGTCGGTGACCAGCAAGACATCCTTGTCGATCATGGGCAACAAACAATGGTGCAGCTGCGCCTTCGTCAATGCTCCTTTGCCCGTGACGAAATCGAGAGTTTGCCCCGTGCGGTCGCGCGCCACCAGGATGCAGACCTGTTCGTTCGATATGCCGCGCTGGCGGGCATGGCCGCCACGGCGGCGGGGCGGACGCGTCATCTGCCGTGCTCCCTTTTCCGATTCCAGCAGATATAACTCGTCGGCCTCGGCGATGCCGTGCAGGCGATGCGGCCGGTCCGTCTTGGCCAGCGATAAAAACCGGTGACGCCAGCGAAACGTGGTGTTGCGGTGCACGCCCAGCTGTGACGCGGCCTTGCGCACGGAATCCGATGCCAGCAGACAATCGGCGTAGTCGAGCCACAGCGATTTATGGCGCAAGCGCGCCAGCGGCGTGCCGGTGAGCGCATTGAAGGTGCGTCCGCACGGCACGCAGCGGTAGCGCTGCAGGCCGTGCGCATGGCCATGTCGATGCAGGTGAGGCGAGTGGCAGGCGGGACAGGCCAATCGCGGCTGCGCCACACTTTCCAGCAGCGCGACGGTCGCGTCGTGTGGCGCGTTGCCATGCAACAGGGCAATGCCAGCCTGCCGCTGGCGTCGGTTCAACTGCGCAAACTGCGCAACAAAGCTGATCCATTCGGCTCGCCGCATGATCTGCTCCTGCAGGTAAGTATGCAGAGTCAGACAACACAACCAAGGGAAGATTCCGGCATTTCCCCTATTTGCCGATGACAGAGCCAAAAAATTCAAATATGCGGGACGTATCGTGACTTTTGACCATAAACATCGGCATCCGTCAGATCAGGGAGTGCCATACGAATTCAAGGACGCACAGCATCTGATCGATGACTTCTTTGCTGACGTGGACCGCATTTTGCTGGAGGTAAAAAAGCAATGAAACCGATTTTTATTGGCATCATGCCGCAAGAGAAAATCCGCGAACGCCTGCTCGCCATCGCTCGCGGCATATATAAACCGAAGGCGGATGAGCCCAAGGTCTGGTTCACTTCGATCAAATCGCTGGCGGAAGTCTTGAGCGACGAAAACCGGGCATTGCTGCACGTGATTTTGGAAACGCAACCGGAATCCATCTCGGCCTTGGCTGAGACAACGGGCCGTAAACCGAGCAACCTGTCGCGCACCTTGAAAACAATGTCCAATTACGGCATCGTGGAATTGAAACGGGAGCGCAATCAAGTTCGCCCCGTAGCCACAGCGACGGAGTTTCGTATTGTCGCGCATTGACTTTTCAGGCTCTCAGCTTTTGACTTTCTAAATCAACAGTCGTTGCGCTTCCCGGCCACCTCTTCCGGATGCGTATAATATACTGTGTTTATATACAGTATTGAGGTGGATCATGTGGGGCGCCGTCTTACCCGAGTATGCTGAGTTGTACTGTCTGAGCAATTTCAGCTTCCTGCATGGGGCCTCGCATGCGGAAGAGCTGGTGGCGCGCGCCGTCCAGCTCGGGTACAAGGGGCTGGCCATCACGGACGAGTGCTCGCTGGCGGGCGTCGTGCGTGCCCATGCGACGGCCAAGCGGGCCGGTTTTCCGCTGACCATCGGCGCGCATTTTCATTTGACGCAGGCCGACGGCAGTCCGGCCCTGTCCCTGCTGGCGCTGGTGCGGGACATCGACGGTTATGGCAATTTGTCTGAGCTGATTACCATGGCGCGCACGCGGGCGGCCAAGGGGCGCTATTTGCTGACGCCCGACGATTTTGCGGCGCCTTCGGCCGAGTTTGCGCATTTGCGGGGGCTGCCCGGTTGTCTGATGATCTTGCTGCCCAGCTATCCGGCCCAGCCGGAAACCGTGCGCGCGCAGGGGGCGTGGATGGCGGCCACCTTTGGCGGCGAGCGCAGCTGGATCGGCCTGAACCTGCTGCAGCGGGCGCAGGATGACGCGCACCGCAGCGCCGTGCAGGCGGCCGCGCAGGCGCAGGGTTTGCCCGTGGTGGCCGTCGGCCACGTGTGCATGCACGTGCGTTCGCGCAAGCCCCTGCTCGATACCCTGTGCGCCATTCGCGTGGGCAAGCCCGTGGGCGAGTGCGGCTATGCGCTGGCGCAAAATGCGGAGCAGCATTTGCGCGCGCGCCTGCGGCTGGCCAATGTGTATCCGCCGCAGGCGCTGGCGGAAACCTTGCGCATCGCCAAGATGTGCGAATTTTCCCTCGATAGCTTGCGCTATGACTATCCCGACGAGCTGGTGCCGGGCGGCCACACGCCGGCGACCTATCTGCGCGAGGAAACGTATGCGGGCGCGCGCATCCGCTTTCCGCTGGGCATTCCGGCCAACGTGCAGGAACAGATCGAGCAGGAGCTGGATCTGATCGCCGAGCTGTCGTATGAAGCGTACTTTTTGACCGTGTACGACATCGTGCGCTTTGCCCGCTCGCAAAACATCCTGTGCCAGGGCAGGGGCTCGGCCGCCAATTCGGCCGTCTGCTATTGCCTGCACATCACGGAAGTGGACCCGGCACGCGGCAATTCGCTGGTCGGGCGTTTCATGTCGCGCGAACGTAATGAGCCGCCCGACATCGACGTCGATTTCGAGCACCAGCGGCGCGAAGAGGTGATTCAATATATCTACGGAAAATATGGGCGCGAACGGGCCGCGCTGGCCGCCGTGGTGATCAGCTACCGTCCGAAAAGCGCCTTGCGCGACAGCGGCCGGGCGCTGGGGATCGACCTGGCGATCGTGGAAAAAGTGGCCAAGGCGCATCGCTGGTTCGACGGCAAGCGCGATCTGCTGGAGCGCCTTGCCGAATGCGGGCTCGACCCGGAAGCGGCATTGTCGCAGCAGTGGGCCGGCCTGGCGCAGCAGTTGCTGGGCTTTCCCCGCCATCTGTCGCAGCATCCGGGCGGCTTCGTCATTGCGCACGGGAAGTTGTCGCGCCTGGTGCCGATTGAAAACGCCACCATGGCCGAGCGCAGCGTCATCGAGTGGGACAAGAACGACCTCGAGGAACTGGGCTTGATGAAGGTCGACGTGCTGGCGCTGGGCATGCTGTCGGCCCTGCGCCGCGCCCTGGAACTGGTCGGTGCGCGGCGCGGCGAAGAGTTCCGCCTGCAGGATATTCCCCGCGAAGACCCCGCCACCTACGACATGATGTGCGAGGCCGACACCATCGGTGTGTTCCAGATCGAGTCGCGCGCACAGATGAGCATGCTGCCGCGCCTGCGGCCCCGTGAATTCTACGACCTCGTCATCGAGGTGGCGCTCGTGCGTCCCGGCCCCATCCAGGGCGGCATGGTGCATCCGTATCTGCAGCGCCGCCAGCGGAAGGAACTGGTCGAGTATCCGAAGGGCCTGGAAAAGGCGCTGGGACGCACCCTCGGCATTCCCATTTTCCAGGAGCAAGTGATGCAGGTGGCCATCATCGCCGCCGATTTCACGCCCGGCGAAGCGGACCAGTTGCGGCGCGCCATGGCGGCCTGGAAACGCAAGGGCGGCATGAACAATTACCATGACCGCATCGTCAATGCCATGGTGGACAATGGCTATGAGAAAAAGTTTGCCGAGGCCATCTTCAGCCAGATCGAGGGCTTTGGCGAATACGGCTTTCCCGAGTCGCACGCGGCCAGTTTCGCCCTGCTGACGTACGCCAGTTCCTGGCTGAAATGCCATGAACCGGCCGCCTTTCTGTGCGCCTTGCTCAACAGCCAGCCCATGGGTTTTTACAGCCCTTCGCAACTGGTGCAGGATGGTCGCCGGCATGGCGTGCAGGTGCTGCCCGTCGACGTGGCCATCAGCGGCTGGGAAGCGACGTTGGAAGAGGCCGCGGAAGGGGGCGCGCCCGCCGTGCGCCTGGGCTTGAACAGCCTGTTCGGCATGCGCGCCGAGGCCGCCCAGCGCATCGAGGATGCGCGCGCCATTGCCGCTTTTATCGACGTTGCCGACCTGGCGCGGCGTAGCGGCCTGGACCGTCATGACTTGCAGGTGCTGGCCGCCGGCAATGCGCTGCACGCGCTGGCCGGGCACCGGCGCGCGGCGCTGTGGCAGGCGGCCGGCGCCGTGCCCGACAGGGATTTGCTGCGCGCCACGACGCAAGAGGAAGACTTGCCCATGCTGGCGGCCCCGACGGAGGGCGAGAGCATCGTCAGCGACTACCGCGCGCAAGGCCTGACTCTGGGCCGCCACCCGCTGGCGCTGCTGCGCAGGCAATTGCTGGAACAGCGTTTCATGCCGGCGTCTACGCTGATGACGTACACGAGCGGGCAAGTGGCGCGCGCCTGCGGCATCGTCACCGTGCGCCAGCGGCCGGGCACGGCCAAGGGCGTGATCTTCATGACACTGGAAGACGAGACGGGCACCGTCAACGTCATCGTCTGGCCCGACCTGGTGGAAAGCCAGCGGCGCGAAGTGCTGAGCGCGCCGCTGCTGGGCGTGTACGGCGTGTGGCAGCGCGAGGGCATCGTGCGCAATCTGGTGGCCAGGCGCCTGGTCGACATGTCGCATTTGCTGGGACGCTTGCGTACCAGCAGCCGCGATTTTTGTTGAGAATTGTCTTGTTTGCCCAAGGCATGGCATCATTTAAGAATGACAACATCACCCGAACCGACACTGCGTCCCGCCCTCGTCGCCGACGCGCCCGCCATCGTTGCCCTGATCGACGACTTGATGCCCTTTCTGACCCTGCATCCGGATGGCGCGGGGGCGGAAAAATTTATCGAACATTGCCGCCAGCCGGCCATCGAAGGCTATCTGTCGCAGTCGCGCTATGCGTATCAGCTCGCGCATATCGGCGGCGAGCTGGCCGGCGTCGTGGCCATGCGCGACAACACGCATCTGTTCCACATGTTCGTGCCGCGCGCCCTGCACCGGCGCGGCATGGCGCGCCGTTTGTGGCAGGCAGCCCGCGATGCGTCGCTGGCCAGGGGCGATGTGACGGCCTTTACCGTCAACTCCTCGCTGTATGCCTTGCCCCTGTACACGAGCTTGGGCTTTGTCGCCACGGGGCCGAAGGTGGAGGAGGGCGGCATCGCTTTCGTGCCGATGCGCATGGAGTTGACGGCCTGATTACCAGCGCACGATCTTCCCCGGATTCATGATGTTCTTCGGATCGAGCGCGTGCTTGATGGCGCGCATGGTGTCGATGGCGCCTTCGCCATGTTCTTCCACGAGGAACGCCATCTTGTGCATGCCTACGCCGTGCTCGCCCGTGCACGTGCCATCCATGCCGATGGCGCGCGTGACCATGTCGCTGTTGACCTTTTCCGCGCGGGCGATGTCGGCCGGGTCGTCGGGATCGACCAGCATCTGCACGTGGAAATTGCCGTCGCCCACGTGGCCGATGATGGCGTAGACGAGGCCCTGCGCTTCGCAATCGGCCTTGGTGGCGAGGATGCATTCGGCCAGGCGCGAAATCGGCACGCAGCAATCGGTGGAAATGGCGCGGCTGCCCGGGCGCATCTGCAGCAGGGCGAAATACGCGTTGTGGCGCGCGGCCCATAGGCGCGAGCGGTCTTCGGGGCGGCTGGCCCATTCGAAATCGCTGGCGCCGTGTTCGGCCGTGATGGCTTGCACCAACTGCGCCTGCTCGGCCACGCTGGCCGGCGTGCCGTGGAACTCAAACAGCAACAGCGGCTTTTGCGGCAGCGCCATCTTGTCGTAGGCATTGATGGCTTTCACGCCATTTTCATCGAGAAACTCGACCCGTGCCACAGGAATACCCATCTGGATGGTCTGGATCACGGCGCTGACGGCTTCGCCCGTGCCGGGGAACGAACACACGGCAGCCGAGATCGCTTCCGGCAGCGGATACAGTTTCACCGTCACTTCCGTGATGATGCCCAACGTCCCTTCGCTGCCGACGAACAAGCGCGTCAGGTCGTAGCCGGCCGACGATTTTTTCGCCCTGGTTCCCGTCTTGATGATGCGGCCATCGGCCGTCACCACGGTCAGGGCCAGCACGTTTTCGCGCATGGTGCCGTAGCGCACGGCATTCGTGCCCGAGGCGCGCGTGGCGGCCATGCCGCCCAAGGACGCATTGGCGCCCGGGTCGATGGGGAAGAACAGGCCCGTGTCGCGGATTTCCTCGTTCAGTTGCTTGCGCGTCACGCCCGCCTGCACGGTGGCCGTCAAGTCTTCACCATGCACGGCGACCATCTGATTCATTTGCGACAGATCAATCGTCACGCCGCCATGCAGGGCCAGCACGTGGCCTTCGAGCGAGGTGCCGCTGCCGTAGGCGATGATGGGCACGTCGTGCGCGCTGCACAGCTTGACGGCGGCCGCCACTTCCTCGGTGGAACGGGCGAAGATGACGGCGTCCGGCAGCATGGGGGGATAGCTCGACTCGTCGCGTCCATGGTGTTCGCGCATGGCTTGCGTCATGGAAAAGCGGTCGGCAAAGATCAGGGAAAGTACGGCAGCAAGAGAGTCTGGCAGCGGTTTTTTCAGTACCGCCAACTGGTCAGTTTGATTCACGCAAGTCCTCCGTTTTTTTTATTCTACCCCGCACCTGGAGATTTCACCGAAGCACCATTTTTGCCAGTTGTAAAAAATTCCGCATGATGCGCCGCGCAGTGGTTGTAAATGAGAATCATTTCTATTAAAATGCCCGCCAGTAGTTATTTTGCAATGCGTGCTTCAATCCGAAAGGCCATGCCCATGAGATTCCCCCTGTCCCTCGCCGCCGTCCTGCCCGCCTGCGTGCTGGCCCTGAGCGCCTGCAGCGGCGTCGCACCCGTCAACGGTGCCGGCGCCACCGCCGTTGCGCCTGCCGCGGCGCAAGACGTGCGCCGGCTGGGCGAGATCGTCGACCTGCGCCGCGGCCAGCGCGTGACTGCCGAGCAATTGCTGGCCCAGCTGGCCGCCGCGCCGCGTGTCATCGTGGGCGAGCAGCATGACCAGCTCAGCCATCACCAGATCGAGCAATGGCTGTTGCAGCAGTTGCAGGGCCAGCGTCCGCAAGGCAGCGTGCTGCTGGAAATGCTGAACCCGGACCAGCAAGCCAAGGTGGACAAGGTCAAGCCGTGGCTGCAGACGGACCCCGTCGTGCGCCCCGAACACGTGGCCGAGCTGGTGGCTTGGCAGCCGAACTGGAAGTGGGCGCAATATGGCGACCTGGTCATGACCGTGATGCGCGCGCCGTATCCCGTCTGGTCGGCCAACCTGGACCGCAGCGAGATCAAGCAAATGTTTATCGACAAGCCGGCCGTGCAGGGCAAGCATTCGAACCTGGCCAACGATGGCAAGGTGCATGCCAAGCTGAAAGACATCATCCGCGTCATGCACGACAACCAGATCGACGAACCGCGCCTGGCCGCCATGCTGTCGGTGCAGCAGCAGCGCGACCGCCGCATGGCCGAGCGCCTGCTGGCCGCGCCCGTGCCCGCCGTGCTGATCGCCGGCGCCTACCATGCGCACAAGGACCTGGGCGTGCCGCTGCACGTGCAGGACTTGACGGGCGGCCCCGCGCCGCTGGTGCTGGTCCTGGCGCAGCAGGGCGCGACGGTGCTGGCGCCGCAGGCCGATTTCGTCTGGTTCACGCCGGTTGTTGCGCCCGCCGTCGCCAGCGCCAAGTAAACCGTTTTACCTCCGCCGGGCGTTCAGCCCGGCATTCTCCCCCAGCAAGCTTCTTCGCAGCAGCCAGGTAGTTCGTCCGATTTTTTTTGCATGCGCGTGCGCGCCGTTGGCGCAGCCATGCCTGTTACCTGTTGAAGCTTCCATGCGTATCTCCTGTCTCAAAGCCGCCGCTGGCGGCGTGTTTCTTGCCCTGTTCCATACCGGCGCGCAAGCGTCCGCGCTGCCGCACGACATGTCGCCGCTGGGCATGTTTTTCGCTGCCGACCAGGTCGTCAAAAGCGTGCTCATCGGCTTGCTGGTCGCCGCGCTGGCCACCTGGGTGGTCTTGCTGGTGAAGGGCGCCAGCTTGCTGCAAGCGCGGCGAGAAGCGTCGCAAGCCGCCGCCGTGCTGAAGACGGCCACTTCCTTGCCCGACGCGGCCGTCAAAGTGGAGGGCGCGGGCAGCACTTCGCTGGCGCAACAGCTGCTGGCCGAGGTGCAGCAGGAACTGAGCCTGTCGCACGCCAGCGCGCCGGCGGCGGCCCTGAAGGAGCGGGCCGGGTTTCGCCAGGAGCAATTGATCGCGCACAAGGTACGCAGCATGACGCAAGGCATCGGTCTGCTCGCCAGCATCGGCGCCGTGGCGCCGTTCGTCGGCCTGTTCGGCACCGTGTGGGGCATCATGAACAGTTTCATCGGCATCGCCGTCAGCCAGAGCACGAATTTGGCCACCGTCGCGCCCGGCATTGCGGAAGCCTTGCTGGCCACCGCCCTGGGCCTGGTGGCGGCGATTCCCGCCGTCGTCATCTATAACGTCTTGAGCCGGGGCATCAACGAGTACAAGGCGCAGCTGCGCGCCGCTTCCGCGCAAGTGCTGCTGATGCTGAGCCGCGACCTCGACACGCGCCAGCAGGCCTGAGCCATGGCTTCCCTGTTTCCTACGCCGGACGACGATACGGCCGACATGCCGGAACTCAGCGAGATCAATGTCACGCCCTTTATCGACGTGATGCTGGTGCTGTTGATCATTTTCATGGTGGTCTCGCCGCTGGCCACCGTCGACCTGAAAATCGACTTGCCGGCTGCCACGGCCAAGCCGGAACCGCGTCCCGACAAGCCCCTGTTCGTTTCCCTGAAAGCCGACCGCAGCCTGTACCTGGGCGAGGCGCCCGTGGCGCGCGAGCAGTTGGGCCTTTTGCTCGACGCGCAGACGGACGGCGACCGCCAGCGCACCCTGTTTTTCCAGGCCGACAAACAAGCGGCGTATGAAGACGTGCTGGGCGTGATGGATGCCCTGCGCCAGGCCGGTTATCTGAAAGTGGGCCTGGTGGGCCGGGAGGGCGGGTGAATCCGCGTCCGATATTAAGCTGGGGCATCGCCACGTCGCTGGTAGTGGCCGCCGTGCTGGCGCTGCTGCTGTGGGCCGGCTGGCGGCCCGTCAGCATCGCTCCCACGCAGCCGCCCGCCAGCGTGATGGTGGTGTTTGCCGCGCAAGCGATGTCGCCGGAGACACGGCAGGCGGCAGCGGCAGGGGCGCGCCAGTCGGCGGCGTCCAGCGCCGCCCAAACCAAAAAGAGCACGGCCAGGCAAGAGGCGCTGCCCGTGCTGGCGCGCGCCGCCGCGCCGGAGATCGTCGCGGTGGAAAAAGAGGCGAAGGCGGAAACCAGTCCGTCGGCGGAGCCGGGCAAGGATGCCGCGAAGGAAGCGTCATTACCCGCACAGGCCAGCAGCAGCGCCACGCCGGCGCCCGCGGCCGTGCGCGGTCCGCAGGCGGCGCCGTTCGATAGCGATACGCCGTCGACCAATGCCGCGCCCGCCAGCTGGCAAAGCCGCGTGCTCGGCCACCTGGCCCACTTCAAGCGCTATCCGGGCGACGCGCGCCAGCGCAAGCGGGCCGGCGCCGCCTGGGTGCGTTTCCAGGTGGACCGCGACGGCAAGCTGCTGGCCAGCGAACTGGTCACCTCATCGGGCACGGTGCTGCTCGACCGCGAAGCACTGCAAGTGCTGCAGCGCGCGCAGCCGCTGCCGGCGCCGCCCGATAACGTCCTGCGCCAGGGCACGGTGACGGTGACCTTGCCCGTGTCGTTCAAGCTCGACGCCGAGAGCGGCCACGGCGCCATCTGAATTTTTCAATCACATAAGAAATCGAGGGTGTATGCATATCAAGACAATGACGCAGGCCGTGGGCATCTGCATGGCCTTGCTCGCGCAGCATGGATGGGCGCAACAGGCACAAGAGAGTGGCAAGGTCGTGTTTTCGCCGCTGAACGTATCGGGCGAGGCTGTGTCGGCGGAACAGCAGGCGCTGGAAAAACCGGGCGCCGTCAGTGCGCGCGGCGCCGATACGCGCTTGCAGCCCGTGGACCAGATACTGCGCGGCATGCCGGGCACGTTTACCCAGATCGATCCCGCGCAGGGCGCCGTCAGCGTCAACATCCGCGGCCTGTCCGGCTTTGGCAGGGTCAACACCATGGTCGATGGCGTGACGCAGAATTACTATGGCAGCGCACCGTCGGAAGTGGCGCATGGTAGCGTGCCCAGCAGCCAGTTCGGCGCCCTGATCGACCCGAATTTCATCATCGGCGTGGACGTGTCGCGCGGTAATGCCGTCGGCGGCGACGGCGTCAATGCGCTGGGCGGCAGCGCCAACTTCCGCACCATCGGCGTCGATGACGTGGTGTTTACGGGCGAGAAGGTGGGCGCGCGCGCGAAGATGTCCGCCGGTAACAATGGCGTGGGGCGCAGCGCCATGCTGGCCGTGGCCATGAAAAACCCCGCCTTCGATGGCGGCAGCGTCGGTTTCATGGCGGCCACGAGCGCAAGCGTGATCGGCAACAACTACAAGAATGGCAAGGGCACGGATAGCGAGCAATTCGGCTTCGGCTACAACCGTTTCTATAAACAAAAGCCGAAGTCGCAATTGCTCAAGCTGGACCTCAAACTGAGCGATTTCCATGCGCTGGAACTGTCGGCGCGCGATTACCGCAATACGTTCACGCGCCGCGATATCCGGAGCGATGACTACTATTTGAAATACCACTACACGCCGTTTTCGGAATTGATCGACCTCAATGTGGTGGCCAGCAGCAGTCGTGGCAAGCAGAAATACATGCCGGAAGCCTTGATCAATTTCGTCAACACGAGCACGGCCAACCGCGCCGACGCCTTTGACATCAACAACACGAGCAGCTTCAGGCTGGCGGGCGGCGATGCGCTGGTGACCGTGGGCGGCAAGCTGATGCGCAATCAATACAGCAAGCACGTGGAAAGCCTCGTCGACGATCCGGACAACCCGGACGCCAACCGGCAGTCGATTGAAAACAATACGTTTGGCCCGGCCGGCAAGCAAAAGATCGACAGCCTGTATGCGGGCCTGCAATACAACCGCGGCATCTATCAGATCAATGCCGGGCTCAATTACACGCGTTTTGAATTGACTGGCTACAAGCCGGCTTGCGACGAGCGCGTGAAATGCTTCCCGCAAGGGGAGGCGAATATCGCGCTGAAGGAACACGGCATCAATCCCTCGCTGCTCGTTTCCGCACAGGTCACGCCATGGTTCCAGCCGTTTGCCAGCGCCGAGCGCACCATGCGGGGGCCGAATCCGCAGGAAGTATTTTTCTCGAACGATGGCGGGGCGTCGATGAACCCGTTTTTGAAGGGAGAAAAGGCGACGACCTATCAGCTGGGTTTCAATTCCAGCCTGCACGGCTTGCTGAGCGCCAACGATGCGTTGAACTTCAAGGCTTTGTATTTCAAGAGCAAGATCGACGGCTATATCACCAGCCAGTCCTTCCTGGTGTGCGACAACGGGCGCAAGTGCAATATGGCGGAAGTGATCGCCACGGACTGGGAGACGGTCGACGAATACGTGACCAATATGTATATCTACATCAACTCGGCCACGCCCGTACGCACGCGCGGCTGGGAACTGGAAGCCCAGTATCAGCTGGGCCCGGCTTTTGCGCGGCTGTCGTACACGCGTGAAAAGACCCGCCAGCCCACCTCGATCGCCAGCGCGTGGTTTGGCGCGTCCGACATCAGCGAGCTGCCCAGCACCTACTACAACCTCGACGTGGGCACGCGCTTGCTGGACAATAAAATGGAGGTGGGCGCCATCATCAAGCACACGGGATCGAACCGCCGCCTGTCGCCGGACAACGAAGCCGATGAGGTGACGGGGGAAGTGACAAAGGTGGATAATCCGAAGATCCCGGCCGTGATCGATTTGTATGCGAGCTGGCAAGTGACGAAAAACCTGTTCCTGCGCCTGTCGGTGCAGAACGCCATGGACAAGAATTACTCGGAAGCGCTGAACCGGCTGAACTCGATGCCGTCGCAGTCGAACGACAATACGCCGATGGGTACGGCGCGGGGGAGGACGTATGTGGCAGGGCTGGAGTACCGGTTCTAGTTTAAAGCTGGGGTCAGTTCCTTTGGAATCGGCATGCGGTCCATTGGGCCGCATGCCCCCGGCGGGTCTGACCCCAAATGAGGCCAGCTCTTTAATACTCGCGCGGTGTGGTGCCATAATAACTGTGGATCGACGTCGCCCAGGCTTGGTCCGCCATGTTCGGCCAGTTATCGGTGTCGAAGCCGGGCGCGTTTTCGATACGTTCCTTGTCGACGTTGAGGGTGAAGCGCTTGTTGACGGTGTCGAGCAGCAGCGCTTCCCACGGCACGGCGAACAGCTTTTCGCCGATCGTAAACACACCGCCGTGCGACATGACGGCGTAGGCGATTTTGCCGCTGCGCATGTCGATCATGATTTCCTTGATTTCGCCCAGATGTTCATCCTTGGCGTTGTGCACATGGTCGCCGATCAGGGTGTCTGCACCCATCAGTTCCGGGCCGGGACCTTTGTGGCCGCGGTTGACATACATGCCGTAGGCGTCGCGTTCTTCGTAGCTCATGATGGACCTCCTGTTGAAAATGCCAGTGTGCCGCCAGGGTGCGGCAGGGTCTGTTCGCTCTCCCACACAAAGTATGGAATTGGAAATATTTTAGTTATTGCTAGCTTGCAATCTTGTTGTGCGTAGACAGCAGGAGGGGGAGGGATAGTCGGTATTTGGCGTAAATTTCCGCGCGCGGGAGGCGACGCAGGCGGGCTTTAGTGTATAATTTCAATTTCCCGCACGTGCCGTTCGGCACCATCTGCAATGACCAAATTTGTCTTCGTCACTGGTGGCGTTGTGTCTTCCCTTGGAAAAGGGATTGCCGCCGCCTCCCTCGCCGCGATCCTCGAATCGCGCGGCCTTAAAGTCACCATGCTCAAGCTCGACCCGTATATCAACGTCGATCCTGGCACGATGAGCCCTATGCAACACGGTGAAGTATTCGTCACCGACGACGGGGCCGAAACCGACCTCGACCTCGGTCACTACGAGCGCTTCATTTCCACCCGCATGAAAAAGGTGAATAACTTCACCACTGGCCAGATCTATGAATCGGTGATCCGCAAGGAACGCCGGGGCGAATATCTGGGCAAGACCGTGCAGGTGATTCCGCATATCACCAATGAAATCCAGGATTACATCCGCCGTGGCGCCGAAGGCTACGACGTGGCCCTGTGCGAAATCGGCGGCACCGTCGGCGATATCGAATCGTTGCCATTCCTGGAAGCGGCGCGTCAGCTGAGCCTGCGCGCCGGCCGCAAGAACACGGCCTTCGTCCACCTGACCCTGGTGCCTTACATCGCCTCGGCTGGTGAACTGAAAACCAAGCCGACCCAGCACTCGGTGCAAAAGCTGCGCGAAATCGGCATCTTGCCAAACGCGCTGCTGTGCCGCGCCGACCGCGCCATCCCGGAAGACGAGCGCGCGAAAATCTCGCTGTTCTCGAACATCGAGGAAGACGCCGTCATTTCCGTGTGGGACGTCGACACCATCTACAAAGTGCCGCAAATGCTGCACGACCAGGGCCTCGACAAGATCATCTGCGACGCGCTGGACCTCGATCCCGCACCGGCCGACCTGTCGATCTGGAGCAAGCTGATCTATACGATGGAACACCCGAAGGCGGAAGTGACCGTCGGCATGGTCGGCAAGTATGTCGAGCTGACCGAGTCGTACAAGTCGCTGATCGAAGCGTTGCGCCACGCCGGCATCCACACGGAAAGCCGCGTCAATATCGAGTACATCGATTCGGAAGAAATCGAAACGACCGGTTGCGACAACCTGGGCAAGTACGATGCCATCCTGGTACCGGGCGGCTTCGGCAAGCGCGGCGTGGAAGGCAAGATCAAGGCGGCCCAGTTCGCCCGTGAAAACAAGATCCCTTACCTGGGCATCTGCCTGGGCATGCAAGTGGCCCTGATCGAATACGCGCGCAACAAGGCAGACATGCCGAACGCGAATTCGACCGAGTTCGACCTTGATACGGATCAACCTGTCGTTGCACTGATCAATGAGTGGCAAAACCACGATGGTAAAGTCGAGTTGCGCGATGAAAACTCGGACCTGGGCGGTACCATGCGCCTGGGCGCGCAGACCTGCGCCGTCAATCCGGGCACCCTCGCCGCCGAGATCTACGGCAGCGTGGTGACCGAGCGTCACCGTCATCGCTACGAAGCCAATAATCACTACCTGGCGCGTGTCGAAGCGGCTGGCCTGATCGTTTCGGCCCGTACGCCAAGCGAAGATTTGTGCGAAATCATGGAATTGCCACGCACGGGTGAAAATGCCCACCCATGGTATATGGGCGTGCAATACCATCCCGAGTTCAAGTCGACGCCACGCACCGGCCATCCGTTGTTTACCTCGTTCATCAAGGCAGCGCTGGCGCACAAAGAAGCCAACGCCGTCGCTGAATAACGCCGGTCGATAGCACAGTATTACCCGTAAGACAGCTCCCGGCCTGATAGTCTCCGCCGGGAGTTTCTTTGCCCCCTTTGTGCAATTGCGCATCAGAACGCAGTGTGCAGCCCCTGTTACGCTTAACTTTGGAGAATGACATGAGTGCTATTGTTGATATTATCGGTCGCGAAATCCTGGACTCGCGCGGTAACCCGACCGTCGAATGCGATGTGTTGCTGGAATCGGGCGTGATGGGCCGTGCGGCCGTACCGTCGGGTGCCTCGACCGGTTCGCGCGAAGCCGTGGAATTGCGCGATGGCGATGCCAAGCGTTACTTCGGCAAGGGCGTGCTGCAAGCATGCGAAAACATCAATACCGAAATCTCCGAAGCCATCATGGGCCTGGACGCCAATGAACAGGCTTTCCTGGACCGTACCCTGATCGACCTGGACGGCACGGAAAACAAATCGCGCCTGGGCGCCAACGCCATCCTGGCCGTCTCCATGGCCGTTGCCAAGGCTGCCGCCGAAGAAGCGGGCTTGCCGCTGTACCGCTATTTCGGCGGTTCGGGCGCCATGCAGATGCCAGTGCCGATGATGAACGTCATCAACGGCGGCGCACACGCCGACAACAACCTGGACATCCAGGAATTCATGATCATTCCCGTGGGCGCTCCATCGTTCAAGGAAGCCGTCCGCTACGGCGCGGAAGTGTTCCACACGCTGAAAAAGATCCTGCACAAGAAGGGCCTGAACACCAACGTGGGCGACGAAGGCGGTTTCGCGCCATCCTTGGCCAACCATGAAGAAGCCATCAAGCTGATCATCCAGGCCATCGAAGAAGCGGGCTACGAGCCAGGCACGCAGATCGCCATCGGCCTCGATTGCGCCGCGTCCGAGTTCTACAAGAACGGCAAGTACGAAATGGAAGGCGAAGGCCTGAGCCTGACGGCCACCGAGTTCACCAACCTGCTGGCGACCTGGTGCGACAAGTACCCGATCATCTCGATCGAAGACGCGATGCACGAAGGCGACTGGGACGGCTGGGCGATCCTGACGGCGGAACTGGGCAAGAAAGTGCAACTGGTCGGCGACGACCTGTATGTCACTAACACCAAGATCCTGAAAGAAGGCATCTCGAAAGGCATCGCCAACTCGATCCTGATCAAGATCAACCAGATCGGCACCCTGACGGAAACGTTCGCCGCCATTGAAATGGCCAAGCGCGCCGGCTACACGGCCGTCATTTCGCACCGCTCGGGCGAAACGGAAGATTCGACCATCGCCGATATCGCCGTTGCCACGAACGCCCTGCAGATCAAGACCGGCTCGATGTCGCGTTCGGACCGCATGGCCAAGTACAACCAGCTGCTGCGTATCGAGGAAGACCTGGGCGACATCGCCAGCTACCCTGGCCGCGATGCGTTCTATAATCTGAAGTAAGCTGATGTAAAACCCACTGGCCGGCCGGAGATATCCGGCCGGTTTGTTAACCGACTACTCCATGCGCCTGATTACGCTCGCCCTGGCAGCCCTGCTGCTGCTGATCCAATTTCCCCTCTGGCTGGGTAAAGGCGGCTGGCTGCGCGTTGCCGACATGGAAGCCCAAGTGGCGGTGGCGAATAAAAAGAATATGGAATTGAAGGCGCGAAACGCCAAGCTCGAATCCGAAGTGCGCGACCTGAAAGATGGTACGGGCGCCGTCGAGGAGCGTGCCCGCTATGAGCTGGGCATGGTCAAACAGAATGAGATTTTCGTGCAGATCGTGCGCAAGGGCCAAACCCCGCCACTGCAGGAAACGCCGGTGGACGCTGCCGCGCCGCACTGAGTACTTCCCACTTGCCAGCCTGAACCGATTGCCAGGCTGACATATCACAGCTGTATTACTACCTGGTACTTCTTACTTCTTTCTACTGCTATACACGACTGCCTTGTTGCTTGCTGATCAGAAACGGGCTTTGCCGGTCGAGATCAGGTAGAAATGGATGCCGGTAACGACGACGGCGACGGCGATCAGTGCGGTTTCGAGAATCATCATATAAAAATCCTTTCAGTATTTAGTTAGCCGCGCGAGGCCAAGAAACGCAACTCGGCTGCGAGGTTAGGCATCAGCTTTTCGTAGCGGTTCGCTTCCGAGTTCAGCAGGGCGAAATCTTGCTTGCTTGGGCGCACATAGCGCTCGTCGTCGGCGCTGGTCGTCGCGCTGGCGATGACTTCCTTCTGGGCCAGGTCGCTGTACGGCTTGGAAGCGAGCAGGGCGCCCAGGAAGGCGCGCGTCGCACGGCCCAGGTTGCTGAAATAGTTGTCGTTGTCGTTGCTGTAGGTGTTGGTAAAAGTGGACATATGCCCTCCATGAATGGTCTGTTGTTGCATTGCACAATAATGGAGTTCGCGATATATGTCTAATTCCAAATTCCAATTTCAGAAATTCAGGAAGCGAATAATAAGGGCGTAGCCATCGGCCACGCCCTGAAAAAGAATTTGTTACGAAATGTTTATCCGGCGGCGATGCGTCCCAAACCCGGATCGTCGCTGAAAAAGCCGTCCAGTCCAGTCTCGATGTAGCGCCGCATTTCCGCCACGGAACCCGCTTCGTTGCGCGCGTTTTCACCGTTGCCGTCGCGGAAGTCGGCCGCCAGGAAACGGTTTTCCGGACGGAAGGTCCACGTGTGCAGCAGCAAGCCCGCCTGGTGCGCATCATCGACGATGGCAGTGGGCTTGGCCAGGCGCTGGTCGGCGCCCAGCGGGATGATTGCTCGCGTTGGCGGCGCCACCACGTCCGCGTAGGCGGCGATGTCGCGCAGGCCGGCCGGCGTCGTCATCCGCCCGAACGTCAGCTTGCCGCCCGCCTTGGCAACGTCCACGGGGCGGATATCGCCGCCCACCACCAGCTGCATCAGGCGCACGTTGGCGCGCCGTCCCAGCTTCTCGCGCAAGTATTTCAAATTTGCCACTTCGAAGGACTGGATTTCGATCGGCGCGCGGCGCGTGTATTCGTGCGCCAGCATGGTCGACAGGAAACGGTCTTCCAGCGCCAGGCCCGCATCGCGGAAGTAGGTCGAGTTTTTCAGCTCGGGCACGAGGCCGATGATGCGTCCGCTGGCGGCCGATTGCGCTGCAACAAAATCGATGATTTCTTCCCAGGTCGGGATCTGGAATTGCCCATCGTACAAGGTGTTGCCAGTGCGTACCTTCGGCAGCCGTTCGATGGCGCGCAGGGTTTTCAGTTCGGCCAGCGTAAAGTCGTCGACGAACCAGCCTTCGTGCCATTCGCCGTCGACCATCTTCTTGCCGCGCCGGCTGGCGAATTCGGGACGGCGCGCCACGTCGGTGGTGTCGATCAGGTTGCTTTCATGGCGCGCCACGAGGATGCCGTCGCGCGTGGCGACCAGGTCCGGCTCGACGTAGTCGGCGCCGTCGAGGATGGCCTTGGCGTACGACGCCAAGGTGTGCTCGGGACGCAGGGCGCTGGCGCCCCGGTGGGCGAACACGAGCGGACGGGCAGGTGGCGTGGCCAGCAGGCCGGCCGCAAAGCCGGGCGCGGCGGCCAGCGCCAGGCCGCCGGCGGCCGCCCGGACGAAGCTGCGGCGCGAAAAATGCCGTTGCGGCAAGATTGGCGTACGCATCAGAAGTCCGCCGTCAAGGTCAGGAAGCCCTGGCGCGGGGCGATCGGGAAGGTGTTGTAGGTCTTGTCGGCCGCGCCGACCACCACGTTCAGCGAGCCTTCGCGGTTGGCCAGGTTGCTGACGTTCAGGCGCCAGCGCGGGTTTTTCAGCCAGCCGGCCATGGCCGGCAGCTTGCCCGACACGCCCAGTCCCATCAGGAAATAGCTGGGCACGGACAAATCGTTGGTGTACGTCGCGTAGCGCTTGCCCACATAGTCTCCCGTCAGCTGCACTTCGATATCGCCAAACGTCGCCGAGGCCACGAACTTGTTCAGCCATTCCGGCGAACCCGGCACGTTCTTGCCAGCAGTCAAGACCAGCGCGGCGCCATTGTTGTAATTGTCCGCGTACTGCGAACGGTTGTACGACAGGGCATTGTAGAACGAAAAATTGTTGCCGAAGTGAACGGTGCCGGCGATATCGATGCCGTCCGTGCGCACGCTGCCCACGTTGGCCAGCACGGGGTTGCCGCCGATGATCGAGGAAATCACGGGCGTGGGGCTGATCTGCAGCAAGCGGTTGCTGAAATCGACGTGGTAGACGTTGATTTGCCCATCGATGGAAGTGATGGCGCCCAGGCTCAAAGGATGGCTGCCGCGCACGCCCACTTCATAGGTGAGCGCCGTTTCCGGCTTGGCGTCGCGCTTGAACAAATCGAAGGCGGCCTGGCTCGACAAGCTCCATGGCGAGGCGCCGCCGCCGCCATAGGTGACGAACTGGCGCATGTTTTTCTGGATGTTGAAATACAGCTGGTCTTGCGGCGTGAAGTCCCAGCGCGCGCCCACTTGCGGCAGGAACCATTTTTTCGTGTTGATGGTGCCGACCGGCAAGGCCGTCGAGCCGCCCGCGATGGCGCCTTTGGCCGGCTGCACGGGGAATTGGCCGTCGGCAAACTGCAAGCTGGACTTGAAGCCGGCCTGCAGCGCGATATCGGGGCGGATGCGCCATTCATCCTGCAAGTGCAGCTGCACCACCTTGTTGTCGATCTCGCTGCCGTACTGCGTGATCAAAGGATTGCTGGGGCGGTCGTAGGGCGACGTCGGGTTGTTGACGTCGAGCGCATACCAGCGGCGGTAGGCGGACGAGCGGTTCTGTTCCAGCCACAGGCCCGCTTCCAGCTGGTGATTGCCGATTTCCTTGCGCAAGGTGGAAAGGAAGCCGCCGCGCTTGATGTCGTATTCCGTCGTGCGCACGGCGTAGCCAGAGTTGCCGAAGACTTCCTTCAGGTTCTGTTTCGGGTAGTAGACGCTGAACAGGCCCGGCAAGCCGGCCACGCCGATGGGGCCGGCCACCACGCCCGCGCCGTCATCCTTGTGGTAATACACCTGGTTGGACCAAGTCATGCCTTCGGACAAGTTGGCGTCGAACTTGGCGTAGGCCAGGTAATCGGTGCGCTGCGCATCGCTGTAGTAATTGCGGTAATTGTTGCCGTCCGCGGCGGGCGTCGCGCCAGTCGGCGACAGGTAATTGAGAGCCGCCTTGAAGTCCGGGTACAGGAAGGGGCGTGTGTACGGCGCGCTCGTCTCGCCGGCCACGTGCACGGTGCTGTCTTCGTTCGGCTCGATCTTGTCCGAGTAATTGAAGAACAGGGTCAGCTTGCCCGCGTCGCTGCGGTTGACGTACTTGGCGTTGAACTGGTCGCCGCCCTGGCGCGCATCGAAGTCCCAGGCGCGCGCTTCGTGGTGCAGGATGGAAAAATAGGCGCTGCTGCCATCGCCGAAGGCGCCCGTGTCGTAGCGGGCAAACGTGCGCGAGGTGCGGTGGCTGCCCACCGTTTGCTGCACGCTGGCACCCTGCGTGGCCAGCGGATCGCTGGAATAGGTTTCGATGGTGCCGCCCAGGTTGCTGGTCGAGGCCGTGGCCAAATCGCCCGCGCCCGACGACAGCACGACGCTGCGCACGTTTTCGCTGATGACGGCGCGCTGCGGCGACAGGCCGTTGTAGTTGCCGTACTGCTGGTCGCCCAGCGGCACGCCATCCATGGTGTAGCCCAGTTGCTGGCCAGAAAAGCCATGCACGAACAGCGACAGGTTTTGCTCGTTGTTGCCCCACGGATCGGCCGTCTGGAAGCTGACTCCCGGCAAGGTTTGCAAGGCTTTCAGGGGATTCGTGCCAGGCAGGATCTTCTGGATTTCATTCTTGCTCAGGGCGACCGAAGAGCGCGTCTTGCGCGAGGAAATCTCCACGGTGGCCATCGGTGCGCCCTCATCGGCGGCAGTGGCGGGCGCTGCCATCTCGGTCGTGGCCGAGGCTACGGCGGCGGCCACGGCCGTTTGTGCCAGGGCAGGCAAACTCAAGCCCGCGGCGCAAGCGCCCAGCAAAACATGGAAGGAATGGCGGCGCAGGGCCAGCGTCAAGTGGGTGGTCATCATCAGCCTGTGGAAAGTATTGGGAGTAATACAAGCTGCGCAGCGTAACGGCGGCGCGTGACGGGCTGATGACGAACTGATGACGGGAAGATGACAGCAGAAACAATTGCGCCGCCTGAGAGGCGGCGCGAAGAATATTACAATTAGTTAATGCTGGCTGCGGGTGGAATGAGCACCTCTGCCGGCGCATCCGTAACGAACAGCTGCGCGCAATCGACCTTGTCGAACTCGTAGTGCTGGCCGCAGAAATCGCAGTTCACGCCCACTTGTCCCACTTCTTCCAGGGTGCTGTTGACTTCTTCCTCGCCCAGCATCTTGAGCATATTGCCCACTTTTTCGCGCGTGCAGCTGCAATGGAAGCTCGGGTGCAGCGGGTCGAAGACGCGGATCGTTTCTTCCCAGAACAAACGCTGCATCAGGGTATCGATGTCCGTCGACAGGATTTCCGCTTCTTTCAGGGTCGAGGCCAGCATCACGGCGCGGTTCCACGTGTCGAGCGCGTCTTCTTCCGACACGGGCGTCGCTTCGGCCTTGCCGCCATGGTGGGGCAGCTTTTGCAGCAGCAGGCCGCGCGAGACGGTGTCGTCCGTGGCCAGCCACAGACGCGTGTCGAGCTGTTCCGAGCGCAACATGTAGTTTTCGATCACGGTGGCCATGTCGTCGCCGTCCAGCGGCACGATGCCCTGGTACGGTTGCTGGCCCGGCACCTTGTCGGCCGGGTCCAGGGTGATGATGAAGCGGCCCTTGCCCGTGGCGTTGAGCAATTGCGGCACGGTGGCCACGTCGGCGATGATGGCGTCCGGGTCGAGCTTGGCCGTGGCGCGCAGGCGCAGGTCGGAGTCGCACTCGACCACCATCAGGCGCACGGGACCGTCACCATGGATTTGCATGATGATGGAGCCGTTGAATTTCAGGTTGGCCGACAGCAGGGCGGCGGCAGCCACCATTTCGCCCAGCACTTTTTTCACGGCCGTCGGATAGGCGTGGCGCGATACCACTTCCTGCCAGGTGTGGGACACGTCGATGAACTGGCCGCGCACGGCGGCGTTGTCGAAAATAAATTTTTGCAGGGTATCCTGGCCGGTAGCGGCTGCGCTGACGGCGCCCGTGATTTCAGTCGTCATTCTTTTATCCAATCTTCTTGAGTTGCGTATTAAATAGCTGGCCGCGCTGTACATAGTTCACGGCGTTGCTTTGTAGCCTGGTGATATCGTCTGCCGTCAGGGCCCGCACGGCTTTCGCCGGTGAGCCGAGGATCAGCATATTGTCGGGAAATTCCTTGCCTTCCGTGACCAGGGCGCCCGCGCCGACCAGACAGTTCTTGCCGATCTTCGCGCCATTCAGGATCACGGCCTGGATGCCGATCAGGGCGCCATCGCCGATCGTGCAGCCATGCAACATTGCCTGGTGGCCGATGGTCACGTTCTGGCCGATGTCCAGCGGGTAGCCCGGGTCCGTATGCAGCACGGCGCCTTCCTGCACGTTGCTGTTGACGCCCACGGTGATGCGTTCGTTGTCGCCGCGAATCGTGGCGCCAAACCATACGGACGTATTCGCTTCCAGGGTCACTTTGCCGATCACGTTGGCCGTGTCGGCAACAAAAGCGGAAGCATCAATCTGCGGCGCATCGGCGCCCAATTGGTAGAGTGTCATCGTTAGCCTGTGGCGGTGGTGGAAGCGCCGGGCGCGGCCGGACGCGGAAGTTTTGCGCTATTTTACGCTGTTGCAGGGCAAGTCCGAGCGCCGACCGTCAATCCGGTATAATTATCGAACGGTCGTACTTTTATGGCCGTACTATCTACAGACACAGCATGTGGCGCCATCCGCGCCACTTTCAAGGCAGGCATCCGATGAAAACCATGAAACTTTCCCGTTCCGAATTCATCAACATCCGCGGCGCCCGTACGCACGTGCGCCACTGGGGCCGTGTAGGGGCGCCCATCCTGTTCATGGTGCACGGCTGGATGGACGTGGCCGCCTCGTTCCAGTTCGTCGTCGACGAGCTGGCCGGCGACTGGCACGTGATCGCGCCCGACTGGCGCGGCTTTGGCCTCAGCGACTACACGCAATCGGACACCTACTGGTTCCCCGACTACCTGGCCGACTTGGACGCCATGCTGCTGCATTACTCGCCGGACGCTCCCGTCAACCTGCTGGGCCACAGCATGGGCGCCAACGTGGCCGGCCTGTACGCGGGCGTGCGGCCCGAGCGCATCAGCCGCTTCATCAACCTGGAGGGCTTCGGCATGATGGCAACAAAACCGGAGCAGGCGCCGGGCCGCTACGCCAAGTGGCTGGATGAATTGCGCGAGCCGCCCGCCATGCGCGGTTATCCCACGCAAAAGGCCGTGGCCGAGCGCCTGCAAAAGACCAATCCGCGTCTGCCGGACGAGCGCGCGGCCTTTCTCGCCGAACACTGGTCGGCGCAGAACGAGGCGGGCGAGTGGGACATCATGGGCGACCCGCAGCACAAGCGGGTCAATCCCATCCTGTACCAGGTGGAAGAAGTGATGGCGTGCTGGCGCCGCATCACGGCGCCCGTGCTGTGGGTGGAGGCCGACGACACCAATATGTGGCAATGGATGGGGCCCAAGGAACAGGCGCGCATAGAAATCGACCGGCGTTTGGCCTGCATCAAGGATGTGCGCTGCGAGATGATGGCCGATGCGGGCCACATGCTGCATCATGATCAACCGGCGGCACTGGCGCGGCTGGTGGAAGCCTTTTTGGCCTGATGTGTGTCGGGAATGCCGCAGCGCGATTTGACAAGCAGCGTACAATGAAAACTTCTTCCATGCTGAGCCCGTGCAGGGTATTGTTTTCACATGCTTAAAGTCGACCTGCATTGTCATTCGAATATCTCCGACGGCGTGCTCGCGCCCGCCTCCGTGGCCGCGTACGCACGCAAGGCCGATGTGGACGTGTGGGCCCTGACGGACCACGATGAGGTATCGGGCGTGGCCGCCGCGCGCGCGGCCGCCTTGGACCTGGGCATGCGTTTCGTGGCCGGCGTGGAAATTTCCATTACGTGGGCCGGCGAAACCGTGCACATCGTGGGCTTGCAAGTCGATGAAAACAATCCGGGCCTCGTGCACGGCCTGCACCAGACGCGCTCGGGGCGCGACGCGCGCGGCCGCGAAATCGCCCGCCAGCTGGACCTGGCCGGCATCCCCGATGCCTATGAAGGGGCCTTGAAATTCGTCGGCAACCCGGACCTGATGTCGCGCACGCACTTTGCCCGCTACATCGTGGAAATGGGGAAATGCGCGAACATCCCCGACGTGTTCAAGAAGTACCTGTCGGAAGGCAAGCCTGGCTACGTCGAGCACCGCTGGGCCACCCTGGCCGAAGCGGTGGGCTGGATACGCGGCGCGGGCGGCGTTGCCGTCATCGCCCATCCGGGCCGCTACCGCTTCAGCGACATGGCGCAAGGCGTGCTGTTCGATGAATTCAAGCAACTCGGTGGCGTGGCCATCGAAGTCGTCACGGGCAGCCATAGCCCGGACCAGTATCCCGAATACGCGCAACTGGCCAACGCCTACGGCTTCCTCGCTTCGCGCGGCACGGATTTCCATGCGCCGGGCGAATCGCGCGTGGATTTTGCCAAGTTGCCGCCTTTGCCTGCCAACGTGACCCCGATCTGGCACGACTGGTTTTAGCTGACAGCCAGGCAAATCTGCTGCGCGGCGCGCTTTGCGGCCGGCGATGCTCACCGTACTCCAGTACGGTTGCGCTTCTCGGCCACAAATCACTGCCGCTCGCGACGATTTTCCTGGCTGCCGATGCGCCGTCGTGTCGCTGCTTGAAATCTGCGTTTGCGTGCATATCTTTTTGTTATTCTTGTTATACATAGTCATCTGGAGCCAACGCCCATGAAACGTATCGTCCTTTTTATTGCAACCAACCTGGCCGTGATGCTGGTGCTGTCGCTCGTGCTCAGTTTGCTGGGCGTGGGCAATCCGGCACGCGGCAGTACCTTGAACCTTGGCAGCCTGCTGGTGTTTTCGCTGGTGGTCGGCTTCACGGGATCGATCTTTTCCCTGTTGATCAGCAAGCCGATGGCCAAGTGGAGCACGGGCGCGCGCGTGATCGACAACCCGACCTCGTCGACGGAATTGTGGCTGGTCAATACCGTGCGTGCGCTGGCCGAGCGGGCCGGCATCGGCATGCCGGAAGTGGCCGTGTACGAAGGCGACGCGAATGCGTTCGCCACGGGCGCCTTCAAAAACTCGGCGCTGGTGGCCGTCTCGACCGGCTTGCTGCAAAGCATGAACCGCGATGAAGTCGAAGCCGTGCTGGGGCACGAGATCGCCCACGTCGCCAACGGCGACATGGTGACACTCACCCTGATCCAGGGCGTGGTAAATACCTTCGTCGTCTTCATGGCCCGCGTCGTGGGTTTCTTTGTCGACAATGTGCTGCTGAAAAATAACAACCGCGAAGGCGGCGGACGCGGCATCGGCTATTTCGTTACCGTGATGGTGTGCGAAGTGATCTTTGGATTGCTCGCGTCCATCATCGTCGCCTGGTTCTCGCGCCAGCGCGAATTCCGCGCCGACGCCGGTTCGGCCAAGCTGCTGGGCAGCCCCACGCCGATGATGCATGCGCTGGCGCGCCTGGGCGGCGTGCCGCCGGGCGAGCTGCCGCAATCGATGCAGGCGCTGGGCATCAGCGGCGGCAATGGCGGCTGGGGCGCGCTGTTCGCCACCCATCCGCCGATCGAACAACGCATCGCCGCGCTGCGCGGCGTACAATAATGCCAACTTAACAAGCTGGTTCGCCAGAACGCTTACACATGAGTCAATTTTTCCAGATTCACCCAGACAATCCGCAATTGCGCCTGATCAAGCAGGCGGCCCAGATCATCCAGTCCGGCGGCGTCGTGGCCCTGCCCACGGATTCCTGCTACGCGCTGGTGTGCCAGCTCGACGACAAGGGCGCCGTCGAGCGCCTGCGCCGCATCCGTGGCATCGATGAAAAGCACCATCTCACCTTGCTGTGCCGCGACTTGAGCGAGCTGGGCGTGTATGCCCGCGTCGATAACCGCCAGTTCCGCCTGCTCAAGGCGGCCACGCCGGGCGCCTATACCTTCATCCTGGAGGCGACCAAGGAAGTGCCGCGCCGCCTCAGCCACCCGTCGCGCAAGACCATCGGCCTGCGCGTGCCGCAGCACCGCATCGTGCAATGTCTGCTGGAAGAGCTGGGCCAGCCCCTGCTGGGCGCGACATTGACATTGCCCGGCGACGAAGAGAGCCTGACCGATGCCGACACCATCCGCGAGCGCCTGGAAAAACTGGTCGACCTGATCATCGATGGCGGCGTCTGCGCGCATGGTCCCAGCACCGTGATCGACTTGACGGGAGCGGAACCGGAAGTGGTGCGCGTGGGCCGCGGCGACCCGGCCGTGCTGGGCTTGTAGAGGAGCAGGGCGCGCCTGTTGCCGGGCCGCTCTTCACCTGTTCTTAATGACAACATAAGAAAGGTCCAAGGGTGCCTCTGGTAGAATCGCGGTCATGAGCGATTTCAATACGATAGTCCAGACCGTTGCGGTGTACCTGGTACCGGTGCTGTTTGCCATTTCCCTGCATGAGGCGGCGCATGGCTACGTCGCCCGCTATTTCGGCGACCCCACGGCTTCGAACGAGGGCAGGCTGAGCCTCAATCCCATCCGGCATATCGATCCTTTCGGCACGATCTTGCTGCCTTTGATGCTGTATTTCGCGATCCAGGTACCGTTCGGCTATGCCAAGCCGGTGCCCGTCGATTTCAGCCGCCTGCGCAATCCGAAGAAGCAGATGGCCTGGGTGGCGTTTGCGGGGCCTGGCGCCAATTTTGTCATGGGCCTGGGCTGGATGATTGCCTTTGTCGTGCTCAGCGTCCTGCCGCCAACGGAAATGGGCATGTTTTTCCGCAAGATGGCGGGCGCCGGCGTCAGCGTGAATGCGGCCATGTTCGTCTTTAACCTGATTCCCGTGCCGCCCCTCGATGGCGGCCGCATCATGACGGGCTTGCTGCCGATGCAGCTGGCGCGCCCTTACGCCAGCATCGAGCGCTACAGCCTGTATGTGTTCGGTGCCCTGGTGCTGCTGATGTATACGGGCGTATTGAACCGCGCCTTGCTGGCGGCAATCGAATTTGTCATAGGCATTTTTGTCACCATGGTCACGCCCCTGACGGCTCTGTTGACGTGAGATAAGCTGGATGTACGACAGGCAGCTGGATGTACGCAAATAATTGATGGAAGTACCGATGCAAGCAATTGAACCAACAGTAGAAACCGAAGCGATTTCCGGCTGGCTGCGCCGCTGGACGCCCCTGATCCCGGGCGGCGAGGTGCTGGACCTGGCCTGCGGCGCAGGCCGCCATGCGCGCCACCTGGTGAGCCTGGGCCACCCCGTGATCGCGCTCGACCATGATCCGGAAATGCTGGAAAAAGCGGCCGGCACGGGCATCACCACCTCGCTGGTGGACCTGGAAGCGCCGGGCGCCGTATGGCCCTTCGCGCCCGGCCGCTTTGCCGGCATCGTCGTCACCAATTATCTGCACCGGCCGCTGCTGGAAGCCATGGTCGCCAGCCTGGCGCCCGATGGCGTGCTGCTGTATGAAACGTTTGCCGAGGGCAATGAACAGTTCGGCAAGCCGTCGAATCCGAAATTCCTGCTGAAGGAAGGCGAAATGCTGACCTGGGCCGTGCAGCAGGGCTTGCGTGTGGTAGCGTATGAGGATGGGCGCGTGGAACAGCCAAAAGCTGCTCTGGTGCAACGAATTTGCGCCGTCCGGCCGGATTTTCCACGGTTGGCAGCGCTGCTGCCGACGTTTTGAGCGGCCATACTATGTCAGAATGCACCACAGGCGCGGGCTATCCGCTACAATCGTTGTTTTATTTATCGGCGCTATAAACTTACTATGATCAAGGGCAGCATTGTAGCAATCGTCACCCCGATGCACGCAGACGGCAGTCTGGACTTTCCAGGTCTGCGCAAGCTGATCGACTGGCATATCGCCGAGGGTACGGACGGCATCGTCATCGTTGGCACAACGGGCGAATCGGCAACAGTCAGCGTGGAAGAACACTGCGAACTGATCCAGTTGACCGTCGAACATGCCAAGGGACGCATTCCTATCATCGCCGGCGCCGGAGGCAACTCCACGGCCGAGGCCATCAAACTGACGCGCTACGCGAAAGAAGCGGGCGCAGATGCTGTCTTGCAAGTGGTGCCGTATTACAACCGTCCTACCCAGGAAGGCATGTACCAGCACTTCAAGGCCATCGCCGAAGCCGTCGACATCCCCGTCATTCTGTACAACGTGCCGGGCCGTACTGTTGCCGACATGAGCAACGAGACCATCGTGCGCCTGTCCGCCATCCCGAATATCGTCGGCGTGAAAGATGCGACCGGCAATATCGGCCGTGGCATCGACCTGCTGCGTTTGGTTCCAGCGGACTTCGCCGTGTACTCGGGCGATGATCCGACCGCCATGGCGCTGATGTTCTGCGGCGGCCACGGCAATATCTCCGTGACGGCCAACGTCGCGCCGCGCGCCATGCACGAACTGTGCGTCGCGGCCATGGCGGGCGAGCGCGCCACGGCGATTGCCATCAATAACAAGGTTTTTCCTCTGCACCAGAAGCTGTTTGTCGAGCCCAACCCGGTGCCCGTCAAATGGGCGATGGCCGAAATGGGCCTGATGCCTGCCGGCATACGCTTGCCACTGGTGCCGCTGGCTGAAAATTGCCATGCCACCGTGCGCGATGCCTTGCGCGACGCCGGCATCCTGTCTTAAGACCGAACTTCAAGCCCGGACTTGACCAGTCCGGACCTTTCCTGATTCCAGCTGCTACTTAGCTTCTTATCCAGTTACGACATGACTAATTGCAAGAAAAACCAATCGGCGCCTGCCACCACCGCCGTCCGCGGCATCGTCATCGGCGCCATCGCAGCCAGCCTCGCGGGCTGCGGCATGATCAGTTCGGTAGTCGGCGGCGACAAGGTCGACTACAAGTCGGTCAAGAAAGCCGGCACCCTGGACGTGCCGCCTGACCTGACGCAATTGCAGCAGGACAACCGCTACTCCTTGCCGGATGCGAAAAACGGCGTGGCCACGGCGTCCGGCTACAACGCGCAGCGCAACGCCACGGCCGGTACGCCCGTCGTCGTGGGCGCCGACGGCGTGGTCGGTGTCGTGCCGGTCACGGCAGGCGGCGTGAAGGTCGAGCGCGCGGGCAACCAGCGCTGGCTGGTCGTCAAGCAGTCGCCCGAGGTGCTGTGGCCGCAGCTCAAGCAATTCTGGGAAGATTCGGGCTTTACCATTGCCGTCGACCAGCCGACGGCTGGCATCATGGAAACCGAGTGGAATGAAAACCGCGCCAAGGTGCCGCAAGACTTTATCCGCAGCACCATCGGCAAGGCTTTCGATTCGCTGTACTCGACCGGTGAAAAAGACAAGTTCCGTACCCGCGTGGAGCGCCTGGCCGATGGCTCGACCGAGATCTACATCAGCCACCGTGGCGTGGAAGAGGTCGTCACGGGCCGCGACAAGGAAACCACCACCTGGACCGCTCGCCCGAACGATCCGGGCCTGGAAGCGCAATTCCTGGCCAAGCTGATGACGCGCCTGGGCGCGGCCAGCGACGATGCGCAAGCGAAGACGGCTGTCGATGCCGCCATCGTGCAGCCGCAGCACGCCAAGCTGGTCGGCGACGCCGCCACGCCGGCGCGTGCAATCGAAGTCGATGAAGGTTTCGACCGCGCCTGGCGCCGTGTCGGCCTGGCGCTGGACCGCGTCGGCTTCACCGTGGAAGACCGCGACCGTACGCAAGGCACGTATTTCGTGCGTTACGTCGACCCGGATGCAGTCAAGAAAGATGGTTTCTTCTCGAAACTGTTCAGCTGGGGTTCGTCGTCCGACAAGGACAAGGAAGCGCAGCGCTACCGCGTCCTCGTCAAGGCCGGCACGGGCTCGACCAGCCTGGTCAGCATCCTCGGCAACGAAGGCCAGCCAGATACCTCGCCAGTGGCAGAGAAGATCCTGGGCCTGCTGAACGATCAGTTGAAATAAGGTTCACTTGGTGGCGGCGATCAAAAGCTGCCACGCATCATCAAAAAGGCTGGCCCGGTGCAAACCGGGACAGCCTTTTTTATTGCCTGCGTCCGGGCGTTATATCCTGCGGATAAAACGCCGGACGCAAAAAAGCCGGCCCGAAGGCCGGCTTTCTCTAGTGCAGGGTGCTAAATTACTTAGCAGCCGATGCAGCAGCCGAAGCAGCCGAAGCAGCGTCGGTAGCGGCCGAAGCGGCAGCCGAAGCAGCAGCAGCAGCGTCGGTAGCGGCCGAAGCAGCAGCGTCAGCAGCAGCAGCTGGAGCAGCTTCAACTGCTGGTGCTGGTGCTGGGGTTTCAACTACTGGTGCTGGTGCAGGAGCTTCTTCTTTTTTGCTGCAAGCAGCCAGAGCAACAACCATCAGGGAGGCGATCAGCAGGGATTTTTTCATTTGTTTTCCTTAATTATTTCAAAAAATAAATCAACATTGTTGCGATGAATAATTACCGGTAATTATCGCTCGTTAGGTCGTCTTCGAAGGCTTTTCGTACCAGGTGGTGCCTGCCAGACAACGGAAACTTCCTAACCGAATATTATAGCGATTTTTGGTGCGTCGCAATAGGAGCAAGAGGCAAATTCGCAACTATTTTGTGATATCGCAATATTTACCGAAGCAAATTGCAAGCAAGTGTAAGCGATTTGCGAAAGCGCGACAAAACGATATAAAAATAATATCTTTCTTTGCGCTGGCACAGATGCTGTTATTTTACCTACTGTAATACCACTTTGCTACGCTGCACCCATTCAAGCCAGTTCGATCCAGCCATCCTGATACCAGGTATACAAGGCATCCATCACGTCATCGGAAGCCTGGGCCACGGCGGCGCCATCGAGGCCGCGTTCGTTGGCCAGGGTTTCCAGGGCCGTTTTGTCAGCCTTGCCAATGGCAAACGATTCGCCATTGATGAAGACATTCTTGCCACGATACAGCATCAGCGTCTTGCGTGACAACACGACACCTTTTTTCTGTGCGGCGTCCGCGAAGCGGCCCACCGTCAGCGGCTTGGACAACGGCGTGAAAAACACATTGTGCTTCGGTTCCGACAGGTGTTCACCGAGGAAAATCGTGACGTCTTCTTCCGTGAAGCGCACCTTGTTCAGCTCTTCCGCGATGGTGCTGAGCATTTCACGGGGGATTTCCGCCGGCTTGCCCGACGCTTTCAGGTCGGGATCGCTGTAAATGCCCGGCAAGTCGATCGAATCGGCCATGAATTGCAGGAAAGCTTCGCCCAGTTCCTGGAACGAAGGCGAGCGGAAACCGATCGAATACGTCTGGCAGTCGCCGATGGCGACGCCGTCGTGCGCGTAGTGGGGCGGCAGGTACAGCATGTCGCCCGGTTCCAGGGTGAATTCTTCGTCGGGCGTGAAGTTGCTGAGGATTTTCAGCGGCAAGCCGTCGATCAGGCTCAGGTCCTTCTGCGCGCCTATGCGCCAGTGGCGCTTACCCTGGCCTTGCAGCAGGAACACGTCATAGGAATCGAAATGCGGGCCCACGCCGCCGCCATCGGTGGCGAAGCTGACCATCAGGTCGTCCAGGCGCGCGTCCGGCAGGAAACGGAACTGGCGCAGCAGGGCGTCAGCCTTGGCGCTGTGCAGGTTGGCGCCCTGCACCAGCAGCGTCCATTCCTTCTGTTTCAGCGAGGGCAGGCTGGTCAACGGACCTTGCTGCATGTTCCAGTGGCCATCCGCATGGCTGACCAGGCGCGATTCAACGTGATCGAGGGTAGCCAGCTCGGCCAGGGCCTTGAAATCGAACAGCGCCTTGAAGCCGGGTATGGCTTGACGGATCAACAGGGGCTTTTTATGCCAGTAGTCGCGCAGGAATTGCGCCGGCGTGATATCGCCGAGGAGAGTTAATGTTTTCATGCGCCCATTATAACAACCGGAAATGCAGGAATGCGCCTGCCGTTGGCGGCGTGAAGGTATAATTTGCCAGCTTATACAATGAAAGGAAGCATAATGAAGATTGCCAAAAATACGGTCGTGACTGTCAACTACAAACTGTCAGACGCGCAAGACAATCTGATCGAAGACGGCCGTCAGCCGATGGTCTACCTGCACGGTGATTATGAAAACACCCTGCCGAAGATCGAAGAAGAACTCGACGGCAAGGAAGTCGGCTACTCCAACACGATCCAGATCGAACCGGATGATGCTTTCGGTGAATACGATCCAGCCCTGGTCAAGGTCGAGCCGCGCAATCGCCTGCCTGAGCCGCTGGAAGTAGGCATGCAGTTCGAAGGCATGCCGGAAAGCGATTCGCCGGACGAAGAAGCGATGATTTTCACCGTCACCGATATCGCCGACGACAAAGTCGTGCTGGATGGTAACCATCCACTGGCCGGCATCGCGCTGCGTTTCTCGCTGACCGTCGCTGACGTGCGCGCCGCCACCGACGAAGAAATCGCCCATGGCCACGTGCATGGCGCACACGGCCATGACCATGGCGATGATGAAGAAGAGGGTGACGAAGGCGATCACTTCCGCTCGCATCCTATCCATTAACACCTGACCAAACCTGCTGCGCGCAGCGGGGCGCGGCCGGCGGTGCTCACCGGCTCGGCGCCCCCGTACCGAGTACGGTTGCGCTTCTCGGCCACGCCGCGCAGCTGCTCGCTACGGTTTTGTCAGGCGTCGTGACGTCTGTTGGGGTGACGCTGCTTGAATGAAAACAGGCCGGCTACATGCCGGCCTGTTTGCTGATGCGCTAGCGGCGTACAGTCGACGCTTTGGCGCGCGCTTGCGCCGATGGCCTGACGGCGCGTTGACGCACCTCAAAGAATGGCGTCTTGCCTGGCCGTACGGCGATGGCGGACCAGTCGTTGTCGATGCTGACGTGGCCTAGGTTGCCTTTCCAGCTGATTTTTGGCGCGTCCGTCCTGGCCGCGGCCTTTTTGTTTTTCCCTTCCTTGCCGTCCGCGTCGCCATCGCGCTGCGTATCGACCAATAACACCTTGCCGCTGAACTTCTTCGCCAGGGTACGGACCTGCTTGCGCGGTCCCGCAAAGCCATCCTGTTTTGAGCTGAAGCTGGGCAGCAGCGAATTGTCGTCTTCATCGAGCACGCCCATGTCGCCGTCGGAAAACAGCACGATGCCGTCGAGTTTCTTGCGTTGCGCCATGGCGAACAGGCGCTGCAGCCAGGAACGGTTGGCGACCAGCCGGTCTTCGAATTCGCTGTTGCGGCCGGCTTCTGGCAGGAAATGGTTGTTATTCGCGGGCAGGTTGATGGTGGCAAACAGCACGCCGCCATATTCCCAGTGGGCGTTTTCCGCATAGCTGCGGAACTTCGCCGTCGATGACAGCCGCGACAGGGTCAGCTTGCGCTGGCCCAGGCTCTGGTCGTCGGCGAAATACACGTCGCGCAAGCGGTTCAGGCGTTCGATGGCGTTGACCCTGCCGCGCGAGTTGCGGCAGTTGGCCCAATCGCTGGCCGACAGCGAGACGATCAGCGGCGGGCCGCTGGCGTCGAGCAAGTCCTTGCGCTGGTTGTACAGCTTGTCGCTGCACGATTCGCTGGCCGCCTTGATGCCGGTGGCCACGACGAAAGATGCATTGAAGGCGCTCGTGTCGGCGATGGCTTTTTTCAGGGGGCCATCGTCGGGTCCGGCGTTGAAGGAGTGGCCCAGCACGGCAAACTCGAAGCCGGCCTGGTCGCTCTGGGCGGCCAACGCCGCTTGCCATGGCAGGCTGGCAGCCAGCAAGCCGGCGGCCAGCAGGTGTATCGTGCCGCGCCGGCAGGTCATGCGGCGGCCAGCCGTTTCAACTGATACAGCTGCTCGAGCGCATCGCGCGGCGTGAGCGCATCGGGATCGAGGTCGGCGATGGCGTCGAGCAAGGCTTGCTGCGCCGCGTTCAGCGCGTCCAGCGGCGCCGCCGCGTCCTCTTCTTCCTCTTGCGCATACGGATCGGCTGCCGGTGCGGCGAACAGGTCGCGCTGCGGCGTGGCGTCGAGCGCCTGCGCTTCCAGGCGCGCCAGGTGCTTGCGCGCGGCCTTGATCACGGGCTGCGGCACGCCAGCCAGTTGCGCCACCTGCAAGCCATAGCTTTGCGAGGCGGGACCGGCTTGCACGG
Source organism: Janthinobacterium sp. EB271-G4-3-2 (assembly GCF_020858035.1). Taxonomy (NCBI): domain Bacteria; kingdom Pseudomonadati; phylum Pseudomonadota; class Betaproteobacteria; order Burkholderiales; family Oxalobacteraceae; genus Janthinobacterium; species Janthinobacterium sp. EB271-G4-3-2. The sequence goes on along the minus strand of NZ_JACYMG010000003.1, from coordinate 191,959 downwards.
CGTGCAGGAAGACGATGCTGTCCTTGTGCTCGACGGCGGACAAGTGCACGTTGGCGGCGCTCGGGTGGCTGTCCGGCAGTTGCGTCAGCTCAAAGTAATGCGTGGCAAACAGGGTAAAGCTGCGGCTCGTATCGATCAGATGGCGCGCGATGGCCCATGCCAGCGCCAGGCCGTCGAAGGTCGAGGTGCCGCGGCCCACTTCATCCATCAGCACCAGCGAGTGCTCGGTGGCGCCGTTCAAAATGGCGGCCGATTCCGTCATTTCCACCATGAAGGTCGAGCGTCCGCCCGCCAGGTCGTCGGTGGCGCCGATGCGCGTGAAGATGCGGTCGATGGGGCCGATGGTGGCGGACGTGGCCGGCACGTAGCTGCCCACGTAGGCCAGCAGGGTGATCAATGCCACCTGGCGCATGAAGGTCGATTTACCGCCCATGTTCGGGCCGGTAATCAAGAGCAACCGGCGCTCGTTGACGAGGCGGCAATCGTTGGCGATGAAGCGTTCGATCTGCTTTTCCACCACGGGGTGGCGGCCTTCGACGATGTTGATGCACGGCTCGTCGACCAGTTGCGGCGCGGCCCAGTTGTGCTGCTGCGCGTGCTCCGTCAGCGCGTTCAGGGTGTCGAGCTGGGCCAGGCCCTGCGAAATGGTCTGCAGGGTGCCGATGTGCGGCGCCAGCTCGGCCAGCAGCAGGTCGTACAGCAGTTTTTCGCGCACCAGGGCCTTGTCCTGTGCCGACAGGGCCTTGTCTTCGAACACCTTGAGTTCCGGCGTGATGTAGCGTTCGGCGTTTTTCAGGGTCTGGCGGCGGCGGTAGTCGTCCGGCACCTTGTCCGTCTGGCCGTGCGTGACTTCAATATAGAAGCCGTGCACCTTGTTGTATTCGACGCGCAGGTTGGCGATGCCCGTGCGCGCGCGTTCGCGCGTTTCCAGGTCGAGCAGGAACTGGCCCGCGTTTTCCGACAGGGCGCGCAACTCGTCCAGTTCGGCGTCAAAACCGGTGGCGAAGACGCCGCCGTCACGCACCATGGCAGCCGGTTCCTGCGCCACGGCGCGCACCAGCAAGTCCAGGCAGGCCGTCGGCGTGGCCAGCGCCGCGTGGATGGCGGCCAGCAAACCGCTTTCGCCGCCCTGGCCAGGACCATAACAACGGACCACGTCGCCGCGCAGGGCCGGCAGTTGCAGCAGGCCGTCGCGCAGGGCGGCCAGATCGCGCGGACGGGCCGACAGCAGGGCGATGCGCGTGGTGATGCGTTCGATATCGGGTACTTGCGCCAGGGTGGCGGCGAGCGGACCGGCCGCCTCGCTTTGCGCCAGCGCGGCGATGGCTTCATGGCGCGCGCGCGCCACGTTCTGGTCGCGCCGCGCATGGTGCAGCCAGTGGCGCAGCATGCGCGAACCCATGGCCGTGCGGCAATGATCCAGCAGGGAGAACAAGGTCGGCGATTCCTGCCCGCGGATGGTTTCCGTCAATTCCAGGTTGCGCCGCGTGGCCGCGTCCAGGCCGATGAATTCGCTTTCCGTTTCCGTCGTCAAGGAGCGCACGTGCTGCAAGCCCCGCCCTTGCGTCGATTGCGCATAGCGCAGCAGGGCGCCGGCCGCGCCGAACGCCGCGCCGAGGCCATCGGCGCCGAAGCCCGTCAAGGTCGCCACGCCCAATTGATCCAGCAGGGCCTTGTGGCCACCGACTACGTCGAAATGCCAGTCCGGCACGCGGTTGATGTGCGTGCCCGCGTAGTCGTCGAACAGGTTGCCGTTGTCGCCGCTGAGAATTTCCGCCGGCACGATGCGTTCCAGTTCCTGCTGCAGGCGCGCCGCCACGGTGGCGCTGTCGCCGGAAAACTCCATCAGCTTCAAGGCGCCGCTGGCCAGCGACAGCCAGGCCAGGCCCGTCGTCACCGTCTTGCGCTGCGTGATGCTGCACATGGCCAGCAGCGGGCGCTCGGCCTTTTCGGGCAGCAAGTCCGCATCCGTCAGGGTGCCCGGCGTGACCACGCGCATGACCTTGCGCTCGACGGGACCCTTGCTGGTGGCCGGGTCGCCGATCTGTTCGCAAATGGCCACCGACTCGCCCAGCTTGACCAGCTTGGCCAGATAGCCGTCGAGCGAGTGAAACGGCACGCCGCACATTTTAATCGGGTTGCCGCTGGCCACGCCGCGCGCCGTCAGGGTAATGCCCAGCAGGCGCGAGGCTTTTTCCGCATCCTCAAAAAACAGCTCGTAGAAATCGCCCATGCGGTAGAAGACCAGCATCGTCGGGTGGTTCTCTTTAATGCCTAAATATTGCTGCATCATTGGCGTGAGCTTTTCAGCCGAATTCTTCTTTGCCGCGGCGGCGTTGATTTCTTTTGGGACGGTGGTCATGTGTTCTTTGTCGTTGGTCCGGCGGCAGGAAAACGCATGCCTGCCGGGCTGTGTGTGGTGCTGTGTGCGTTCAAGGCCGCGCTGCTAGGCGAGGCTTGAGTCCAAGGCCGTCATTTTACCGCTTTCGGCGGGCGGAGCGGGGTATTGCGTGCGGGCGTGAAAAAGCCGCGCCGGTGGAGGTAGCGTGGCTTTGGGGATGATGGTTTGCTCAGCGGGGAGAGAATGAAGTCATAGATCGTGTCTGACTGGCTAGAATTGCCCTTGGTTCCACTCTAGTCCTAAATATGCCCTATTGAATGGCAAAGTCCTGGAATATTTATTGTGAATATTTATTGTAATATTCCGTCGCCACCTACAGAGCTTTCCGGGTCAAAGGAAAATACGCGCAATTCTGGTTGGACGTCTTCACCGCGCATGATACGTACCGTGATGACGAATGACAATTCCCAGCGGCCGGCGGCATAGCCAACGTCCAAGTTGTGTTTCCATTCCTGGCGGATGCGGTGCAGGGGCTTATCCTCTGGTTCACCCAACAGTTGCTGGATCTCGAAGTCCAGAGGGAAATGGTAGGTGGCGCCTACCGACTGAAGGAATGGCGATGGCGGTGAATAAATGGTGGGTACTTTCGGGCCGATCTGAGTCAGTTGCGGCACGGTGACGATGCAGCAATCGATGATCTGGAACGATGTGAAGCCGCTGTCCTTGGAGCCGCAGCAAGTAACGTCGAGATAGACATGCTGGCCTTTCTGGAAGTGCACGCCACCCATGTAGGGGCCATGGCGGGGATCGGCCGTGCCGTCGCAGGAGGTGAAGCTGTAGTCGAGCTGGTTGGTGATCTGGTCTGCATCAAAATGCACGGATAACTTCATCCAAGGGCTTACAGGCGTCATTTTTTACTGTCTCTTTCCAGGTTGATGAGAAATTGTTGGTAGCGAGCATCTCGCCGCAGGTTCAACAGATCGGGTGCTGATTCGATCAGATTGAGAGGGTAGCCAAGCTTGCTAGCTTGCAGTAGCGCAGCCAATGCCTCGCTTCGCTTGTCAAGCAGTTCATGTGTCAGAGCGGCGCGAAACTGTACGTCGGCAATCTGTGGCGCTAAGCGGAGTGCGTGTTGCACGTTTTTCAGGGCTGCATCTCTTTCACCTGCGTAGGCTTGGTACAGGGCCATGCGTGAAGTCCAGGTGATATTGTCGGGCATGCGCACAAGCATGGGCTGTAACAGGGCGATAGCGCGTAGATACGACTGTTTCGATGCTTGCGCTAATGCTGGCACCCAGCGCTGGGCATCGGCAAGATTGGCCCAAAGCAAATAGGTGCCAGGACTGCCTTTTTTCTCGGAAACGGCACTTTCAAATGCCTGCACGGCACCCAGATAGTCGCCCTTGGCAAACAGGGATGTTCCCAAATTAGTGTATAGCTCCCAGTGCGGACGTATGAGCAAACCTTGCTGGAGAACCGCAAGTGCCTCGTCTTCGCGATTCTGGCGCAGCAAAGTCGCGTTAAGATGGGCATAACCATTGGGCGATTGTGGGGCCATGCGTATGGATTTGCGAAATGTCTGCTCGGCAGCCGCATAGTCCCCCTTCCTGTAATACATCACGCCCAGCAACATATTAAACATGCGCTCATTTGGATAAGCGGCGATCGCTTGCTTTAGTATGGCGTCTGCTCGATCAAATTTCTGAATGGTCAGGTATAAGCGTGCCTTGCCATACAAACCAAACAGATTGTTCGGTTCCAGGTTCAATGCGGCGTTTTCTTCACGCAGCGCCTCGTCGTACTTGCCTTGGAGTTCAAGTACCCATGCCTGCGCAACATGGGCAAGAGCAAGCTGACTGTCCGCTGCCAATGCCTGTTTTGCGTTGACCTCGGCTCTTTGTAGCCAGGTGTCATCGCGCCCATTTCCGGTGTAGCGGAAGCTGGCTGCCAGTGACAGGCCAGCGGCGGCGGCGGCATTGCCTGGATTATGCTGTAGTACGGTCATGAAATGCTCGATTGCCTGTGCCTGGCTGGTATCGAGGTCAAACACACGCAGGGCGTCCATGCCGGCTTTCATAGACGCCATTTCGGAATAAGGCTTTGTTCCGTATTGCCCGCTCAACGCAGTCCATAGTTGTGGCCCTTGCCAGGCTCCCAGACCCAGCACGAGCACGGTGCCGGCCGCCAGCATGGCGCGCTTGACGGGCACCTGCAGGCGGATCGCAATCGAAGCCGGCGGCCTGGCGGGTTTGGCGTGCTTGGTGGGCGCGGTGTCGGCGGCCAGTGCCGGCGCCGCTAGCGTGCGCTGCCCACCTATCGCCTCGCGCACATCGCGCATGGTGCGTGGCCGTTCGGCCGGGTCGTGCGCCGTCATCGCGCGCACGAGGGCGTTGATGGCGGGCGGGACGGAGTCCGGCAGGTCGGGCCACGGTTCTGTTGCCTGCATGTGGGCGGCGGCCAGGGCCAGGCCGTTCAGGTGGGCGAAGTGGCGCTGGCCGGCCAGCATTTCGTAGAGCATGGCGCCCAAGGCATACACGTCGCCGCGCGTGTCGGGCAGGCGGCCCATCAGGCGCTCGGGCGCCATGTAGGCGATCGTGCCCTGCAGGTCGCACAGGGTGGTCGTTTGCGTGGCTTGCGGGTCGATGTGGCGCGCCAGGCCGAAGTCGAGGATGCGCACCCTGCCGTTTGCTTCCAGCATCAGGTTCGATGGTTTCAGGTCGCCATGGACCAAGTCCATCGCATGCGCCTCGTCCATGGCGTCGGCGATCTGGTAGGCGATGTCGAGCGCCGACTGCAGGCCAGCCTTGCCGCTGTGCATGAACTGCCCCAGGGTCTGGCCTTCGACCAGTTCCATGACGATGGACTGGCTCGTGCCCTGGCCCTCGATGGCGAAAATGCGTACGAAGGCGGCATGCCTGAGCGAGGCGGCCAGGCGCGCTTCATTGATGAGTTTTTCCGGATGCAGCACGTCGGCTTGCGGTTTCAGGCGCTTCAGCGCCACGCTACGGCACAGCTTGGCATCCCACGCTTCGAATACATGGCCGAAACCGCCTTCGCCCAGCAAGCGGCGCACTTCGTAGTGCCCGCTGATCGTGTCGTCTTGCGACGGGGTCTGACGCAGGGAGTCGAGCAGTTCCATATACCTTGGCTTCAGAGTGCATCAAGGTGCGCAGCAGACATCGGGAAGGGAATCGCGATGGCTTTGTGCGCAAAATGATTGATTTTGAGTAACTTCCTGATTTAAAACGATTGTTTAAAATAAGTCAATTAATATTGACAAGGAGTGAACAGAAACTGCTGGCAGTCGCCTTTGCGCGTTTCTGCCGCAGGCATGCGCGGCTACGCCACGCAGGCATCGATGGCCGTGCCCAGCTTGTCGACGATCTCATCGACGTGGCTGGCGTCGATGATATAGGGCGGCGCCAGCAGGATGTGGTCGCCGCGCAGGCCGTCGATGGTGCCGCCCATGGGGTAGCACATCAGTCCGTTTTGCATGGCTTGCGCCTTGATGCGCGCGTGCAGGCGGCGGGTCGGGTCGAACGGCTGCTTGCCGGCGCGGTCCTGCACCAGTTCCAGGCCCAGGAACAGGCCGCGGCCGCGGATGTCGCCCACGTGCGGGTGCTCGCCGAAACGCTGGCGCAGCCGCTCCTGCAGCAAGCCGCCCATGGCGCGCACCTTGGCCAATAAATCGCGCTCCTCGATCTGTTGCTGCACGGCCAGCGCGGCGGCGCACGCGGTGGCATGGCCGATATACGTGTGGCCGTGCTGGAAGAAGCCCGTGCCGGTGCGGATGGTGTCGCGGATGTCCTGCGATACCATCACGGCGCCGATGGGCTGGTAGCCGGCACCGAGGCCCTTGGCGATGCAGATCAGGTCGGCCGTGATGCCTTCCTGTTCGCAGGCGAACAGGCTGCCCGTGCGGCCCATGCCGCACATGACTTCGTCGAGGATCAGCAGGATGCCGTGGCGCTGGCAGATCTCGCGCATGCGCGCAAAATAGCCGGCGACGGCGGGCAGGGCGCCGGCCGTGGCGCCGACGACGGGCTCGGCGATGAATGCCATGACGTTCTCCGCGCCCAGCTCGGCGATAGTGTCTTCCAGTTCCTGGCCCAGGCGCGCCACGTAGTCGCCATCCGTTTCATAGGCTGGCTGGTCGCGCCAGGCGTAGCAGGGAGAGACATGGGTCACGCCAATCAGCAGCGGCTCGAACTGTTGGCGGCGCCAGGCGTTGCCGCCCGTGGCCAGCGCGCCCAGCGTATTGCCGTGGTAGCTCTGGCGGCGCGCGATGACGTGACGGCGTTGCGGCTGGCCCCGTTCCACGAAATACTGGCGCGCCAGCTTGAGCGCGCTTTCCACCGCTTCCGAACCGCCCGAGACGAAATACACGCTGTCGATGCCGGCTGGCGCACGGGCGACGAGGAAATCGGCCAGCTGCTCCATCGGTTCGCTGGTGAAAAACGAGCTGTGCGCGTACGCCAGCGTGGCGATCTGCCGCTGCACGGCGGCGATCACGGCCGCATCCGAATGACCGAGGCAGGAGACGGCCGCGCCGCCGCAGGCGTCCAGGTAGCGCTTGCCATCGGCGTCGATCAGGTAGGGGCCATCGCCGCCCGTGGCGACGGGGTAATTGGCGGTCAGGCTGCGGTGGAAGACATGGCTCATGGCATCGCTTTCTTATCGGCAAAGGGGGGAATGGCCGATTATAGGAGGCGTCGCGCCGCATTGCAACGATTGATGTATTTTGTTTTAATTTACATCATTCGATGTTTTTTGCGTAGGCGCCCAGCGCCCGCAGCTGGCTTTCCGCCGCGCCGATGGCGTGCACGGCATCGGGCCCCGCGCGCGCCACCAGCAGTTCCACCAGGCTTTCCACGGCCGCGACGCCGGCCACGATGGAAGGGAAGAACGAGGGGCTGTCGACGGCGATGACGATGCTGGCGTCGGCCTGCAGGGCCAGCGGCGACATGGCGCTGTCGCTGATGGCGATGACCTGGCAGCCGGCCTGGCGCGCCGCCTGCGCCACCAGCAGCGCTTCGCTCGAATACGGCGCGAAGCTGACGACGACGACGGCTTCGTCCGCCTGCAGGGCGCGCAAGTCCATTTCCAGGGTGCCGCCCTGGCCGCTCAACAGCTGCACGCTGGGGCGCAGCAGCCGGTACAGATAATGCAGGGTATAGGCGATCGGGTGGGCGGCGCGAAAGCCGGCCACGTGCACGCGGGGCGCTGTCTGCAGCAAATTGGCGGCCGCATCCAGGGCGGCGTGGTTGGCGCTTTCCGTGGCGGCCAGGTTGCGCTGCTGCACCGTGAACACTTCGGTGACGAGATCACCGTCTTTATCGGCGAGCGCGTTGGCCTTTGCCGCATAACCGGCCGGTCCCGCGCGCAGGCGTTCGACGAAGATGGCTTTCAGTTCCGGCCAGCCGGCAAAGCCCAGCTGCTGCGCCAGGCGCACGAGGGCGGCCGACTGCACTTGCGCGCGCGCGGCGATGCTGCGCATCGACGAGACGGCTACTTCGTCCGGATGGTCGGCCAGGTAGCGGGCGCCGGCCTGGAATTGCGGACTCAGTTCCGCATGGCGCGCCTTGATCAGGTCCATCAGTGCCGCATAGGAATCGTGGGGTGTCGCTGCCTGCATCGCCGTGCCTCATGGAATAGGTTGCGGCGATGGTACAGGATTCGTCAGCGCGCCGGTAGCGCTGCGCCTTGCGCCCGGGCGGCCGTGCGCGGGCGCAGCCGGGCAAACAGGTGCGGCCCGGCCGGTTTGCGGTGCGGTCCCGTCGTCAGCACGCGCAAGGCGGTGGGCAGCGGCACGTCGTGGCAGTGCAAAAACAGGGCGGCGGCGCCCGTGCCGGCCATTTCCTGCAAGGCCAGCGCATGCTCCACCAGCGCCGCCGTGCGCATGTCGAGCCGCACCGGGATGTCGGGTTGAAATAGCTGTATGTCGACGTGTCGTGCCTCGCGCATGCTGTCCCCGCCGGGTTCGATGGTCAGACTGCCAGCATAAAAGCGCCCCGGCGCCGCCACTTTGCGTTAAATCAATTCCTGTGTCGGATAGATTCCACAAGGCAAAAAAAATGCCAACCGTCACCGGCTGGCGCTGAAAACCCTCAAGGAAGAAAGGTATATTGTTTTTAACAACGTCTCACCGCCTGACAAAACCATCGCCGGCCGCAAAGCGCGCCGCGCAGCCGGTTTGGTCAGGTGTCCACTAGTAGCTCCAGCGGACGGAGAGTCCCACGACCTTGTCATAGCGCCGCACATCGCGCACATAGTCCGGCGTGTCGTGGTAGTCGCGGTAGGTCGAGTCGAGCAGGTTGTTCGCGTCCAGCGTCACCGTGGTGTTCGGGTTGAGCTTGTACGAGACCGACGCGTCCAGGGTCTTGGTGGGCGCCACGGTCAGGTGGATGCCCTTGCCGCGGTAGTTGTAGTCGTCGACGTATTTGTCGCGCCAGCTGTAGGCCAGGCGCGCCGACCACGGTCCCTGTTCGTACAGGCCGACGATATTGGCCGACCACTTCGACATGCCCGTGAACGGGTGCACGCTGCCATTCAATTCTTCCAGTTCGCCCGTCATGTAGGTGGCGTTCGCCTGCAGGCCAAGGCCGCTCATCCAGCCTGGCAGCTTGTCGTAGAACTGCTGGTACGCCATTTCCAGGCCTTGCAGATGGCCTTTCGAGGTGTTGCGCGGACGCGTGATGTCGTACTCGATGCCGCCATACGTTTCCTTGGCCGACCCGGACAGGATGTAGTTCTTGAAGTTGTGGCGGAACACGGTGGCCGTGACGGAACCCGTCTGCGCGAAATACCATTCCAGCGCCACGTCGAGGTTCTTGCCTTCCACGGGTTTCAGGTCGGGATTGCCGCCGCTGCCCGTCGGACGCACCATCTCCAGGCTCTGGCCCAGGCTCACGCCGGGGTTGAAGTCGGCAAAATTCGGGCGCTGCACGGCCTTGCCGGCCGTCATGCGGGCGATCAGGTCCTGGCGCAGCATGGCTTTCAAGGTCATGCTGGGCAGCACGTCCGTATCCGAGGTTTTGACGCGCACGGGCGTGACGATGCCGTTTTGCGAGGAATTGCCTTGCAAGTCCTGCTTGGTCTGCACGACGCGCACACCGAGGGTGCCATCGACCGGTACTTTCGCCAAGTCAAAGCCGATGCGCGCCTTGCCGTAGACGGCATTGGTTTTTTCCACATCCTTGTAGTGGGTCATCGGATCGTCGGGGCTGCGTTCGCTGCTGCCCGTAAACAGCTGGCGCAGCGCGGCCGTGTTGTTGAGCATGAAGTCGCGGCACGGCGTGAGCCAGCTTTGCAGGCCGAAGTTGCCCGTGTTCTCGTGCGAGGTGCAGGCGAGGCCAGGAATCGCGTCCGCAGTCATGATCGACGTCAGCCCGCCCTGGCCATTTTTTTCGCGGATCGATTCGGCCTTGCGCTTGGCCAGGCGCACGCCGCCCGAAAATTCGCGGAAGAAGCCCGTGCTGTCCATGTCGTAGGTGACGTCGCCGCGCCAGTCGGTCGAGCTGCCTTCGTCGTGGCTGTGATTGTCGTAGAAGCCGAGCAGGGTGTAGTTCTTCGGATCGAGCATGTTGTAGCCGGGGTAGCTGATCTGCGCGCCGCCGTTCACGTTCGTGCTGCCGATCACGCTGGTCGGATGGGCGAGAAAGTCGAGGATGGGAAATTCGCGCTCGAAGTTGCTGACCGTGCGCGCCAGCTCCGTCGTGGCGCGCAGCTGCGGCGTGATGTCCCAGCGCGCGCCGATGGCGCCTTGCGAACCGATCGAGCGGTCGCGCCGCGCCTGGGTCGAGCCCAGCGTGAACGGCGACCACGGGCCGTCGATCTTGCCCACCGTGGCCGCTTGATTGGTGCCGGGGATCAGCGTGATGTCGGGGTTCTGGCCCCAGGGCAGCGAACCGACGAAGAACTGGCTGTCGAACGCGTGCTTGATCAGGGTCGACATGCCTTCCGCATACACTTCCACCTGCGAGTTCGGGCGCCACTGGAAGGCGGCGTTGGCCGCGTAGCGCTTGCGGTCGCCCACGGTCGGGATCATGCCGACGGAATCGGGACCCGTGATGTTTCCCGCTTCCGGGCGCTTGACCGGTTCGGCGTTCCAGATCGTCTCGTCATAGTATCTGCCGCGCTGGTAGGACAGGCCGAGAAGGGCGCCGAATTCGCCGTATTGGGTCTTCCAGCGGTTCGAGACCATGCCGCTGACGTTCGGGTCCGTCGAGCCGGACTTGTCGCGGTGTTCGGCGCGCACGTTGCCCGATGCCGTAAAACCCTTGAAGTCGAACGGGCGGTTGGTGCGTACGTCGATCACGCCGGCCGTGCCGCCTTCGACCATGTCGGCGCCCTGCGATTTGTACACGTCCACGCGCTGCAGCATGGCCGTCGGAATGTCGGCCAGGTACAGGCTGCGGCCCACGGACGTGAACATTTCGCGGCCGTTGAGCAGGGTCACCACGCCAGGCAAGCCGCGGATGATGACGGTACCGGCTTCGCCGCCTTCGCGGCGGACCTGCACGCCCGTCACCCGGCCGAGGATTTCGGCCACGTTCTTGTCGGGGAATTTGCCGATTTCATCGGCGACGATGGAGTCGACCACCTGGTCGCTGTTTTTCTTGATCGTCTGTGCGCTCTGTGCCGCCCTGCGCACGCCCGTGACGGCGACGACGGCGATGCCGCCATTGTCGGCCGGCGCTGCCGCCGCCGGTGCCGTTTCTGCCACTGGCGTTTCCACGGCGGGCGCCTGTTGCGCCCGGACGGAGGCGCTGCTCAGCAGGCCTGCGCCGGCCAGGGCGGCCACCGTCGCCTTCAAGGTCAAGCGTGTATTTTGTCGGGGCGTGCGGGTGCCCGTTGCCATCAATTGCATCATCTTGTCTCCACCTGTATTTTAGTTATGTTGAGAACGCTGCGGCAGTCGCCGCCAGAGCTGGAACTGGCTCAGGAAGCATGGTAGGGGCGAATGACTTTGCGCCACAAATGACTTCTTTTGCGATGTCCATATCAATTCCGGTATCCCTGCCGCATCCATGCACCTGCCGGCCTTGCCCGCTCTCCACACGTGGCGAAAATAGTTTTGTATTTTTTGCCGGTGGCGGCGTTGAGGTAGCGATGCAGCGGCACCAGATGGGGCGTCGCCATCCCACTCAATGAAAGGAAGCACCATGTTGGCATCCACTATCACCGAACCGTTGCTGCGTCACTTGCAAGCGGACGGATATCAGGCGCAGATCGACAGCGATGGCGATATCGTCTTCCGTTTCGAAGGCATGGGCTATGTCCTGTGCTTTGATACCGATGACGCGCAATTTGGGAAACTGCTGTTGCCGAATGTGTGGAGCATCGATATGCCGGAAGAGTTGCTGCGCGTGCGTGCCGCGCTCGATGAAGTCAACCGCCGCATCAAGCTGGTGAAAGGCCATGTGCAGTGCGGTCAGGTATGGTTCTGCATCGAGATGCTGCTGCTCGAGCAGCAGCACTGGACGCATTTCCTCGCGCGTGCCACCCGCGCCATCGCGCATGCGGCGACGCTGTTTGCCAGCGAGATGCGGGCCGGCGCGCTGGCCGCGCAGGCGATCGAGAAAGCCGGCGCCGACTGAGGCGCCGGGATGAAAAAGGGCGGCCCGCAGGCCGCCCTCATATGCCATCAGGCTGCGTTTACGCTTCGGCGACGCGCTTGGCGATGTGCGCCAGCGCTTCTTCCACCTGGTCGATCAGGATCAGGCACAGGTCGCCTTCGCCGAGGCGTGCCAGGGCCTTGTCGATGGCGACGAATTCGCCGTTGATTTCATCGATATGGCTGGTGCGCTTGGCGCCGTTCAAGCCCTGGCGCAGCAATGCCACGACTTCGCCGTCGGCGCGGCCGCGCTGGCATTGATCCTGGTACAGCAGCACGTCGTCGAAGGCGGCGCCGAGGATTTCCGTCTGCTGGCGGATGTCTTCGTCGCGGCGGTCGCCGGCGCCGCTGATGACCACCGAGCGGCGCTTGGCCGGCATGCTTTCCACGGCCTGCACCAGCGCCAGGATGGCGTCCGGATTGTGGCCGTAGTCGGCGATCAGGGTGGCGCCCTTGTAATCGAACACGTTGAAGCGGCCCGGCGCATTGTCGGCTTCATTGGCAAAGGTTTTCAGGCCCAGCGCGATGGTTTTCCAGTCCAGGCCCACGGCCCAGGCGGCGGCCAGCGACGCCATGACGTTGTCGACCTGGAAGCCGATGGCGCCGTTGCGCGTGATCGGCACCTGCGACAGGGCGATTTCGTGGCGTTCCTTGCCTTGTGCCGCGACCAGCTTGCCGTCTTCCACATACACGACGCGGTTGCCCTGCGCGCGGTGCGTGGCCATCACGGGATGCGTCTTGTCGGCGGCGAAGAAGGTCACCGTGCCGCTGCAATTCTTGGCCATGCGGGCCACGGCCGGATCGGTGGCGTTCAGCACGGCCACGCCGCTGTCGGCCACGTTCTGCACGATCACGCGCTTCAGGACCGCGAGGTCTTCCACGGTGGTGATGTAGTTCAGGCCCAGGTGGTCGCCCGCGCCAATATTCGTCACCACGGCGACCTGGCAGCGGTCGAAGGCCAGGCCTTCGCGCAGCATGCCGCCGCGCGCCGTTTCGAACACGGCCGCGTCCACGTCCGGATGCAGCAGCACGTTGCGCGCGCTGCGCGGGCCGCTGCAGTCGCCGCTGTCGATCTGGCGTCCTTCGATGTACACGCCATCCGTGTTCGTCATGCCCGTGCGCAGGCCCGAGGTGGTCAGCAGGTGGGCGATCAGGCGCACGGTGGTGGTCTTGCCGTTGGTGCCCGTGACGGCGACGACGGGAATGCGGCCATCGTCGCCCTCGGCGAACATGGCGGCGATGATGGCTTCACCCACGGGACGCGGCTTGCCGAACGACGGCGCCAGGTGCATGCGCAAACCTGGTGCCGCGTTGACTTCGACGATGCCGGCGTTCTGCTCTTCCAGCGGTTTCAGGATGCTGTCGGACACCACGTCCACGCCGCAGATATCGAGGCCCACCATGTGCGCGGCCGCGACGGCGCGCGCCGCCACTTCCGGGTGCACGTCGACGGTGACGTCGGTGGCCGAGCCGCCCGTCGACAGGTTGGCGTTATTGCGCAAGATCACGCGCTGGCCCACGGGCGGCACGGATTCGGCCACGTAACCCTGCTTGGCCAGGCTGGCCAGGGCGATGTCGTCGAAGCGGATTTTCGTCAGCGAGGTGGCGTGGCCGCTGCCGCGGCGCGGGTCCAGGTTGACCTGGTCAACCAGTTCGCGCACCGTGTGCTGGCCGTCGCCCACCACTTGCGGCGGGTCGCGGCGGGCCGCTGCCACCATCTTGTTGCCGATGACGAGCAGGCGGAAATCGTGGCCGGGCAGATAGCGTTCGACGAGGATGTCGTCGCGGAATTCCTGCGCCGCGAGGAAGCCGGCCGTCAGTTGTTCGCGCGTGGTGACATTGACGGTGACGCCCTTGCCCTGGTTGCCGTCCTTCGGTTTCACGACGACGGGCAGGCCGATTTCGCAGGCGGCGGCCCAGGCGTCGTCCACGTCGATGGCGACACGGCCTTGCGGCACGGGCACGCCGGCCGAATCGAGCAGCTTCTTGGTCAGTTCCTTGTCTTGCGCGATGGCTTCGGCGATGGCGCTGGTGCCGTCCATTTCGGCGGCCTGGATCTTGCGCTGCTTGCTGCCCCAGCCGAACGTCACCAGGCTGCCTTCGGTCAGGCGGCGGAACGGGATGTTACGGGCCACGGCGGCGTTGACGATGGCGCCCGTCGATGGACCGAGGCGCACGTCTTCATCGAGCTCCTGCAACTGGTGCAGGGCGGCGGCCAGGTCGAACGGCGCATCGTCGAGCGCGGCGCGGCACAGCTGCTGCGCCAGTTCCAGGGCCAGGCGGCCGACGGCTTCTTCCGAGTATTCGACGACGACCTGGAAGATGCCCGTTTCCAGGGTCGGCGTGGTGCGGCTGAAGGTGACGGGGCAGCCGGCGTGCGCCTGCAGGCCCAGCGCCGCCAGTTCCAGCACCTGCGCCATCGGCGCGGCGTTGTAGTTGCCCAGCGGTTGCAGCGGGCTCAGTTGCGGAAAGCGCGCGCGCAGGCGGGCTTCGAAGCCGGGCAGCTGGGCGATGTCGAGTTCCTGCGTGGTGCAGGAAACAATGGCTTCCACGGCCGTGTCGTGGCTCCAGAGGTTAGGGCCCCGCAAGGCCCGTACGCGAGATACTTCCATAATTAAACCGTAATCCTGTTGTGTTCTTGTGGGCCCGGCCGTAGCCGGGCTTGAGTGCTGCTTTGTCTTAGTTGCCGATGCAGCCGGGTGCCGCGTCGAAGGTGCGCAAACCTGCGCAAATGAGGTCGACGGGCAGGTTCAGGGCCCAGGCGGCGGCCGCGACGGCCAGCACGCTGTCGACATTGCCGGCCGTGGCAGGCTTGAGCAGGTCCAGGCATAGCAGGACCGTTTCGATGCCGCCTTCGGCCAGCACGATGTGGTTGCCGCGCACGAACACGGCGCGCTGGCCGGCGGCCAGCTGCGCCGCGATGGCGGGCAGGCTGCCATCCTGCGCATACAGGGTCACCGTGCCGTCGCACAGTTCGGCCAGTTCCAGCACGTGCGCGTTGGCGGCGTTGAGCACGGCCACGCCCGTCGGCACCACCACGTCGACCTGGCTGCGCACGGCCTTGTACAGGCCCGCTTCGTCCAGCACGTCGAAATCCTTGACGCTATCGAGGCTGCCCATGTCCGTGACGATGCCGATCTGGCATTTGTCATAGGCCAGGCCTTCGGCCAGGATCATGCGTGGATTGCTCTCGAATAGGGCCGTCTGCACGGTGCGGTTGAGCAGCAAACGCTGGCCCGCGTCCCAGTTCACGCAATCGCTGCTGACGACACGGCGCTGGTCCAGATACATGCCTTCGCTGCAGACGGCGCCCGTGTGCAGGCCCGACAGGTTGAGCAGCTTGCACAGCATGCGCACGATCAGGCTGGCGCCGCGCGTGCCCGTCACGCCGATCAGCGGAATGCGGCCCGTTTCCTCGGGCGCGAACAGGTGGTCGACGATGGCCGCGCCGACAGGGCGCGGCTGGCCCACGCCCGGCTTGATGTGCGCCAGCAGGCCAGGGCTGGCATTGACTTCGATGATGGCGCCGCGCTGTTCTTCCAGCGGACGCGCGATGTCGGTGGTGACCAGGTCGATGCCGGCGATATCCAGGCCGACCACGCGCGCGGCCAGCAGGGCCGCATGCACGACGGACGGATGCACGTCGTCCGTGACGTCGATGGCCACGTTGCCGTTCGGCTGGATCAGCACTTTCTGGCCGGCCTGCGGCACGGACAGGGCGGTCATGCCCTGGCGCTGCAGTTCCAGCACGATTTCGCCCGATTCATGCGGCTTGACGGTACCCAATGGGAAGTCTTCGCCTTCGCCGCGGCGCGGGTCGGTATTGATCTGCGTGTTGACCAGTTCCAGCACGGTCGAGACGCCGTCGCCATCGACCCACAAGGATTCGCCCTTGGCGGCCGCGATCAGCTTGTTGCCGACGACGAGCAGGCGGTGTTCGTCGCCCGTGATGAAGCTTTCCACCAGCACGGCCGAGCTGTCGCCCTTGCGCGCGGCCAGTGCATAGGCGGCCTTCACGTCGCTTTCCGTCATCAGGTTCAGCGAGACGCCGCGGCCATGGTTGCCGTCATATGGCTTGACGACGACGGGCACGCCGATGTCCTGCGCTTCTTCCCAAGCCGCTTCGGCGCTGCGCACCAGGCTGCCTTCAGGGACGCGAACGCCGCACGATTTGAGCAGGAATTTGGTCAGATCCTTGTCGCTGGCGATGCCTTCGGCGATCGCGCTGGTGCGGTCCGTTTCGGCCGTCCAGATGCGGCGCTGCGCGGCGCCGTGGCCCAGTTGCACCAGGTTGCCGTCGTTCAGGCGCAGCGAAGGGATGCTGCGCTCAGTGGCCGCATCGACGATGCTGGCCGTGCTCGGGCCCAGGCAGCGCGAGTCGACCATGTCGCGCAGGGGCGCCAGTGCCGCTTCCAGGTCGTAGGCTTCATCGTTGATGGCGGCCATCAGCAGGTCGCGCGCGGCGGCCAGAGCGGCGCGGCCCACGTGCTCTTCGCGCGTGCGGAAGGCCATCTTGTAGACGCCGCGCTGGCTGGTCGAGCGGGTCTGGCCGAAGCCCGTGCGCATGCCTGCCAGGTTTTGCAGTTCCAGCACCACGTGCTCGAGGATGTGGGCCGACCACGTGCCTTCGCGCAGGCGCTCGAAAAAGCCGCCCCGTTCGCCCACGCCGCAGCGGTGCTCGATCATGCCGGGCAGCCACGCCACCAGGCGCTCGTACAGGCCGGGCAGGGTATTGGATGGATAGTCTTCCAGTTCGCCGATGTCGACCCAGGCTTCAATCACCGGGCGGTAAGTCCAGATGTTGGGGCCGCGCAAGTGGGTGACGCGGGCAAATTCGATGTTCTTCTTCTTGATCATGTAAGTGGTTTCTTGATAACAAGCCAGGCGTCTGGGCGCCAGATACTTTATGTTGGCTCTACAGAGTCTTTTCAGGCTCTTGCTTGGTTCTTTATCCCGGGTATGCGCAGTGTGCCACTTTTAGCGGCCTCTTGTCGCGTTTGCTGCCCTTATTCTGCTGGTGTTGTCATTCTAATTGTTACTAATTGTTGCCGTACTTGTTATAAAGATACCGACTCTGGGCCAAGCTGGAGCATTTGCGCAACAGCGGGCTGTTGTATACTTGCTCCGGTACGGCGGACGCTGATTTTTTTGCGCCGTTTTGCCATCATTCCTTACCGGCAGGCATCCATTCGATACAATACAGGAAATTGCCACTGGTGCATCCACCTCGCCATCGCGCAGTACACAAACATTGATCGGGCGTCTGCCCCATCCCCCAAATCCCGCCCTGAAGGGCTTGGCCTCGAGCCGGAGTATGCTTTACGATGACAACTGAACTGAGTGTTCCTGCAACAACTATTCCCCTCACATCGCTGCCGGAACACTGGCTGGCGGAAGTGGAGAGCAACCTTTCTCCAGGGGAGAACGTTTTAAGTAGCGTTGAGGTTGACCTCGATGCGCGATTACGTTTCACAAAAGGCATAATAGTTGTCACCGAGAAGCGTTTGCTGGCCCGTTCGCCGGGCGATACCACCTGGAAAAGTTGGTCTTTCCGCCACGGATTGCGCCTGACGCACCATGACCACGCCGGCGTCGGCCACCTGGAATTGTTCGACGACCACGGCCGCCTGGCGTCGTGGCGCTTCACTTTGGGCCAGAACCTGCATGCGATCCGCGTGCTGGAACAGTTCGTCGAGCGCCTCGACAGCCATTTGACGGGCCAGCCCGTGCTGGAAGCGGAGCAGGAAGTGTGCCCCAGCTGCAAGGCGCCTTTGGAGCCGGAGCAGGAAGAATGCCCGATCTGCGCCAAGGTGTTGCACACGCCGCCATCGACCTGGACCCTGTTCCGCCTGTGGCGCTTCGCCCATCCCTACCGTGGCCAGCTGGCCCTGGGCTTCATGCTGATGCTGCTGAGTACGGCCGCGCACATGATTCCACCGTATCTGACGGCGCCGCTGATGGACAATGTGCTGATCCCGTATCAAAACGGCAAGCATATCGACCCATGGCTGGTGGTGTACTACATGAGCGGCCTGCTCGGTTCGGCCCTGCTGGCCTGGCTGCTGGGCTGGGGCAAGACCTATGTGCTGGCCCTGGTGTCCGAACGCATGGGCGCCGACTTGCGCTCGGCGACCTATGAACATCTGATGAAACTGTCGCTGGAATTTTTCGGCGGCAAGCGCACGGGCGACCTGATGGCGCGCATCGGCAGCGGCAGCGACCGCATCTGCGTCTTCCTCTCGCTGCATTTGCTCGATTTTGCTTCCGACGTGCTGATGATCATCATGACGGGCGTCATTTTGTGGTCGATGAATCCATGGCTGGCCATCATGACCCTGGCGCCGCTGCCCTTCATCGCCTGGATGATCCACCTGGTGCGCGACCGCTTGCGCACGGGCTTTGAAAAGATCGACCGCGTGTGGAGCGAAGTGACGAACGTGCTGGCCGATACCATCCCCGGCATTCGCGTCGTGAAGGCGTTTGCGCAGGAAAAACGCGAAGCGGCCCGCTTCCGCGACGCCAACGCGCACAACCTGGCCGTCAACGACAAGTTGAACAAGGTCTGGTCGCTGTTTTCGCCCACCGTTTCCTTCCTGACGGAGATGGGCTTGCTGGTCATCTGGTGCTTCGGCATCTGGCAACTGTCGCGCGGCGAAATCACCGTCGGCGTGCTGACCGCCTTCATCGCCTACAGCACGCGTTTCTATGGCCGCCTTGACTCGATGAGCCGGATCGTCTCCGTGACGCAGAAATCGGCGTCGGCCGCCAAGCGCATCTTCGACATCCTCGACCACGTGTCGAGCGTGCCGGAACCGGCGCAACCGGTGAA
Organism: Janthinobacterium sp. EB271-G4-3-2; assembly: GCF_020858035.1. NCBI lineage: Bacteria > Pseudomonadati > Pseudomonadota > Betaproteobacteria > Burkholderiales > Oxalobacteraceae > Janthinobacterium > Janthinobacterium sp. EB271-G4-3-2. The sequence goes on along the minus strand of NZ_JACYMG010000003.1, from coordinate 173,173 downwards.
GCTGGACAAGATCGAAGGACGCATCGACCTGCGCGAAGTCGGTTTCCGCTACGGCAACCGCGCCGTCAACCGCGGCATCACCCTGAACATCAAGGCGGGCGAGATGATCGGCCTGGTGGGCCACAGCGGTTCGGGCAAGAGCACCCTGGTCAACCTGATCTGCCGTTTCTACGACGTGTCGGAAGGCGCGATTCTGCTCGACGGCGTCGACATCCGCTCGTTCGCCGTGTCCGACTACCGCCGCAATATCGGCCTGGTGCTGCAGGAGCCGTTCCTGTTCTTCGGCACCATCGCGGAAAATATCGCCTACGGCAAGCCGCACGCGACGCGCCAGGACATCATCGCCGCCGCGCGCGCCGCGCATGCGCACGAATTCATCCTGCGCCTGCCGCAAGGCTACGATTCGATGGTGGGCGAGCGTGGCCAGGGTTTGTCCGGCGGCGAGCGCCAGCGCATCTCGATCGCCCGCGCCCTGCTGATCGACCCGCGCATCCTGATCATGGATGAAGCGACATCGTCGGTCGACTCGGAAACAGAGAAGGAAATCCAGAAGGCGCTGGACAACCTGGTGCAGGGCCGCACGACGATCGCCATCGCGCACAGGCTGTCGACCCTGCACCGCGCCGACCGCCTGGTGGTGCTGGACCGCGGCCAGGTCGTCGAAGTGGGCAGCCACGATGAACTGATGGCGAAAGAGGGCGCCTATTTCCGCCTCTACGAAGCACAGGCGCGCAACAACGAACTCGCTCTGGATGACAAGGAATAAGCATGGCCAGTACAACTTTTACATTAAGCCGCGACACCTTCGGCAAGCTGGTGATGACGGACGCGGACGGCCAAGTCTTTGAATGCGTGGCGCCCGTGCGCGCCTTTCCCATCCAGTCGCCCGACGAAGGCATTTCGCTGGTGCTGGGCAATGGCAAGGAAGTGGCGTGGATCGACCGTATCGACGCCTTGCCGGAACCGGCGCGCAGCCTGCTGCAGGAAGAGCTGGAAGGGCGCGAATTCATGCCCGAGATCGCGCGCGTGAAAAGCGTTTCCAGCTTTGCCACGCCATGCACCTGGTATGTCGATACGGACCGGGGCGAGACGCAATTCGTGCTGAAAGGCGAGGAAGACATCCGCCGCATCGGCGCCACGTCGCTCTTGATCGCCGATAACCACGGCATCCACTTTTTGATACGCGACATGTTCAATATCGACAAGACGACGCGCAAGATACTCGACCGCTTCCTGTAACACTGGCATGGAGCGTCTGCGAAAAAGCATCAATCGGTATACGGCGATTGGTGCTTTTTCTTCTTCAGGCTATTGCAGTGCATGATTTGTTCGTGCTAGTCAAGGCGTGCATACTGTAAACGACAAACTTCTTGATGCGCTAAAATTCCTTTATTCTACTTTCTCGAAATAATGGGGCCGGGGCTGCTTGTGCAGAACTCGGCTTTTTATTTTTTGAGTTGTCTAGTGCGGAAATTGGTCGTTCATTGAAATTTCATTAAATAGGATGTTTGAGAAAGGGAAAGAGTTTATTTTCATGATACATTTCTATTTTTGAATTAGATGTTAATTCATTAAAATTTCGTGCTACTTATCCTGTCAGGCGATGTAGTGCAAGCCGCTCTTGTTGCTATCGGAGACTGTATGGCCATGAGAAATTCGACTTGCGACCTGAATTCATGAATTTTTCACATTGAGGAAATTGAATGAAGAAATATGCTTTGTTATCTTGCCTGTTAATTGCCGGCAGTGCGCATGCTGCGTGGGTGCCACGGGTAACGGCCGTGACGTACATCGCCACTGTCCATTATGCAGGTGGCAGTGTCGCCTATTCAGAGAATCGGATAGACCAAGGGCCGGTAACCAGATTTGCGGATCAGATTATCAATGGTCCCTATAGCTTGGAAAAAACGCTGAATACATTTCTGAAGCAGCAGGCGACGAATAATGGTGTGCAGTTCTACTCCGGGAAAGTGACAGGCAGCTTGCTGTTTACGCTGGCACCTGCGGCAGATGGTACTGTTGGTATTACAGTGCAAGCACCACGCTATCAAACTCTGATGGGGTATTCAGGCAAGAAATATGGCATCAGTTTTCGCTGCACTAATAGTGCAGCCATCGATAATTTCACCATCAATGCACAGATGGGATCTCCGCAAGGCTCGGGCCAGATATTGCCAGGCATGGGAGTTTCAGGAAATCCTTCGTCGTCGACCGATTGCGACTCCAATCTTGGATGGATATTGCCAGTGATCGGAGACTATATTGTAAATCTTGGTAGCTCCAAGATCGATGATGCCATCGTCGCTGGCTTGAATCAGACCATCGCCGGTGTCGCGACCCCATTTTTCAAGCGCGATCAGAATTATCTGACGGCACTCAATAATCTGATACCGCGAGATAAATCGGTATCCCTGCCCGGCGGAGGAAGTTTTCCTATCGGTCAATACGTTCAGGATAATCTGGCTTATTTGCTGGCGAATAGTAAAATCACCATGCAGATAGACAAGGGCGTCATCTTGTCTGATTTGACTGATGAGACCAAGTGGTCCGCTACCGCTAATATCGTGAAGTTGACGCTGACCTCGCCAGCCATTTCATTTTCTGTCGATTTGCAGGAGCAAGACGATTTGCAGTGGATTTGGGACAAGAAGTGCGGTGGAAGATACGGAACCGACTGTAACATTCCGTGACCGTATCTGAGTGAAGCTGCTCCCGGATCGCACCATGCCTAGTCATGATGCGAACCGGATGAGGGGTGGTGCTGACAGTTACTGAAACGCCACTTCCGCAAAGCTGCGCAATTTGCGGCTGTGCAGCCGGTCCACGCCCTGGCGGCGCAGCAGTTCCACGGCGCGGATGCCGATGCGCAGATGCTGGTCGACCCGTTCGCGGTAGAAGTGGTTGGCCATGCCGGGCAGCTTGATTTCGCCGTGCAGCGGCTTGTCGCTCACGCACAGCAGGGTGCCGTAGGGGACGCGGAAACGGAAGCCGTTGGCGGCGATCGTCGCGCTTTCCATATCCAGCGCGATGGCGCGGCTCTGGCTGAAACGACGCTCCGGCGTGCGCTGCGGCAGCAATTCCCAGTTGCGGTTGTCCGTGCTGGCCACGGTTCCCGTGCGCATGATGTGTTTCAAGTCATGCCCCGTCAGCTGGGTGATTTCCGCCACTGCCGTTTGCAGCGCCTGCTGGATTTCCGCCAGCGGCGGGATCGGCACCCACAGCGGCAAGTCTTCGTCGAGCACGTGGTCTTCGCGCACATACGCGTGCGCCAGCACGTAGTCGCCCAGGCTTTGCGTGGTGCGCAAGCCGGCGCAATGGCCGAGCATCAGCCAGGCGTGCGGGCGCAGCACGGCGATATGGTCGGTGATGGTCTTCGCATTGGCCGGACCGACACCGATATTGACCATGGTGATGCCGCTGCCGTCCGCGCGCAGCAGGTGGTAGGCGGGCATCTGCGGCAGGCGCGGCGGGGCGGCGCCCAGCGCATCCTCGCTTTCGACCGTCTGGCCGACCCGGCGCGTGACCACGTTGCCCGGTTCGACAAAGGCGACGTAGCCGTCGTCGTCCGAGGGCGCTTGCGCATCGGGCGCGCGGTCCATCATGGCGTGGCCCAGGCGGATGAATTCGTCGATGTAGAACTGGTAATTGGTAAACAGGACGAAGTTCTGGAAGTGCTGCGGCGACGTGCCGCTGTAATGGCGCAGGCGCTGCAGCGAATAATCGACGCGCGGGCCCGTGAACAGCGACAGCGGCTGCGCTTCGCCGTGCGCCGGTTCGTGCGTGCCGTTGGCGATGCCGTCGTCCATGGCCGACAGGTCGGGCAGGTCGAACAGGTCGCGCATGGCCAGGCGGCGGCCCGCATCCATATTGCCTTCGATATGGTCATGTTCGGCGAACGAGAAATGCACGGGGATGGGCTGTGCGCTCACGCCCACTTCCAGGTGCACCTTCTGGCCGCTGTTATGGTTTTTCAGCAGCAGGGTGAACTGGTCCAGGTAGTAATCGCCGAACAGGTCGGGACGCGTCAAAGTGGTTTCAAACACGCCGGGACCGGCGACAAAACCGTAGGCCAGCGGCGAGTCGGCGCGCGCCACGGTGTCCGTCTGGATGCGCACGAAGGGGTAGCAGGCGCGCACCCGCTCGTGCATGTCTTCGCCGGCGACAAAGCGCTGCAGCGCATCGCGCAAGTGTTCGATGCTGCTGCGGTAAATGGCTTGCACCTGTTCCAACGCCAGGCGTGGATCGTCGAAGCGGGAGGAGGCGATGAAGGGGGGCGTAAGCAAGCGGATTCTCCTTGTGGCGGTTCGTGCATACCATTGTAAGGCAGCAAGGCAACTCATGTCGGCGCATGTCGGAGGCGCTTGACGAATTCAAATAGAATCTGTATTCTATTTGAATGGTCAGACTAGCCAAATTCAACGAAAACAACTTCATCGACAGCGCGATCGCCGTCGCCGCCCAGTGCGGCGTGGGTGCCGTCTCGATGGCCGCCATCGCCGTCAAGGCCGGCGCACCCATCGGCTCCGTGTATCACCGCTTCGATTCGCGCAACGCCATCCTGGCGCGCGCCTGGCTGCGCGTGAAGAGCGACTTCCGCGAGGAAGTGGCCAGCCGCTGGCTCGGCGGCGACACGTGGGCCGGCGTGCACGGCTTGCTGGACTGGTGCCGGCGCAAGCCCGTATATGCGCGCTTCCTGCTGCAATGCGCGGACAGCCCCGATTTCAACAGTGGCCTCAGCGAGGAATTGCTGGCCGCCGTGGAAGAGGAGCAGGCCGCGCTCGACGCCTGCTTTGTCCGCTGCGCCGAAGCCATGCCCGCCACCGCGGAGCTGGACCTCGATCACATGCTGCTCAAATTCGTGCTGATCGATGCGCCCGTGGCCGTCGTCAAGCCTTACCTGACCCAGGAGCGGCCGATACCGGCCAGCGTCGACGCCATGCTGCGCGCTTCGCACGACGCCGTGCGCGGCTGGGCCGCCCATACCACCTCACACTAACAAAGAAAAGAATCCCCATGCGCTATTCCACCCAGCTTGAACACGGCAAGAAAATCCCGCTGCACGACGAAGAAGGTTTCCTCGGCATGCGCGCGGCCGGCCGCATCGCCGCCGACACGCTCGACTACATCGCGCCTTTCGTCAAGCCGGGCGTCTCGACGGCCAGACTCGACGCCCTGTGCGAAGAATTCATGCGCGCGGCCGGCGCCATCCCCGGCACCATCGACTACCACGGCTACAAGCACGCCAGCTGCATCTCCGTCAATCACGTGGTCACGCACGGCATCCCGTCGGAAACCAAGATCCTCAAAGTGGGCGACATCCTCAACATCGACGTGACGCCGAAGTTCAACGGCTGGTTCGGCGACACCAGCCGCACCTTCAAGGTGGGCGCCGTCTCCATCCTGGCCAACCGCCTCGTCAACACGGCGTATGACGCCATGATGGCCGGCATCCACACCGTGCGCCCCGGAGCGACCCTCGGCGACGTGGGCGCCGCCATCGAAGCGGTAGCCAAGGCGCAGGGCTTTTCCTCCGTGCGCGACTTCTGCGGCCATGGCGTGGGCCAGGTCTTCCACGACACGCCGCAAGTGCTGCATTACGGCCGCGCCGGCACGGGCATCGTGCTGGAACCGGGCATGATCTTCACGATCGAACCGATGCTCAACGTGGGCAGCTACCAGGTCAAGGTCTTGCCCGATAAATGGACGACGGTGACGAAAGACCGCTCGCTGTCGGCGCAGTTCGAGCACTCGCTGGCCGTCACGGAAACGGGCTTTGAAATCTTTACCCTGACCGGTTCGACCGAGCCGCTGGTGTAAGCATGGATGACGCGCGCCGGCAGCAGCTCACCGATATCGTCGCCGCGAAAGCCGGCGTGGATGTCGCTTGCGCGGCGCGTCACCTGGCGCTGCATGACGACGACGTGGCGGCCGCCCTGCGCGGTATCGACGCCGAACGTTATACGCTGACGCAGCGTCTGCTGAACAAGTACCGGCGCGATCCGGAAGACGCGCTGCAGCACGTGGCGCTGGCGGTGCTGCAGCAGGAAGGCATCGGCAGCGACAGCGTGCTGCGCGCGGAGCGCATCGCGGCCCTGGCGCCGCCCGTCGCCGGCATGGTGATGCTGGCCGAATGGCTGGCCTATGTGGACTGGGAAGGCTACGACAGCGCCCTGTACGCGAATATCGACGCGGTGGCGGCGTTCATCACCGGCGCACTGGAACTGCCCGAGGCGGCTGCCAATCTGCTGCAAACGCGCGACGAAACGGTGTTCGAAGCGCAGCGCCCCGCGCTGGCCGCCGCGGCCCTGCTGTTCATCGAGCGCCACACTACGCAGTTTCCCTGACGGCTGGCGCTTTGCCGCCGGCGGGCGCGCGTCTTACAATGGCGGCAAGCACTGTTGCCCCATTTTGAAGACTTCCGCATGAGCGATTTTCCCGAAGATATCTACACCGAGCCGTCCGCCGACGTGCACACCCTGAACAACCTGGGCCCCTTGACTGGCATGGCCGGCATCTGGACGGGCACGCGCGGCCTGGACGTCAAGCCGAAAGCCGATGGCCCGCGCAAGCAGGCCTTCGTCGAGCGCATCGAACTGCAGCCGATCGACCCCGTCACCAACGGCCCGCAACTGTTCTACGGCTTGCGCTACTACATCCACATCACCAAGCCGGATCAAGTCAAAACGTACCATGAGCAGGTGGGCTACTGGCTGTGGGAGCCGGCCACGGGCGCCGTGATCCAGACCCTGGCCATCCCGCGCGGCCAGATCGCCATGGCGTCCGGCACGACGACGGCGGACGCCACCAGTTTCGAGCTGGTGGCCAAGCGCGATTCGACGGCGTACGGCATCTGCTCGAACCCCTTCCTCGAACACGCGTTCACCACCGTCGAATACCGGATCAAGGTCGATATCCACGCCGACGGCACGTGGGGCTACGATGAAGACACGGTCATGCTGATCCGCGGCAAGGACGAACCGTTCCACCACACGGACCGCAACCTGCTGACGAAAATCGGTGAGCCGACGCCGAATCCGATGGCCTTGCAGGCGCTGGCGGCGGTGTAAAAATCAAAAAGCGGCGACTTTTTCCGCCGCTCTGCTGGAGCGCCTGAAAAATGCTCAGGGCTAGGCGCGTTGCCGCAGGCAGTACGAACGTACGGCCAGGCAACGCAACAACGCCATGGGCTTTTTCTCAGGTGCTCCTTAAGGTTTTCCTTGCGCCACCGCCTTGATCGCGCGCTCCTCGCCCATGGCGGCCGCGATCTTCCAGCGCTGCATGGCGCTGGCGCGGTCGGGGCGTTTCAAGCCCGCGCCTTCCCAGTCCATCAGGCCCAGATTGTAGATGTCGCCCGCGCTGCCCTTGTCGGCGGCGAGGGTGAACCATTTGCGCGCTTCCTTGTGGTTGACGGGAATCTGGTAGCCGCGCACGTGGTACAGGCCCAATAAGTGCATGGCTTGCGCATTGCCCTTGTTCGCGGCCTGTTTCAGCAGGTCGAGGCCGCGCGCCATGTTGCGCGGTTCCTGCCAGCCTTCGGCCAGCATCACGCCTTTCGCCGCCAGCGCATAGCTGTCGTTCTTCACGAGGCCCTTGCCGATCAGGGGCTTGGCGGCCACCTGGCGCGCTTCGCGCTGCTGCGCCGTCGGCGCGGTGGCGGGGCCGGGCTTGCCTTCGCCCATCAGCAGCATCCAGCCATACAGGCCATACGCGCCGGCGTCGCCCTTGCCGACCAGGCTTTCCAGCATGGCCAGCGCCTGCGCCTTGTCGCCATTTTCGTACAGCTTGACGGCTTTGGCGCTACTCGCATCTGGCGGCACTGGGACTGGCGCATGGGGCGCGACGGGCGCTGACGCCATGGCCGTTTGCGGCGGTGGAGCGGCCGGGCGCACGCGCACCGGCAAGCCATAGCTGGCGGCCAGCACGGCCACGCTGGCGGGCGCGAGGATCAGCACTTGCGCCAGCTGGTTGCGGCGTCCCTTGCCGGCGATGCTCATGGCCCGTTCGGCTTGCCGCTCGCCGCCCAGCGCTTCGCTCAGCACGTTTTTTACCTTGCGGTTGAACAGCCAGTAGCCGGCGCCCGTGACGAGCAGGCCGGCGATGGCGGCCGCCCCGCGTCCGGCGAAGAACCAGGTGGCGATGGCGGCGGCCAGGGCGGCCAGTGCGCTTTTCCACCAGAATTGCTTGGCCAGCCGCGTGTAGACCTGGCGCAGGGCGCCGAGCACGCAGGTGCGCACATTGTTGGCATAGTCGGCGGAGACGACATCGACATGGGCATGGTGCGCGTTGCCGCTGAGGACGGACTCGATCACGTCCGCATTCAGTTCCGAGGCGGCCACGTCGCGCAGCGGCGTCAACAAACCTTGCACGTGGGCCGAGAACAGGCCGTCGTCGGCGCTGCCGGCCAGCGCGTCGCTGAGCGCCTTGAGGTCGCCGCGCAGCAGCTTTTCCACGATGTCGTCCAGGGTCAGCCAGCGCAAGTCCGTGCCGTACGCCACCAGGTGGTGCTTTTCCGCGTTGCACGATGCCTCGAGGCGCACGATGCGCAGCTTGGCCGCATACAGGGCGTCGACCTCCTGCGGCTGGTCTTCATTGTAAATGCTCACTTTCGCCAGTGCCAGGCTGCCGGCAATGGCTGCCAGTGAGTGCACGCTCTCCTTGTCGCGGATGCGGCGCGCGTCGTCGGGTGCTTGCTTGGGCAGGCTGACGCTGTAGCCGGGCGTCACATGCACGTCGACCCAGGCCGCCTTGCCCACCTTGCCGGAGCCGTCGCACGGGTTGCAGCGCAGGTCGCCCACGCCGCTACAGGTGCGGCACGTGACCTTGCCGCTGGCGCGGCAGGTGCCGCAATTGATGCTGCCTGAACCGTGGCAAGTGTTGCAGCTGACCTTGCCGTAGCTGCAATGGTAGCAAGAGCGGTACTCGGTGCGGTACTGTGGCCGCGTTTCGCTGTGGTAGCTGGTGTGCGAGCTGCCGTTGCTGTAGGTGGTAGTGGGCACTTGCACCGTGATGTAATCGGTGACTTGCTCGGACACGGTGCCGCTGCCGCTGCAATACGAGCACGACACCTTGCCGCTGCCGTAGCAGCCATACGCGTCGCAGCTGACGGTGCGCCCGCCTTGGCAGTTCCAGCACGTTTCCGTCGTCGCGCCGTGGCAGGTGTGGCAGTTGATGCGGCCGCGGCCGGTACAGTTGCCGCAGGTATCGAGGTGCCAGTACTTGACGGCGTGCGGCAGGTAGACGCCCGCCTCGACGCCGTTGTAGGCCTGGCCTGGCTGGCGCAAGGCATTGTCGAGCTTGCCCGCCGCGCGGCGCAGCCGTTCCTTCTCCTGCGCGTGAGCGAGCGCTCCCACCTCGTGCGAGCCACAGCGGCAGTCATTGCCCGCCGGCGTGAAATAGCCATTGATGACACGCTGCTCGAAGCGCGCCTCGAGCGCGTAGTTCGCTTGCAGCGAGAATTCCTGCAGCACGTCTTCCTCGTCCAGCGGCGTGATGTCGTGCGGCTCGAAACGCGTCTTGTCCTGCACCAGGGTGCGCAGCTTGCCCAGCACCGTCGGTATCTCTTCCTTGTCGAGCTTGATGGGCGCTGGCGCCGTCACGGACGTTGCTGATGCCTGGGGCATGTCCTCGTTGCCTTGGGTATCGGTGGCCGTCTCGGTGCTGGGGTTCATGCGCGTCCTTTTGCTCTCTGGAAAGATGTTTGAATTTTAGCATCCCCATATGACAAGGCGGATAGCGCCGCTCCGCTTTTTCAGCGCAGGCCGCGGCGGAACTGGTCCGGCGTGCCGCCGCTTTGCCGGCGAAACATGGCGATGAAAGCGGAAGCCGTGCTGTAGCCCAGTTCCAGCGCGATCGCCTGCACGGTGTCGCCCCGTTCCAGCAGGGGCAGGGCGGCCAGGAAGCGCTGGCGCTGTCGCCATTCGCCGAACGGCATGCCCAGTTCGCGCTGGCAGCGGCGCGCCAGGGTGCGTTCGGTGACATGTAATTGCGCGGCCCACTCGGCCAGTGAGTGGTTACTGCCGGGCTCCGCCTGCAGGGCCGCCAGCAGCGCCGCAATGACGGGCTCGTCGCTGCCGGGCAGGTAGTTGCGGCTGCACGGCGCCAGCCGCAGCTGGTCGACCAGCACCTGCGCCAGACGCTGGTCTGCTTCGGTGGCCGGCGTGGTGACGTTGCGCTCGGCAAAGTCGCCGAGGATGGCTTTGAGCAGGGGGCTCAGGACCAGCGCGCACGGCCGGGCCGGCAACTGCGCGCACAGGCTGGCGTCGATGTAGGCCGAGTGAAACACGACATCCTGGCGGATATAGCCGTCGTGCAAGGTCTCGGGCGGTATCCACACGGCGTACTGGGGCGGCGACAGGTAGCGCTGGCCCGCGACCATGATTTCCATCACGCCCGTGGAGCAATACGTGAGCTGTCCCCACGGATGGCTCTGGTAATCGAATTGCTGGTGCGCGCGGTAATCGTCGAGGCGGAAATACACGGGATAGGGCAGGGCGTCGGAAACGGCGGGGAAATGCTGGTTGCTGGCCATGGTGTCTTTGTCCTGTTCTTCGCATCGTTTGTCCGCTATGCATTATATCCATGGAATCGGACCATGCGAAAATGGCGGTCTTGAATACTGGAGTACGCCGCATGCAAGTGAAGCACTATCTGTTACCCGTGATCGCCGTGCTGATCTGGGCCATCAATACCATCGTCAGCAAGATGGCCGTCGGCGTGATCGATCCGGCCGCCATCTCGTTCTACCGCTGGCTGCTGGCCGGCGTGCTGCTGGCGCTCGTGTTTGCCCGTCCCGTATGGAAGCTGCGGGCCGGGGTGCGACCGTATCTGGGCAAACTGTTTGTGCTGGGCATGTTGGGCATGGTCATGTACCAGTGCCTCGCCTACATCGCCGCGCAAACGACGACGGCCACCAATATGGGCATCCTGGCATCGATGATGCCGCTGCTGGCCGTGGGCCTGTCCGTTCTGCTGCTGGGAGAGGCGCCCACCGTGGGCGGCGTGTTTGGCGGCCTCGTGTCGCTGCTGGGACTGGCCTACTTGCTCAGCCATGGCGACCCGGCCGCCCTGCTCGCCCATGGCGCGGCCGTGGGCGACGCCCTGATGCTGCTGGCCTGTCTGTCGTATGCGGGCTATGGCGTGCTGCTCAAGCGCTGGAAAATTCCCCTGAATAACTGGCATTCGCTGCTGATCCAGGTCTGGTGCGCCGTGCCCGTGCTGTTCGTGTATTACCTGAGCCAGTCCGCGCCGCCCGTCACCGGTGCCGGCTTGCCGCTGGTGCTGTTCGCGGGCATTCCCGCCTCCATCATCGCGCCGTTTTTGTGGATGCATGGCCTGGCCAAGCTGGGACCGAGCCGCGCGACGACCTTGATGAATTTGCTGCCCGTGTTCACGGTGATCATCGCCATGCTGTTCCTCGGCGAAACCTTGCACAGCTATGATGTGATCGGCGGCGGCGTGACCCTGCTGGGCGTGGCGATGGTGCAGTATCTGAAACGTCCGCTGCGCCGCGCCAGCGCCTAGTTTTTTTGCTATGCTGGTGTTTTGAACAAGGAGCCATCATGCCGGATATTGATACCCTGTTGAGTGAACTTGAAGCATTCGGCAACAGCAACGATGCGGCGCACACGGCGCGCGCCAGCCGCATGCTCAACATCACGCGCGATACGGGCGAATTGCTGGCCGTGATGGTGCACGCGCGCGGCGCCCGGCGGGTGCTGGAAATCGGCACCTCGAATGGCTATTCCACCCTGTGGCTGGCGCGCGCCGTGCAGGCGCTGGGCGGCAGCGTCGTGACGGTGGAAAAGGCGCGGGACAAGTTCGACATGGCGCACGACAACTTCGTGCGCGCGCAATTGCAGGGCGTGATCGGGCAATTGCTGGCGGACGCGGGCGACGTGCTGCGCGATGCGGCGGACGGCGCCTACGATTTCATCTTTCTCGATTCCGCGCGCCAGCAATACGCGCAATGGTGGCCGCAGCTGGACCGCGCGCTGGCGGCTGGCGGCGTGCTGGTGGTCGACAACGCCAGTTCGCACTACGCGGACATGGCCGGCTTCATCGAAGCCATCCGCGCCGACAGCCGCTACACGACGTGCCTGGCGACGGTCGGCAAGGGCGAATTCATCGCCGTCAAGACGGGCAACTAGTTATGCAGCAACGATAGCCGCTTCCAGCACGCGCACCAAGGATTCGACGCCTTGCGCGTCGACGTCGTCGAAACGGCCAATCAACGGGCTGTCGAGGTCGAACACGCCGATGATCTGGCCATTCGCAAACACGGGCACCACCAGTTCCGAGCGGGAATTGACGTCGCAGGCGATGTGGCCGGGAAACGCATGCACATCGTGCACGACGATGGACTTGCCTTCGACCACCGTGGTGCCGCACACGCCGCGCCCTTTCTTGATGCGGATGCAGGCCGGCTTGCCCTGGAACGGTCCCAGCACCAGTTCATCACCCTTGAGGAAATAAAAGCCGGCCCAGTTGAGGCCCGGCATGGTGTTGAAGACCAGCGAACTGAAGTTGGCCGTATTGGCGATGAAGTCGGTCTCGCCCGACAGCAAGCCTTGCAGCTGCGAGCGCAAGTCCGCATACATGGCTTGTTTGGCGGCGGGGGTGTCGGTGCCGTAGGCGGCGTCGCTGATGGTAAACGTCATGGTCGTGGTGGCGCTCGAAAATGGGGAAGGCGACATGGTAGCGCGTCTTGCGCATGCGCGCGCGGCCGTCATTGTTTCAGATATTCCTGCGCCAGCTGGCGCAGCAGGGACAGTGCCGCATGACCGTGGTCGGCTTGCCAGGCCAGGCCGATGCCGGCCGCCAATTCCTCGCCTTCCGCCAATGGCCGATAGGCCACGCCGTCCATGCGCAGCGCGCGGAACGAGTCTGCCAGCAGCGCCATGCCCTTGCCTGCGGCCACGTCGCCGAGCAGCACATGATGGTCGGGTGCTTCGCGCAGGAAATGCGGCGCGAAATCATGCCGGCGAAATACTTGCTGACAATGGTCGAAGAAGGCGGGCTGGCGTGCCCGCTCGAACCAGTAGACGGATTCCTGGGCGATATCAAGCAGGCTGAGCTTGCGCTTCTTCGCCAGCCGGTGCCCGGCGGGCAGGGCCAGCATCATGGGCTGGCGCGCCAGCGGCTGCACGGCCAGCTCGAACGTGGCGCTGGGCAAGGCAAGCAGGGCCGCATCGAGCTGCCCCTTGCGCACGGCGGCGACCAGGCGCGGCGACGGGGCCGCCGTCAATTCCAGGCGGACATTGCCCAGTTGCTCCTCCAGCGCCGCCAGCAATGGACGGAACAGGCCGGCCGCCACGGAACTGGTCAAGCCCAGGCGCAGGCGCGCGGGTGCGCTGTCTTGCCGCAGCGATTGCTGTGCCGTCTCCAGCAAATCGAGGATGTGCAGCGCCTGCGGCAGCAGGGTAAGGCCCGCTTGCGTCAAGGCCACGCCTTGCGTGTCGCGTTCGAACAGGCGTGCGCCCAGCTTGTCTTCCAGCGCCTTGATGGCGCGCGACAATGGCGGCTGGGTCATGTGCAATTGCTCCGCCGCCTGGCGAAAGTTCAGGCAGCGGGCGACGGCGCAAAACAGGGTCAAGGCGTGGGTATCGAGGGCTCTCATACCAGAAAGGTATCACGAAATCGGGTATTCCCTTGCCAGCCGGCGCGGTCCAGACTGGCGGCATCGAGTCAACAACTGAGGAGAGCAGCATGCAACAGCGACGCATCGGCAATAGCGGTTTGAGCAGTTCGGCATTGGGCCTGGGCTGCATGGGCATGTCGGAATTCTATGGCGCCACGGACGAGGCGCAATCCTTGTCCACGCTGGAAGCGGCCCTGGCGGCGGGCGTGACCCTGTTCGACACGGCCGACGCCTACGGTTTCGGCCACAACGAACAATTGCTGGGGCGCTTTTTGGCCAGCCATCGCGGCCAGGCCATGGTCGCCACCAAGTGCGGCCTGGCGCGCGAGGCGGGCAGTTATGCGCGCCGCGTCGACAATTCCCCCGCCTACATCCGCCAGGCGTGCGAAGCGTCGCTGGCGCGCCTGGGCGTGGAGCGCATCGACCTGTTCTACCTGCACCGCCTGAACCTCGAAACGCCACTGGAGGAATCGATGGACGCGCTGGCGCAACTGCGGCAAGAGGGCAAGATCCGCGCCGTGGGCTTGTGCGAAGTGAGCGCCGCCACCTTGCGGCGCGCATCAGCGCTCTGCCCCGTGGCCGCCGTGCAGAGCGAATACTCGCTGTGGACGCGCGAACCGGAGCAGGGCGTGCTGGCCGCCTGCCGCGACGTGGGCGCCAGCTTCTTTGCCTACAGTCCGTTGGGCCGGGGATTTTTGACGGGTGCCATTGCCGATGCGAGCAGTCTCGATGCGGGCGACTTTCGCCAGTTCAACCCCCGTTTTGCCGCCGATAACCTGGCGCGCAACCAGGCCATCGTCGCGCAGGTCAGGGACATCGCGCGCGCAAAAGGCTGCACGCCGGCCCAGCTGGCGCTGGCCTGGCTGCTGGCGCAAGGCGACGACATCATCCCCATTCCCGGCACCAAGCGCATCGCGTATTTGCACGACAACCTCGGCGCGCTGGCCGTGCGGCTGGACGGGACGGAACTGGCGGCGATGAATGCCGCCTTTCCCTTGGGCATCGCGGCGGGCGCGCGCTATACGGAGGAAGGCATGAAGGGCGTGGATGCCTGAAAAAAACGCGCGAGTGTACGCCAGCGTACCTAACTGAAACTTTCTCTGCAGGATAATCGCCTGCGATCTGCTAGCATTTGGCAGTGACTGCGCGCTGCGCTTTGCACGCTGTTCAACGGTCAGGTATCCGATGAGGTGGATGTTGTTAGATGACGATATTTTCGATATAGAACTGAAGTTATTGCTTGAGGGAATACTGCTGCGCTATCAGCACGATTTCCGCGATTATTCCGTGGCGTCCCTGCGCCGGCGCATGCGCCAGGCCATGGAGCGCTTCGGCTGCGCCAGCCTGTCGCAATTGCAGGACCGCATCTTGCACGAGCCCGCCATGTTCGCGCAGATGCTGCAGTTTTTCACGGTGCAAGTGAGCGAGATGTTCCGCGATCCCGCCTACTTCCGCGCCTTGCGCGAAAAAGTCGTGCCCATCCTGCATACCTATCCCTCGATCAAGATCTGGGTGGCCGGCTGCAGCAGCGGCGAAGAGGTCTGGTCGCTGGCCATCTTGCTGGAAGAGGAAGGCTTGCTTGAGCGCAGCATGATTTATGCGACCGACATCAATGTGGAAGCGCTGGCCGCTGCCGAAGCGGGCATTTATCCCATCGAACGCATCGCCCAGTTCAGCGAGAATTACCAGCTGGCGGGCGGCAAGCGCTCGTTGTCCGACTATTACACGGCCGCCTACAAGGGCGCCATCTTTGACCGGCGCTTGCGGCGCCAGTTCGTCTTTGCCGACCACAGCCTGGCGACGGACAGCGTGTTTTCGGAGGTGCACATGGTTTCCTGCCGTAACGTCATGATTTACTTCAACAAAGATTTGCAAGACCGCAGCCTCGGCCTGTTCCATGAAGCGCTGGTGAACCGGGGCTTCCTGGGGCTGGGCATGAAGGAAAGCCTGCATTTCAGCCGCCATGCGGACAGCTTCAACGAGCTGAGCCCGGCCGAACGCATCTTCCAGCGTGCCTGACATGCTGCCAAGCTGCGACGTCGCGCCGCCGCCCGCCGGCCTGCGCCTGATCGCCATCGGCGCCTCGGCCGGCGGCGTGGAAGCGCTGGGCATCGTGCTGCGCGCCTTGCCCGCCACCTGCCGCGCGGCCGTGGTGGTGGTGCTGCACCTGGCGCCGGGCCGCTCGAGCCAGTTGCCGCAGCTGTACGCGGAACGTTGCCAGCTGCCCTTGCGCGAAGCGCAGGACAAGGAACCGTTGCAGGCGGGCACTGTGTATTTCGCCCCGCCCGACTACCACCTGCAAGTCGAGCCCGATGGCTGTTTTTCCCTGTCGCAGGAAGCGCCCGTGTATTTTTCGCGCCCGTCGATCGATGTCTTGCTGGAAACGGCCGCGTACGCTTACCGGCGCGCCATGCTGGCCATTATCCTGACGGGCGCCTCGGCCGACGGTGCGGCGGGCCTGGCCCGCGTGCGGCAGCTGGGCGGCAGTGCCTGGGTGCAAGACCCGCAGCGGGCCAGTTGTGGCATCATGCCGGCGGCCGCGCTCAAGCTGGCCGGCGCCGACCGCGTGCTCGATTTGCCGCAAATGGCCGCCAGCCTGGCATTGCTCGGCGATGGCGAACACAAGTGAATGGGAGTGGTGTAGTGCGTGTAATATATGTGAGAATTGAAACAATGTTGATGTTCATATCGAAACACGATGGCATCTTGCCGTTGCGATGCCTGAAGATGATTCCGTGACCGCACCTATCCATATCCTCGTCGTTGACGACATCGCGCAAAACCTGGTCGCCGCCGAAGCCGTGCTGGCACGGCCCGGTATTGTCATCCTGAAGGCAAGCTCGGGCGCGCAAGCGCTGGAATTGCTGTTGACGCATGAAGTGGCGCTGGCCCTGATCGACGTGCAAATGCCGCACATGGACGGTTTCGAGCTGGCCGAGCTGATACGCGGCAGCGAGCGCACGCGCGGCATTCCCCTGATCTTCCTGACGGCGGCGTCGCGCGAACCGAGCTACAGCTTCCGCGGCTACGAGGCGGGCGCCGTCGATTTCCTCTACAAGCCCATCGACGTGAAAGCCTTGCAAAGCAAGGTGGCCGTGCTGGTCCAGCTGTACCAGCAGAAACGCGAATTGTCGGCCCAGCTCGACGAGCTCAAGCATGCCTTGCACCTCAATGAACTGTTCACGGCCGTGCTGGGCCACGACTTGCGCACGCCCTTGTCGGTGGTGATGAACGGCGCCATGCTGTTGCCGATGATGAGCGACCACCCGAAGGTGATCGTCACGGCGCAGCGTATCGAAAGCAGCGCCAAGCGCATGGGACGCATGGTCGACCAGCTGCTGGACCTGGCGCGCATCCGTTCCGGCACGATGGAATTGCGCAGCAGCACGCACGACTACCTGGCGCTGGCGCGCGCCATCGTCGAGGAGTGCGAGACGGCCGGCCAGGCCCCCCTTGTCGAGGTCAGCAGCGTGGGTAATCTACACGGGCAATGCGATGCGGGCCTGCTGTCGCAAGTCATCTCGAATCTGTTAAACAATGCCATCACGCATGGCGAGCCGGGCACGCCCGTGCAACTGGCCCTCGACGGACGCGACGCCGACAGCATTGAATTGCGCATCGCCAATCGCGGCGTCATCCCGGCCGCCTTGCTGCCGACCCTGTTCGAGCCATTCCAGCAGGCGGGCGAGAAGCGCAGGACGGGGCAGGGCCTGGGACTGGGCCTGTACACGGTCAACATGTTCGTCAAGGCCCATGGCGGCACGGTCGAGATCAGCTCGACGGCGGCGCAGGGCACGCTGGCGACCGTGCGCATCCCGCGCCAGTGCCAGGTGCGCGTGCAAGCGGACATGGCCACATGAGCGCGCCAACCTGGCCGCGCGGCGGCGGCAATATGGGCGAGCTGGTGCGCCAGCGCGACTGGTCCGCCACCAGCCTGGGCCCCCTCGATGGCTGGCCCGCCCATTTGCGCACCAGCGTCGACATCGTGCTCAATTCGCCGATGGCGATGGTGCTGATGTGGGGCCCGCAGCACGTGATGATTTACAACGACGATTACATCCAGATCGCCGGGGCGCGCCATCCGGCGGCGCTGGGCGGCACGGTGCCGGCCATCTGGCACGAAATCCGGGACTGGAACGCGCGCATCCTCGAAACGGGACTGCGCGGCGAGACCCAGGTGCACCGCGAGTGCTGTTTGCCGCTGTTGCGCGACGGCCAGCGCGCGGATGTCTGTTTCGACCTGTATTACACGCCCGTGCATGGCGCCGACGGCCAGGTCGATGGCGTGCTGTGCACGGCGCTGGAATTGACGGCGCGCATGGAAGAGGGGCGCCAGCTGAAGCTGGCCACGGCCGAACTGGGCGAACTCAACACCATATTGCAGGCCGAAAGCGAGGCCGTGCGCGCGGCCAACCGCCGCCTGGGCGAGGAACGCGCGCTGCTGCGCGCCCTGTTCCAGCAGGCGCCCAGCTTCATGGCCCTGCTGCGCGGGCCGCGGCACGTGTTCGAGCTGGCGAATGAACATTATCTGCGCCTGGTCGGTCATCGCGATCTGCTGGGCAAGACAGTCGAAGCGGCCTTGCCTGAAGTCAAGGAGCAAGGATTCATCGAACTGCTCGACCAGGTCTACCGCACGGGCGAACCGTACGAGGGACGCCAGGTGAAGGTGGATTTGCAGACGGCGGACGGGCAGACGGGCCAGCGCCAGATCGACTTCGTCTACCAGCCCATCAAGGATGACGAGGGCGCGGTCACGGGCATCCTCGTCGAAGGCATCGACGTCACGGAACGCATGGAAGGCGAGGAGCGCTTGCGCCTGGCCCAGCAGGCGGGCGGCATCGGCACCTTCGAATGGTTCCCCGAGACGGGCGCGATGCTGGTGTCGCCCACCTTCCGCAGGCTGTGGGGCATTGCCGACGAGGAAGACGTAACGGAGCGCTTGCTGGTGAGCCTGGTCGATGTGCGCGACCACGAGAAGGTCGGGCCGAGCAAGCTGGACGTGGCGCCCAATCCCCTCGAGTACGTGGAGTACCGCATCCGCCGCCCGGCCGATGGCGCGCTGCGCTGGATCGCGCGCCAGGGCGAGGTGATGGCTGGCCGCATGCCTGGCCAGCGCCGCTATGTGGGCGTGTCGTTCGACGTGACCGAGCGGCGCCAGATCGAGGATGAACTGAACGCCAGCCAGGAGCGCATGGCGGCCATTTTCGGCCAGGCCTCGGTGGGTTTGTCCGAGCTGGGTCTCGATGGCAGTTTCCAGAGGGTTAACGGCGCCCTGTGCCGCATGCTGGGCCGCTCGGCCGAAGAGCTGTTGAGCCTGAACATGAACGACATCATGCATCCGGCGGACGTGCCCGGCAACAGCGTGCTGTTCCAGCGCCTGGTGGAAACGGGCGAATCGTTCTCGCTGGAAAAGCGCTATCTGAAGCCCGATGGCTCGCAGGTGTGGGTGTCGAGTAGTGTCAGCCGCCTGGTCGATGAACAGGGACAGACGCGTTCCTTGATCGCCGTCAAGACGGATATCACGGACCGGCGCCGCGTGGAAAAAGCGCTGCATGAATTGAACGAAACGCTCGAGCACCGGGTCGAACAGGAAGTCGGTGAGCGCACCAAGGCCGAGGACGCCTTGCGCCAGGCGCAGAAGATGGAAGCCGTGGGCCAGCTGACGGGCGGCATCGCGCACGACTTCAATAATGTGCTGCAAATCATTTCCGGCAATTTGCATTTGCTGCAGCACCTGGCGAGCACGGATGGCCTCATGCGCCAGCGCCTGGACACGGCGATTGCCGCCGTCGAGCGGGGCGCCAAGCTGTCGTCGCACCTGCTGGCGTTTGCGCGGCGCCAACCGTTGAAACCCGTGGTGGCCGACCTGGCCCGCGTGGTGCGCAACATGGATGCGCTGCTGCGGCGCGCCTTGGGCGAAGCGATCGACATCGTGCTGGTGGGCGGCGGCGGGCTGTGGAATACCCTGGTCGACCGCGGCCAGATCGAGAACGTCATCCTGAACCTGGCCATCAATGCGCGCGACGCCATGGATGGCGTGGGCAAGCTGACCATCGAGCTGGGCAACGTCGTGCTCGATGAACAGTATGTGCACAACCTGGTCGACGTGCCGGCCGGCCAGTACGTGATGTTGTCGGTGACCGATACGGGCCGCGGCATGAGCGGCTCCGTGCTGCAGCGCGCGTTCGAACCGTTCTTCACCACCAAGCCGGAAGGCGCGGGCACGGGCCTGGGTTTGTCGATGGCGTACGGCTTTGTCACGCAAAGCCGCGGCCATATCCGCATTTACAGTGAACCTGGCGTGGGCACGGGAGTCAAAATCTATTTGCCCCGTTCCCTGATGGCCGAAGCGGACGAGGAACTGGAATTGAGCGGCGTCGTCACGGGCGGCACGGAAACGGTGCTCGTGGTGGAAGACGACGTGGGCGTGCGCACGACCGTCGTCGACATGCTGGGCGCGCTCGGCTACAAGGTGCTCAAGGCCGAGGATGGCGAAAGCGCGCTGGCCGTGCTGCACAGCGGCGCGCAGATCGATTTGCTGTTTACGGACGTGATCATGCCCGGTCCCGTCAGCAGCACGGAGATGGCGCGCCAGGCGCGCGAATTGCAGCCCGATATCGCCGTCTTGTTTACGTCGGGCTACGCGCAGGATGTCATCGTGCACGAAGGCCGACTCGACGCGGGAGTGGAATTGCTCAGCAAACCGTACCGGCGCGAAGAGCTGGCGCGCAAGCTGCGCCATGTGCTGGCCAACCGCCAGCAGCAAATGCGCGCGCGCCAGTTTGAACGATCCGGCGCACCGGTGGCCGGCACTCAGGCGGGTGGCGGCCTGGCGGCCAGCGTGCTGACAGGCGGCACGCCGGGGCTGGACTTGACGGGGCATGCGCCTGAACCGCAGGGGGACATGCCGACATCGATGAAAATACTCGTGGTGGAAGACAATCTCGATTCGCAGCTGATGGTGTGTGAACTGGTGGGCATGCTGGGCCACACGGTCAGCGGCGTGTCCGATGGCGAGGCGGCGTGGAAATTGCTCAACGAGCAAGACTTCGATATCCTGTTTACGGATGTCAGCCTGCCCGGCATGTCCGGCATCGCGCTGGCGCGCATGGTGCTGCGCGATAAACCGGACATGCGCATCATTTTTTCCACGGGTTATGGCAAGGAATCGATGGATGAGCTGGGCTTTTCCGCCAGCGTCCTGCGCAAGCCCTATGATTTGCTGGAGTTGCAAGCGGCACTAGACCAACCCTGACGGGCACGCTCCCACGGCTTGCCCGTCTCACCCTGCAGAGGCAAATGGATGACTCCTGAACTGACGATGCTGGCCTGCACCCTCGTGCTGGCGCTGGTGCAAATTCTCCTGCCCGCCCTGTTCCGCACGCGCGAAACGGGCACGGCCTATAACGTGAGCGCGCGCGACGGCGACGGCCCGCCCGTGGGCAAGATCACGGCCCGCTTGCGGCGGGCCCAGGCGAACCTGTTCGAAACCCTGCCCCTGTTCGCCGCCGCCGTGCTGATCGCCCACGTGACGGCGCAGGAAAGCGCGCTGACCCTGTACGGCGCCGCCCTGTACCTGGCCGCACGCGTGCTGTACCTGCCCCTGTACGCGTTTGGCGTGCCCGTCGTGCGCACGCTCGTGTGGTGCGTGTCGATTGCCGGTTTGTTGATGCTGTTCTGGGCCATCCTGTTTGCTTCCTGAATTCCTACGTCAGCTGTGGTGCCCGTCCTATGGCGGTGCGCCAGGCCCGGCCGTAAAGTAACTGCACCTTGGCGCAGGGGCGCCGGCATGGCGGTTTTACTTTTAGGACGGCAATGATGCTTGCTTCGCTGAACAAGTCTGGTCGACACATCCAGCGCCTGCTGCGCTCGGTCTTTGGCGTGGCGCGGCTGCGCACGGGCCAGCAGGAAGTCATCGACAGCGTGCTGGCCGGGCGCGACACCCTCGCCATCATGCCCACCGGCAGCGGCAAGTCCTTGTGCTACCAGCTGCCCGCCGCGCTGTTGCCGGGCGCCACCCTGGTCGTGTCGCCGCTGATTTCGCTGATGAAAGACCAGCTGGAAAAGCTGCACGAACTGGGCATCACGGCCGTACAGCTCAACAGCAGCCTGTCGCGCGCCGAAGAGGACGACGCCATCGCCCGCATCGCCCAGGGTGGCAGGCTCATCATCTTTTGCACGCCGGAACGCCTGGCGATGCCCGAGTTCCTGTCCTTGCTGGCCAGCGCGCCGCCCAGCCTGGTCGTCATCGATGAAGCCCATTGCATTTCCCAGTGGGGCCACGACTTCCGTCCCGCCTACCTGGAAATCGCGGCCGCCCTGCGCGCGCTGGGCCGTCCGCCCGTGCTGGCGCTGACGGCCACGGCCACCGGGGAAGTGATAGACGATATCGACACGCAACTCGAAGCGCGCAAGCTGCAGGTCATCAATACCGGCATCTACCGCGCCAATTTGCGCTACCGCGTGATCCAGGTCACAAATGCGGGAGAGAAACAGGACGAAGTCTTGCGCCTGCTGCGTGAGACGCCAGGCGTGGGCATCGTGTATGCGGCCACCGTCAAGGCCGTCGAGGACCTGGCGGCGCGGCTGGGCGAATTGGGCGAGAGCGTCACGTGCTACCACGGCAAGCTGGCGGCGCGCGAGCGCAAGCACAACCAGGACTTGTTCATGAACGGCGAGCGCCGCATCATGGTGGCCACCAACGCGTTTGGCATGGGCATCGACAAGCCCGACACGCGCTTCGTCATCCACTTGCAGGTGCCGGCCAACCTGGAAGCGTACTACCAGGAATCGGGCCGGGCGGGGCGCGACGGCTTGCCCGCCGACTGCACCTTGCTGTACTTCCAGGAAGACAAGCGGGTGCAGCAATTTTTCCTGGCCAAGCACTATCCCACGGCCGAAGAACTGGCGGCCATCGTGGCGGCCGCGCAGGAATTGCCGGCCACGTTCGCGTTCGCCGCGCTGGCAGCGCGCTTGCCCGAGTTTTCCGATGGGCACCTGAAGGTATGCCTGAAACTGTTGAAAGACGGCAAGCTGCTGCGCCAGGACCGCAAGCTCGGTTACCGCTTGACAGCCCCGTCGGCCGCCACGCCTGCGTATGCGCAGCTGGCGCAGATCTATGTCGACAAGCAGGAGCGCGACAAGCAGGCGCTCGAGCAGATGGTGGCGTATGCGCAAAGCGGCTTGTGCCGCTGGAAACTGCTGCTCGATTATTTTGGCGATGCCGGCGATTTCAAGCGCTGCCGCACCTGCGACAATTGCCAGTCGCCGCCCGCGCTGGCCGCACCCATCTCCCTGGACGAGTTCCCGCCAGCGCCTGCTCAAGTACCTGCGCCAGCGCGGGCGCCCCAGATCGCCGTCGGCAGCCGCGTGCGCGTACCGCGCTACCAGATCGGCACCGTGCTGTCGGTGGCGGGCGACCAGGTCACCATTGCCTTTCCGGAAAACACCACGCGTACTTTCATGGCGGAGTTCGTCGTCCCCGCGTGAAGCCTTGGTGCGCTGCCGAACAGTGATCTGGCGCAAGAGCGCTAGAATCAGCCCATTCCAACGCGCTTTTTTTAACGCAGGGGGCAGGGCATGGCAGACATGGTAGTGGTGCGCAAGGAAGGCTTGTACTGTGTGCCGGGGCAGTTCTACATCGACCCGTGGCGTCCCGTCGAGCGCGCCATCATCACGCATGCGCATGCCGACCATGCGCGTGTCGGGCACCGGCATTACCTGTGCGCCGCGCCCGGCGAGCAAGTATTGCGCGCGCGCCTGGGCGCCGTTTCCATCCAGGGCCTCGCCTATGGCGAGACCATCGAACACCATGGCGTGCAAGTGTCGCTGCATCCGGCCGGCCACGTGCTGGGCTCGGCCCAGGTGCGCATGGAAGTGGGCGGCGAAGTGTGGGTGGCGTCGGGCGACTACAAGCTGCAGCCGGACCCCACTTGTACACCGTTCGAGCCAGTGCGCTGCGATACTTTTATTACGGAATCGACGTTCGGCCTGCCCATCTACCGCTGGCAGGCGCCGCAGGAAATCAATGATGAAATCAAGCAATGGTGGCGCAGGAATGCGGCCGAAGGGCGCACCAGCGTGCTGTTCTGCTATGCCTTCGGCAAGGCGCAGCGCATCCTGGCGGGGCTCGACCCTTCCATCGGCCCCATCATCTGCCATGGCGCGGCGCAGGCCTTGACGCAGGTCTACCGCGAATCGGGCGTGGCCTTGCCCGCCACCGTGATGGTGAGCGACGTGACGGACAAGGCGGCCTTGAAAACGGCGATGGTGATCGCGCCGCCGTCGGCCGCCGGTTCGCCATGGATGAAGCGCTTCGGCGACTACAGCGATGCGTTCGCCAGCGGCTGGATGCTGCTGCGCGGCGCGCGCCGGCGGCGCGGCGTGGACCGGGGTTTTGTCCTGTCCGACCATGCCGACTGGCCGGGACTGATGCAAGCGATCACGGCCACGCAGGCCGAACGTATCATCGTCACGCATGGCTCGATTCCCGTGATGGTGCGCTGGCTGCGGCAGAACGGCTGGCAGGCGGGCGGCTTCGAAACGGAGTATGGCGACGACGAGGCCGATGACGGCGTACCCGGTGTATCGACGGCAGCGGAGGACGTCGCCCATGCGTGACTTTGCCCGGCTGTATGCCGAACTCGACGAGACGACCTCCACCAGCCGCAAGCTGGCGGCGTTGCAAGCGTATTTTCGCAGTGCCTCGCCCGAGAATGCGGCCTGGGCCGTGTACTTCCTGGCCGGCGGCAAGCCGCGCCAGGCCGTGCCCACCAAGCTGCTGCGCGAGTATGCGACCGAGTGGGCGGGCCTCGATGCCTGGCTGTTCGACGAGGCCTATCACGCCGTGGGCGACCTGGCCGAAACCATTGCCCTGATCCTGCCCGCGCCCGCCAGGCGCAGCGACGTCGGCCTGGCCGAGTGGGTCGAGCAGCGCATCGCACCGTTGCGCGGCGCGCCGCCCGAGACCATCCGCGCCGACTTGCTGGCCTACTGGGACGAGCTGGAAACGCGCGAACGCTTCCTGCTCATCAAACTGATCGGCGGCGGCTTTCGCGTGGGCGTGTCCAAACTGCTGGTGACGCGCGCGCTGGCCTCCATCGCCGCCGTCGACAGCAAGCTGATCGCCCAGCGCCTGATGGGCTGGACCGACGGCAAGGTCAGCCCCACGGGCGCGGGTTTTCTCAAGCTGATCGCCGCGCAGTCGGACGGTGAACATGCGCTGCGCGGCGGCCAGCCGTATCCGTTCTTCCTCGCCCATCCCTTGCAGGCGGAGCCGCAGAGTCTCGGCAACATCGGCGACTGGCTGGTCGAGTGGAAATACGACGGCATGCGCGCCCAGCTGCTGCGCCGCGAGGGCGTGAACTGGCTGTGGTCGCGCGGCGAGGAATTGATCACGGAGCGCTTTCCCGAACTGGCGCAGCTTGCCTTGCCCGAGGGCACCGTGCTCGATGGCGAAATCCTCATCTGGCAGCCGGGCGACGTGCCGGCGCCGTTTGCCGATCTGCAACAACGCATGGGCCGCAAGAGCGTGTCGTCCAAGCTGCTGTCCGAATTGCCGGCCGTGCTCGTGGCCTACGATGTGCTGGAACTCGATGGCGTGGACGTGCGCCAGTTGCCCCAGCTGGAGCGCCGCGCGCTGCTGGAAAGCGTAGCGGCGCAGGTAAATGCTCCCGCGCTGCGTTTGTCGCCGCGCATAGCGGCGGCAAGCTGGGAGGCGCTGGCGGCCATCCGCAGCGAATCGCGGGCGCGCGGGGTGGAAGGCATGATGCTCAAGGCCAGGTCTGCCGCGTATGGCGTGGGCCGGACGAAAGAGGTGGGCACGTGGTGGAAGTGGAAGATCGACCCGTATTCCATCGACGCAGTGCTGATCTACGCCCAGGCGGGCCATGGCCGCCGCGCGTCGCTGTACACGGATTACACGTTTGCCGTGTGGGATGACGTCGAGGAAGGCGAGCGCAAGCTGGTGCCGTTCGCCAAGGCGTATTCGGGCTTGACGGATGCGGAAATCGGACAAGTCGATGCCGCCATCCGCAAGACGACGATAGAAAAATTCGGCCCCGTGCGCAGCGTCAAGCCCACGATGGTGTTCGAGATCGGTTTCGAGGGCATCGCCGCGTCCAGCCGCCACAAGGCGGGCATCGCCGTGCGCTTTCCCCGCATCCTGCGCCGGCGTGACGACAAGGCCATCGCCGATGCGGACACGCTGGCCACCCTGAAGGCCATGCTGGTCCAGGCCACATGAGCAAGCGATGAGCAAAAGCGCGCTGGCGCAGCGCATCGATGCCTGGTTTGTTGCGCGCGGCTGGTCCGTGTTCCCGTTCCAGCGCGCCGTCTGGCGCACCGCAGCACAGGGCCAGTCGGGTCTGCTGCATGCGAGCACGGGCTCCGGCAAGACGTATGCCGTCTGGTTCGGCGCCTTGCTGCGCGCCGAGCGACTACAACGCAAGGGACGAAAGCAGGGCTTGCGCGTGCTGTGGATTACGCCCATGCGGGCGCTGGCGGCCGACACGGTGCGCGCGCTGCAAGCCTCGGGCGCGGAGCTTGCCCCCGGCTGGCGCATCGAGGCGCGTACGGGCGACACGAGCGCGGCGCAGCGGGCACGGCAGGCGAAAGCCTGGCCCGAGGTGCTCGTCACGACGCCGGAAAGCCTGTCATTGATGCTGAGCCAGACGGATGCCCGCGAACGTTTCAGCCTGCTGGAAACCGTGATCGTCGACGAGTGGCACGAATTGATGGGCAGCAAGCGCGGCGTGCAGGTGCAGCTGGCGCTGGTCCGCTTGCGCAGCTGGCATGGCGCATTGATGACGTGGGGCTTGTCGGCCACCCTGGGCAATTTGCGGCAGGCGCAGGACGTCTTGCTGGGCGAGGAAAGCGCCGGCGTGCTGGTCGAAGGCAAAGTCAAAAAGCGTATCCTCGTCGACAGCCTGATTCCCGTCAACCCGACGCGCTTTCCCTGGGGCGGACACCTGGGCATCCAGATGCTGCAGCCTTTGATCGCCGAGATCGAGGGCAGCGCCACCACCCTCGTGTTTACCAACACGCGTTCGCAGGCCGAGCTGTGGTACCAGCACCTGCTCGACGCGCGGCCCGACTGGGCGGGACTGATCGCCCTGCACCACGGTTCGCTGGACCGCGAAGTGCGCGAGTGGGTCGAGCAGCACTTGAAAACGGGCGAACTGAAAGCCGTCGTGTGCACGTCCAGCCTGGACCTGGGCGTCGATTTCCTGCCCGTCGAGCGCGTGCTGCAGGTGGGCAGCGCGAAAGGCATCGCGCGCCTGGTGCAGCGGGCCGGGCGCAGCGGCCACGCGCCGGGGCGCATTTCGCGCGTGACCCTGGTGCCCACCAACAGCCTGGAATTGCTGGAAGCGGCCGCTGCCCGCACTGCCCTGGCGCATGGCCACCTGGAAGCGCGGCCCGTGCCGGACAAGCCGCTCGACGTGCTGGTGCAGCACATGGTGACGATCGCGCTGGGCGGCGGTTTCCAGTCTGCCGAGCTGTACGCGGAAGTGCGCGCGGCCTGGTCGTATCGCCACCTGACCCTGGACGAGTGGCAATGGGCGCTCGATTTCGTCGCGCGCGGCGGGCAAAGCCTCACCGTGTATCCCGAATACCGGAGAGTGCTGCCGGACGAGGAAGGCGTGTACCGCGTGCCGGACGTGGCGCTGGCGCGGCGCCACCGCATGAGCATCGGCACCATCGTGTCGGAGGCGGCGATCCAGGTCAAGTTCCTCGGTGGCGGGCGCATCGGCAGCATCGAGGAATCGTTCATCGCGCGCCTGAAGCAGGGCGACCATTTTCTGTTTGGCGGGCGCATCCTGGAATTCGTGCGCGTGCACGAGATGACGGCCTACGTGCGGCGTGCCACAGGCAGCCGCGGCGCCGTGCCGCGCTGGCAGGGCGGCAAGATGCCGCTGTCGTCGGAACTCGCGCATGCCGTGCTGGACCAGTTGCAACTGGCGCAGGAGGGCAAGGCCAGCGGGCCGGAAATGCGCGCGCTGGCGCCGCTGCTGGCCATCCAGCAGGCATGGTCGAGCCTGCCCACGCGCGCGACCCTGCTGCTGGAAACCCTGTCCAGCCGTGAAGGCCACCACCTGTTCGTGTATCCGTTTGCGGGGCGCTCCGTGCACCTGGGCCTGGCGTCCTTGCTGGCCTACCGCATCGCGCGCGCGCAGCCGGCGACCTTGTCGATCGCCGTCAACGATTACGGCTTTGAATTGCTGGGCGCGGACGACATCGATTTTGCGCCGCTGTTGTCGGGTGCCAGCGGCGCCGATCTTGCCCTGTTCAGCACGGATAACTTGCTCGAAGACGTGCTGGCCAGCCTGAATGCGACGGAACTGTCGCAGCGGCGCTTCCGCGAAATCGCCCGCATCGCCGGCCTCGTGTTCCAGGGCTATCCGGGCCAGCCGAAAAGCGCGCGCCAGTTGCAGGCCTCGTCCTCGCTGTTTTTTGAAGTGTTCCGCAAGCACGATGCGGCCAATCTGCTGCTCACGCAGGCGCAGCGCGAAGTGCTGGAACAGGAACTGGAATTGACGCGCTTGCGCGCCACCTTGCGCGAGCTGCATGGACGGCGCATTTCCAGGCAAGCGCTGCAGCGCGCATCGCCATTTGCCTTCGGCCTGATGGTCGAGCGCTTCCGCGAACAGCTGACGACGGAAAAGCTGTCGGACCGGGTGGCGCGCCTGGTCAGTGCGCTGGAAAAGGCGGCCGCATGAGCGGCCCGCAAGCACACTGCGCGGTGGAGCTGGATGGCGAGATAGTCTGGCTGCTGGCGCACAAGGCCATCTATTGGCCGGCGCGCAGGATGCTGGTCATCGCCGACATCCATTTCGGCAAGGCGGCCGCGTTTCGCGCGCTGGGTGTGCCGGTGCCACGCGGCACCACGACGCAAAACCTGCTGGCGCTCGACACCTTGCTGGCCAGTTACGCTTGCGAGGAAATCGTCTTCCTCGGCGATTTTTTGCACGCGCGCGCCGCCCATGCGGCCGCCACCGTGGCGGCCATGCTGGCCTGGCGCGCGCGCCATCCCGACGTGCGCCTGACGGTGGTGCGCGGCAACCATGACCTGCACGCGGGCGATCCGGCCGCCGCGCTGGGCATTCGCATGGTCGATGAACCGTATTGCGTGGGCCAGCTGTCGTTCTGCCATCACCCGGACACCGTGGCGCCCGGCTATGTGCTGGCGGGCCACGTGCATCCCGTGTTCCACTTGCGCGGAGATATTGGCGGCTTGCGCCTGCCGTGTTTCCTGCTGGGGCAGAAGCGCGCCATCCTGCCCTCGTTTGGCGCCTTTACGGGCGGCCATGCGGTGCGCCCAAATGTTGGCGAGCGCGTGTACGTGACGGCCGACGCGGCGATTTTCCCCTTGCCCGCCAGCAGCTGAGCAACAGATACTTTTGGTATAAAACTCAAGTTAACTATGCCACCGTAGGCGGGACTCATCCTACATGCGCTCTTGCCATCCTCCTATTTCTTGTACCCCATGCGCGCACTAAGATGACTGTTCCCTTGCCATGCGAGGGGGAAGAATTGCATGGTTTGCACTGTTTCGATTCTATCGATCAAGGAGATCATCATGGCCACATCGAGCGACAATAAACAGCAAGGTAGTAAAACCAGTAGCAGCAGCAGTGGCGGCAGCGGCGGCAGCAAGCAAAGCGATACCAGCAAGCGCGGTTTCGCTTCCATGGACCCCGCCCAGCAGCGCGAAATCGCCAGCGAAGGCGGACGCGCCGCGCATGAAAAGGGCACGGCGCATGAGTTTACGTCGGAAGAGGCACGCCGCGCTGGCAGTCAAAGCCACAAGAACGATGCGAACCGGCAAAGTGCCGCCAGCTCCAGCGGTTCGCGTGACAATGCCAGCATGAACCAGGAAGGCAACCGCGACAGTGGCAACAAGCAAAGCGGCGGTTCCGGTTCCAGTTCGGGCTCGCGCAACAAGTAGCGGCAGGTAAGTAGCAAGTCGCAAGTGGCCCTGGCCAGCGGGAAGCAGGCACGCCGCTGGCCAGGGCCGCGCCGCTTGTCTGGCTAGCACTGGCTACCGCGGGCTACCGCGGGCTACCGCGGGCTAGCGCAAAATTTTGATGCAATGCAGCAGGCATGGACTATGATGAAAGAGCTGCGCCGGCCACGGCCCACGCGCAGTCAACGCAGTCAAATCGCATTCACGAGCAGGGGGAAGATGATGGGCAACTCCACTACGCCGCAAGCCGGCAACAGCCAGGGCGGCACGCCGTCCACGGCAGGCAGCAAGCAAAGCACGGCCGAGTCGGCCGAGAACTTTGTGCTGGTCGATAGCGAGCAGGGGCTCGATATCGGCGACGATCTGTTTTCCATCGGCGAAGTGCGGCGCGCCGACCGCTTGCCCCATCACCAGGCCGGCTCCGCCGGGCAGAGCCGGCAGAGCGCCGACGATGCGCCCGATACCACGGGCAGTACGGGCGTCTGATCTTTCAACCGTCGCTTAATCTTCGGACCATCCCCGCTGTGCCAGCTGCAAGACGTGTTCGCGCACGTCGGCTGGCCAGTCCTGTACGCACGCGAGGAATGCCGGCTGCTTGCCGGCGAACAGGGCGCGGCTCGCTTCCTCAAAGCCGGGCGCATCGCCTGACAGCGCATTCATGACTTTATAGGCCGCTTCGCGCGCCTGGCGCTGTTCATCGTGCGCCTTGTTGCCGCGCTGCGCGTGTTCCACCAGTTTGCGCAAGGCCACGGAAGCGCCGCCCGTCTGCGTTGCCAGCCATTCCCAGTGACGGGGCAGCAAGGTGATTTCGCGCGCCACCACGCCCAGCTTCGGCCGGCCCGCCGTGCGCGCGGGAACGTCTTCCTGCGGCGCCGGCGTGGCTGCACGTGGCAGGCGCTGCAGCACATCGGCCAGGCTGCCATGCAGGTTCAGGTCGACCTGGCTGCCGCTGGCGTCGTCGAAAATCAGGATCTGCGCATCGGGTTCGCGCGTCACCAGTTCCTTCAGTGTTTGCGCCACGGCGTGCAAAGAGCCGGCGGCTACTTTGCGTTTGCCCGCGAAGGCGGTGAGCTCGGGTGTTGCGGGGGTATGCATGTCTTGCCTCCATGGGGAATGCAGGCAATTTTACCCGGGTTAAATTGAAAGTCAATAACACCCGGGTAAAATAGAAAAAGTCTGCTACAGATCGACCCGGCCGTGTTCGCCCAACTCCTTCGGCGGCTCGCCCGTGATGGCGGCCTTGGCCATTTCATAGAATTGCATCATCTTGCTGGCGCTGCTATCCCAGTATTCGGCCGACTGTATCGTCACCTTGATCAGCGACAGCTTTGGGTCGTCGAGTCCGCCAGGAAACCACGCTTTCACCAGCGGGTTCCACAATTCCTCCGCCTTGGCGCGGTCTTTCAGCAACTGCGCGTGGCCGCAGACGGACACATACAGGCTGTCGCCCGTGTCGACAAAGCTGACGTTGACTTGCGGATTGTTCAGCAAATCGCGCGTGTAAGCGGCATCGTCCGAGACAAAGAACCAGATTTGCCCTTCGCTGTCGACCTGCTGCTGCGTCAGCGGCCGGCTGGTGAGCGTGCGCATGTCGTCGCTGGTGGTCAGCATGCCGAATTTGACATCCTTGATCTTGGCCGCGATGTTGGCCAGTTGTTCGCTGGAATACTGTTGCATGTGCTTGCTCCTGTTTGATTGTCCTGAACAACAGCATAGGCGGGTGCGGCAAGCGGCTCTGTACGGCAGCTTACGTAGCAGGCCAGCTTTGTTTCAAAGCTGTTACAAAACGCTGGCCTGGCGGGGCGCCCCATGTATTGACTTAATAAATGATAATCATTATCATTTGTTTGAAAATATAAGCATGCACTTTGATTGAAGGATGGGAATGAAGCACACTGACTTGTCGCGCCACCTGGCCCGCTCCTTGCCGGGAGCTATTGATGGGTAATGCGGGCGCCGCAGACAAGGCCAGGAACAACGCCAGCCGCGCCGTCTGGCTGAAGAACTTGCATCAATGGCATTGGATCAGCTCGGCGCTTTGCCTGCTGGGCATGTTTCTGTTCGCCATTACCGGCATCACCCTGAACCACGCCGGCCAGATCGAAGCCAAGCCGGCGATCACGCGCCAGCAGGCGGCGTTGCCGGCACCCCTCGTCACGGAACTGGCCGCGTATGCCGCCAAGCACGATGGCGCCAACGCACCGATGCCGGCCGCCGCCGAAGCCTGGCTCAAGCAGCAATGGTCGCTCAATGCGGGCGGGCGTCCCGCCGAATGGTCGGTCGACGAAGTGTATCTGCCGCTGCCCAAGGCGGGCGGCGACGCCTGGGTGCGCATCGGCCTCGAAGACGGGGCCGCTGAATATGAATTGACGGACCGGGGCTGGGTGTCCTGGCTCAACGATGTCCACAAGGGCCGCAACACGGGCGTGGCGTGGAGCTGGTTCATCGACATCTTTGCCGGCGCCTGCATCGTGTTTTGCCTGACGGGTTTGTTGATTTTGAAGTTCCACGCGGCCAACCGGCCATTTACCTGGCCGATGGTGGGCCTCGGTATCTTGATACCTTGCGCGATCGCCTTGCTGTTTATCCACTGATGTTTTTATTTTTCCTTTTTACAGGCACACCATGAAATTACGCTACTCCCTGGCGCTTGGCCTTCCCCTGATCGGTACGTCGGCGATGGCTGCCGACCTGTCCCTCAAGATTGAACTGCCGCAACTGAACGTGGCGGAATACCACCGTCCCTACGTGGCGGCGTGGCTGGAAACGGCGGACCAGAAGGTCGTTGGCAACCTGGCCGTGCTGTATGACGTGAAAAAGAAGGACAAGGCCGGTGAAAAATGGCTGAAGGACATGCGCCAATGGTGGCGCAAGAGCGGCCGCGACCTGGCCATGCCCGTTGACGGCGTCAGCGGCGCCACGCGCGCCCCCGGCGAACATACCTTGACGTTCCCCGGCGCCAAAGCCTTGCTCGACAAGCTGCCGGCCGGCGAATACCAGGTGGTCGTGGAAGCGGCGCGCGAAGCGGGCGGACGCGAACTGGTGCGCGTGCCGTTCCAGTGGCCGCTGAAATCGGCCCAGTCCGTGCCTGCCAAAGGCAAGGAAGAACTCGGCAATGTCGTCGTCCAACTCAAACCATAAGGCGCACATCATGTTCAAGCAATTCAACAAATCCCTGATCGCCGTGGCCCTGGCCGGCCTGGCCATGAACGCCCACGCCCACCGCGGCTGGATGGTGCCATCGAGCACGATGGTGGAAAGCAAGGACGCCTGGGTGACGGTGGACGCGGCCGTTTCCGACGGCCTGTTCGAGATCGACCACCAGCCGCTGCGCCTGGACGCGCTGCAAGTCATCGGTCCGGATGGCGCGAAGGTCACGCCGGCGAACACGGTCACGGGCCGTTTGCGCAGCGTCTTCGACGTAAAAATGGAAAAGCCGGGCACGTATAAAGCGGCCATCGTGTCGCAAAACGTGATGGGCAGCTACAAGCTCAATGGCGAGCAGAAGCGTTTCCGCGGCAATGAAGAGACGTTCAAGAAGGAAGTGCCGGCCGACGCGCAAGATCTGAAAATCACGCGCACGGCGGCGCGCCTGGAAACTTTCTTCAGCAATGGCGAAACGAGCACGGAAGTGTTCAAGCCGACGGGCGTGGGCCTGGAATTCGTGCCCGTGACGCACCCGAACGACTTGCGTGCGGGCGAGAAAGCCACGTGGCGCTTCCTCGTCGACGGCAAGCCGGCGGCAAATCAGGCCTTCAGCCTGGTGCCAGGCGGCGTGCGCTACCGTGGCGTGCTCGGTGAAATCCGCCAGAGCACCGATGCCAAGGGCGAGATCACGTTTACGGTGCCCGCAGCCGGCATGTATTACCTGAGCAGCACCTGGCCAGCGGCCGCACCGGCCGTGGCCGGCCAGCCGCCCGCCATGCCCGAGCGCCGCATGACGTACGCGGCCACCGTGGAAGTGCTGCCGCAGTAAGCGGCGGCATCGTCAGAGAGCGCCGATGCGCCGGGTCCTGCTGCCGCAGCATATTTCCGATCAGGCCGCGCCGCCCGGCGCCGCGATCCGGGACTTGCGTGGCTTGTCCATGGGCACCAGCTGGTCGGTGCGCCTGCTCGAGTCCGCCATGCCGGGACGCGCGGGCAGCGCCGACTTGCAGCAGGGCTTGCAGCAGCAGCTGGACCTGGTGGTGGCGCAAATGAGCCACTGGAGCGATGAGTCCGACCTGGGCCGCTTCAACCGGGCCGAGCCTGGCAGCTGGCACAGCCTGCCCGCCGCGTTTTGCGAGGTGCTGGGCTTTGCCATGCACGTGTCGCAAGTATCGGGTGGCGCGTACGACCCGTGCGCGGGCGCCCTCGTCAATCTCTGGGGCTTCGGTCCCCGCCATCGCTACGATGAACCGGGCTTTTTGCCGCCGAAAGACGATAGCGTGGCCCTGCTGCTGGCGCAAGGCCAGCGCCGCCGCCTGGAGCTGGACTTGCCGGCCCGCCGCGCGCGCCAGCCGGGCGGCTTGCAGCTCGATTTGTCCGCCATCGCCAAGGGCTATGGCGTGGACCGCCTGGCCCGCTACCTGGACAGCCAGGGCATCCACCATTACCTGGTCGAAGTCGGTGGCGAACTGCGCGGCGCCGGCAGCAAGCCCGACGGTCAGCCGTGGTGGGTGATGCTGGAACAGGTCGATGGCGCCAATGCCGAGCGGCATCCGGCGGAAATGCTGCTGGCGCTGCACGGCTTGTCCGTGGCGACGTCGGGCGACTACCGGCGTTTTTTCCAGGACGGCACAGTGCGTTTCTCGCACACCATCGATCCGCGCAGCGGCATGCCGATCGCCAATCAACTCGCTTCCGTCACCGTCGTGCACGAGCAATGCATGGCGGCCGACGCCTGGTCGACGGCCCTGACCGTGCTGGGTGTCGAGGCCGGCATGGCGCTGGCGGAAGAGCAGGGCCTGGCCGCGCGCTTCCTGCAGCGCGACGGCCACGGCTACCACGAAACGCTGAGCAGCCACATGCTGGCCATGCTCGACGAATGAACGATTAATTCCATGATTTTTACGCACGATACGACGCGGCTGGCCTTGCTGGCCGCCCTGTCCCTCAGTTATGCGGGCGTGTGCCTGGCGCCCTGGCTGCGCGCGCGCGCCAAACGCCGCGCGTCCGATGCGGCCAAGGCGGCGCTGGCCAACAGCCGGCCCTGGCTGGTGACGTATGCGAGCCAGACGGGCAATGCCGAGGAACTGGCCATGCAAACGGCGCAGAGCCTGCAGCTGGCCGGCATCCCCGTGCGCCTGTGCGCGCTGGCGGAAGTCACGGCCGCTGATCTGCAACAGGCCGAACGGGCCTTGTTCCTGGTCAGCACGTACGGGGAAGGCGATGCGCCCGACAATGCGGCCGCCTTCATGGGCCGATTGATGACGGGCGAGATTGCGCTGCCGCAATTGCACTATGCCGTGCTGGCCCTGGGCGACCGCAGCTATGGCCAGTTCTGCGGCTTCGGCCGCGCGCTCGATGCCTGGCTGGCGGGGCAGGGCGCGTCGCGCCTGTTCGAACGCATCGAAGTCGATCGCAGCGCCAGCGCCGCCATCGAGCAATGGTTCCAGCACCTGAGCCA
Organism: Janthinobacterium sp. EB271-G4-3-2; assembly: GCF_020858035.1. Taxonomy (NCBI): domain Bacteria; kingdom Pseudomonadati; phylum Pseudomonadota; class Betaproteobacteria; order Burkholderiales; family Oxalobacteraceae; genus Janthinobacterium; species Janthinobacterium sp. EB271-G4-3-2. The sequence goes on along the minus strand of NZ_JACYMG010000003.1, from coordinate 137,965 downwards.
CCTGGCCGGCACCAGCGACGCGCCGGACTGGAGTGCGCCAGCGTTTGGCGACTGGCGGCTGGCGCAGCGGCGCCACCTCAACCCTGGCAGCGCCGGCGGCGCCATTTATCACGTGGAACTGGCGCCCGTGGCGGGCGCCTTGCCGGAGTGGCAGTCGGGCGACCTGGTGCAGGTGACGGCGCCCGCCGATCCATCGCAGCCGCGCGAATATTCGATCGCCTCGATCCCGCGCGATGGCGGCGTGCACTTGCTGGTGCGCCAGCATGCGCATCCCGATGGCAGCCTGGGCCTGGCCTCGGGCTGGCTCACGGCGCAGGCCAAGGTCGGCGACGTGGTGCAGCTGCGCTTGCGCCAGCACCGGCGTTTCCGTCTGGAAGACAATGCCCAGCGGCCATTGATTTTGATCGGCAACGGCAGCGGCATCGCCGGCTTGCGCGGACATTTGAAAAGCCGCGTGCTGGCAGGGCAGCGGCGCAATTGGCTGATCTTTGGCGAACGCAATGTGGCCCACGATTTTCATTATCGCGAAGAAATTGAAGGCTGGCACGCCAGCGGCGACTTGCCGCGCCTGGACCTGGCGTTTTCACGCGACCAGGCGGAGCGGACCTATGTGCAGGATCGCCTCCGCGGCAATGCCGATGAAGTCAAGCTGTGGCTGGAGCAGGGCGCGGCCATCTACATCTGCGGCAGCCTGGCCGGCATGGCGGGCGGCGTCGACCAGGCGCTGCAAGAGATCCTGGGCCGGCCCGCGCTCGACGCGCTGGCAGCCGAAGGACGCTACCGGCGCGACGTGTATTGAGTTTTTTCATCGCCGCACATTCGCGCCGGGGGGCTGATCCCGGCTGTTTCCACTTTGCCGTTCGCCCGATGCGGCCCCGTGTTGACGGTGCTGCCAGTGCGCAGGCGCGCGGAAAAAGTCGTTGCAAATAGTCTATCTGTCTGGCACTGTGGCCGTACACCTGCACCGAAAGAGGCGTATGTCCACTCAGGGAATGACAGAGTTCGCTGCCCCGGCAGAAAGCATGCAGGACGAAGCCACGGAACTGGGCTTTGTCCAATGCGTGGAAGCCCAGGAAAGAACTTTCCATGCGACGCCGGTGGGCTGGATTCTGGTTGCCTGGCTCACGTACGGCATGGTGCCGGTCGCCGATGTGCTGCGCTGGGTGGGCTGCTTCTTCCTCGTATGGTCCCTGAGCCTGCTGGCGCTGCGGCATATTGGCAACACCGGGGCCAGCGCCAGGCAGCACCATCTCGTGCTGATGGCCGCGGCTGCGTTGGATGGCATCTGCTGGGGCTTGATGGGCTTGATGGGCTTGATGCTGATGACGCACAACGCCCGCCTCGATGGCTGGCTGCTGATCGTGCTATGCGGCGTGCTTGCGGTCAACGTACCGACGTATATCACCTATCCGCGCGCATTTCGCGTCCTCACGGGCGCCATGTGGCTGACCACGGCCGTGTGCGTCGCCAGGCGGTGGTCGGGCATCGACGCCGGCCTGCAGCTCGTCATCGGCTTGTCCGTGTATTGTGCGCTGCTGATCTATACCATCGGCCCGATCTCCACCCGCGTCATTGAAGGAATCCGGCTGCGGCTGGAAAACGGTGCCCTGGCCGAGCGCCTGCAGCAGCATCTGATCCACGCCAATCGCCTGGCCAGCACCGACGCCTTGACGGGACACTTGAACCGTCGTGCCCTGGACCTGGCGCTGGAAAACCTGATCGTCGAGGGTGACCGGCGCGGTGCCGTGTTTTCCCTGCTGATGCTCGATATCGACTACTTCAAGAAAATCAACGATACGCACGGCCATGGCGTGGGCGACCAGGCCCTGCAAGCTGTGGCCAGACGCATCGCTTCGCCCCTGAGGAAAGGAGACCTGAGCGCCCGCTTTGGCGGCGAGGAGTTCGTCGCGCTGCTGCCCTCGGCAGACTTGGCGCAAGCCTGTGAAGTGGCCGAGCGCATCCGCCAGGTGGTAGCGCAGGCGGCGCTGGAAACCGAGCCGCCGATTCTGGCCACGGTGTCCATCGGCGTGGCCGCCTACCGGGCAGGCATGAGCGCCGAGGACTTGCTGGCTATGGCGGACCGCGAAGTCTATGCGGCGAAACGCAATGGCCGCAACCAGGTGCGTGCCAACCAGGACCCCTGCTGAAACCAGCTGGCGCAGGAAAATCGCGGGGGCGTGCTGTGGCGTCCCGCTCTTACCCTGCCGCGTTCAGCGCGGCGGGTTCGATGTCCGCGCTCACTTCCTGCAAGCCGCGCGCCAGGCTGGAGATGCTGGGGTTGTCGATGAAGACGCAGCGCTTGCCCGTGCGCTTGCAGTAATCCTTCACGCGCCAGTAGGCGCTGTGGCTGATGCAGCCCGTCTGGCAAATCACCAGGTCGGCCGCCGCCAGGCTCGAATCGAGCAGGTTGGCATTGTCTTCCAGGCCGCCGTCGTGGTGGGCGAACTGCGCGCCCACCCGCTCGATCAGGGCGCGGTAGGTGGCGACATTGCCGCTGCGTCCGCCCACGCACAAGACGCTTTGGTCGACGAGGCGGATCGGCATTTTCAGCTTGCCGCCGGTCGGCACTTCCAGCTTCGGCGCCGGTGGTGGCGCGACGGCGGCCGGGCGCGGCTGGGCCTGTTTCAATTCCGCGATTTGCTGGCGCAATTCCTTTTCGCGCTCATCCATTTGCGCCAGGCGCTCGACCAGGCGCGTGCGCGATTCCAGCGCGGGGATGGCGGCCTGCAACTGCGCCAGTTCCGCGCGCAAGCCGTCGATCACGCTGTCCTTGCCGATGGCCTCGGCACGCGTGCGCAGCAGCACGGCCTCCTGGCGTTCCAGCTCGCCCGTCTTTTCCATCAGGGCGGCCTGACTGCGTTGTTGCAGCTTGGCCAGTTCGTGCGTCAGGCGCGCGTTTTCTTCCTGCAAGGCCGTAAACTTGCCCATGTCGGCGCGCACGCAGGCGCCGGCCTGGTGCTGGATCATGTGCAGGTCGCGGCACATCTGCTCTTCCAGCTCGGCATCGCAGCGCGGGTGCGTCAGGCCGGCCCAGAAAGCGCCCGACACGTCGCCGTTGGCGACGGCCGTGCGCCACAGTTGCGCTACCTGCTCCGTCGTCTTGGCGCCGCGAAAGCGCAGGATCACGGGAGCGTAGCGGCGTTCGAGTTCCTTTTGCAGCGCTTCGGACAGGCGGTTGCGCGCGCCGCATTCCGTCACGGCGCCCACGTGCACTTCGTAGTCGTCGGCCAGCACGCGTCCGCCCGTCATCTTGCCTACCAGTTTGCGCAGGTAGCCCAATGGCAAACCCACGCCGACCAGCGGACAATGGCAGGTGTGCGACAGTTCCCACAGCCGGCGGCGGCGCGAAGCGAGCGCCGCCGTTTCCGTGTCGGCGTGGGCGCAATTGCTGATGACGGGCAGGGACTGGTCTTTGTCACACATGGCGGTATCCTGTTGGGCGGTGGAAATGTTGAAGAGAACTATTGCGGCAGGGGCGAAGCGGGGCGCCTGGCGCTCAGCATGCGTGCCAGGCGATCCAGCAAGGTGGTCTTCGGCGGCGTGGGCTGGTGCAGCGCCACCAAGGTGGCCCATTGCTGGGACAGTTGCTGGCAAGTTGCTTGCAGCACGGGACTCAGGCCGGGCGAGCCGGCCAGCGCTTGCAGATGGCGTTCGATGACACCGGCCAGTTTCTCGCAGGGACTGCCCGCATGATAGTGTGACATCAGGTGCAGCACGGCCGAGAGCAGCAACTCAGGCTGTTGGCCTTGCGGGGAAGAAAACATCGGGGAAGGTCGGTCGTGCGCCATCAAACACTCCTGTGCGGTGGTTTGGCTGGCTGCGCGCACGGGGCGCGACTGGCTGGCGAGTGTGGTGACTGGCTGCCGTGCTGCTTCAGGCAGTCAGGATCAGCTTGTTCAATTGGGTGACGCGCAGGCGATAGATCTTGCCGCTGTGTTCAATCTCCACTTCGCGGCCCTGCTGCAACAGGGCTTCGCTGGTGATGCGGCGCGCCGGCTGGGCCATGCTGACGGGAGGACGGACGTGGGCAGTAGCGGCATCCTGGATCAAGGCTGGTTTTGAGCTTTGCATGTTGGGCTTTCTTTATCTCAGTTGAGAATGATTCGTATTTGCATTATTGTTGAATGTGGCCCGAAAAGCAAGGCTTATTTGTGTGGAACCTGCGCTTTTTTATGGCAGCGCGACGCCTTGGCCGACGAGGTCGTTCAAAGGCGGCCGCTGGCGCGGCGTGGAGGGGCGGTGGCGGCAAAAAAGACCCGGCAAGGCGGTGCGCGCCTTGGCCGGGTCAAGCCTGTGCCAAGCTGGAAGAAAGCGGGATGGCGTTAAATCGTGGCCAGCAATTGGGCCGAGGCGGCCGCCGCGGCGGTGGTGTCGGCCTTGAGCTTGGCGGCGGCCAGCTGCTTGGCGCGCGAGCGCGAAGGCGGCAGGCGGCGCAGTGTTTTCAGGGCGTCCGGATCCTTGATGCCGATGGTGCGCTGGTCAACCGAGATCAGGCCGATTTCATTGAAGGCGGACAGGGTGCGGCTCACCGTTTCCAGGGTCAGGCCCAGGTAGCTGCCGATTTCATGGCGCGTCATGCGCAGGTTGAACAGCTTGCTCGAGTAACCCATCTGCGCGAAGCGGTCGGCCAGCGAAACGAGGAAGCGCGCCACGCGGGCTTCGGCACTCAAGGCGCCCAGCATGCCGATCATCGCCTGCTCGCGCACCAGTTCGCGGCTCATCACGCCGTACATGACGTTTTCCAGTTCCAGGTGGACACGTCCCAGCGCCGTCAGCTTCTTGAACGGCAGCAGGATCAGGTCGCAGTCGGATAGGGCCACCGCTTCCGAGGAGTAATGGCGCGAGTGGATGCCGTCAACGCCCAGCATGTCGCCCTTCATGGGAAAGCTCAGTACTTGTTCATTGCCGAATTCATCGATGAGCACGGTTTTCAGGAAGCCCGAATTGACGATGTACAGGGTGTCGAACGGCTGGCCGATGGTGTGCACGCGCTGGCCCGTCTTGAATTGCACATGCTGGAACAGCAGTTCGTCGGCGGCGATGGTGCAGGCGCTGGAGATATGCAGCAGGTCGCACACCTCCTTCAGGTTCGACCAGAGCCGCCCCTGGCGCTGGCGCCCTGCTTCCATCGGGGAGGAGGGGGCCAGCGATGGGGAGGCGGCGCGGGTTTCGGGCGTTTGCGTGGACAGCATGTTCATCTCCTGGTGACAGGTAGTTCAGAGTTGAATAACAGGGTGCGCAGGACGGCGGGCAGGGAAGGGGCGGCGCGCGTCCAGGCAGATAAAGCTCAATTCGCTGACGACTTGCTGTGTGATGAAATAACTTCCCAGCAACTTGATTACTGGTTTCAGTATGCCAACAACCGTATCCAATTAATATCAGCAGTGGCTGAATATGGCAGTAGGAGCTGTGGTAGCTGAGGTAGGATTGTTCCTACGGTCGACGCGCGTGCGCGCGCCGCCGTGCTCAAGTCTTGAAGGGGGATAAGAGGCGGTGCGCCACGGCGTACTGGACCATTTCCGACAACGAACTCATGCCCATCTTTTGCATGATGCGCGTCTTGTGCGTACTCACCGTCTTGACGCTCAGGTGCAGATTGTTGGCAATTTCCGTGATCGACTTGCCCGCCACCAGCAGGGAAAAGACTTCGAACTCGCGGTCCGACAACTGTTTGTGCAGCAAACTTTCATTTGGCATCATGATGTTGAGCACGAGTTGCTCCGCCACCTCGGCGCTGATATACGGACGTCCCGACGCCACCTTGTGGATGGCGCCCACGAGCTGGGTACCCGCGCTTTCCTTGGTCAGATAGCCTTGCGCGCCGGCGCGGATGGCGCGCACCGCATATTGTTCCTCCTCATGCATGGTGAGGATCAGGATGGCCAGCTTCGGCGCTTCGCTGCGGATTTGCCGGATCAGGTCGACGCCGCTGCGGCCCGGCATCGACAGGTCGAGCAGCAGCAGGTCGAAACCGCCCTGGCGTACGTGGTTGAGTACTTCAAAGCCGTCGATGGCTTCACCCACGATATCGATGTCCGGCGCGCCGTCAAGGATGCGCTTCAATCCTTCTCGCATGATGGTGTGGTCGTCGGCAATCACAATACGTATCATAGGCGGGCAATCTGGATGCGTGAAATCTGCTCTGTCCGTCACCGGACAATCAAATGTTGAGAAACGAGAAACGTTGCCATTTTAACTGACGCGGCCGAAATTTGCCTTTTTCTTAATGTGCCGGCAACGGCGGCCTCCATGGCCATGTGACCCCTTATTCCGACGGTGGCTCCTTGATCAGCCTATGCACGAGTACCGGCAATTTCGAGTGCGACAGCACCTTGTTGGTGACGCTGCCCAGCAGCAATTGCCCCCAGCCGCTACGGCCATGCGAGCCCATGAAAATCAGGTCGCAATGCTGCAATTGCGCCACTTCCACGATTTTCAGGGCGGGGCTGTCGGAAAAGGCCGTCAAGCCCGTCGCTTCCAGACCCCGCTTGGCGGCTGCGTCGAGGATGGGCTGCCAGTGGTCGGCGCCCGCCTTGCGCATGGCGATGCGATATTCCTCCTCGCTGGGGTAGCTTGGCGGAATGATCTCGATGTATACCGGGTACTGGTATTCGGGCGCCACGTACACGGCAAGGATGTCGGCGTGCATCTGTTCGGCAAAGGCAACGCCGGCACAGGCCGTCAAGTTGGAGACGGTGGAGCCGTCCGTGGCGATCAGAATTTTCTTATACATGGCAGGTCCTTTGGCGATGACTGAGCGCGCGCAACGCCTCTTATTGTAGACGCGGCGGCAGCATTGTATTCATGTAAAGACTTGATAATTATCAATACAACTGCACCTTCAGTATAGACAACATTGGCAGAAAGATCGTGTTTTAGCTGTAACGATGTCCATACTGCGCTGTTGCGCGGGCGCCCGGAAGCAGGATTTCTTGTACGGCGCGTGGTCTTGCACGCACGCCAATGGTAGTATTTCAAAATACAACAGCAGGAACACTTATTTCCCGGTGGAAAAGCTCTTGTGGGCCAGCTTTGCACCAGGAAGCGCGTTTTGAGATTTACCAACAGGGCGGCGCCCTGCTACACTCGCACCATCGCAGCGGTATTGCCTCAAATCATCTTAATCGAGAAATTGTGGGTATCAGTCTGTAAAACGCACAGTTCAGGCGGAATTTTGACAAATTATGGAGAAGCAGGGATATGACCAACGCCGCTGATGATTTCGACGCATTATTCGATGAAGTATCTGCGCAAAGTGCGGCCGCGGCTCAGCCCGCGCCTGCCGCCGCGCCCGCTCCCGCCGTGATCGCGGAGGACGATTTCGACGCGCTGTTCGACTCCGTGTCGGCCAGCGCCGCCGTGCCGGCAGCCGCCGCGGCAGAAACGCCAGCCGCGCCGGAAGCGGCGCCCGCTGCCGGCGCCGACGCGCCTGGCGACGCGGCCGATCCCGTCGACCAGTCCGACAAGCCGATGTTCGAGCGCCTGGGCGGCATCGTGCGCCTGCTGCACGATTCGCTGCGCGAACTGGGCTACGACAAGGCATTGACGGAAGCGTCGTCGCAGATCGTCGACGCCCAGGACCGCCTGGAATATGTCGCCACCCTGACGGAACAGGCTGCCAACAAGGTTCTGAACACGCTCGACGAAGGCATGCCGGCGCAGGATGTGCTGTCGAAGAAGGCCAAGGACATGGACGGCCGCTGGACGGCCCTGTTCGACGGCAAGCTGAGCCTGGAAGAATTCAAGGCGCTGGCCGGCGACTCGCGCCAGTTCGCGCAAGCCGTTGCCGAGGCAACGGAAGCGGAGAAAGCGCGCTTGCTGGAAATCATGATGGCGCAGGACTTCCAGGACATCACGGGCCAGCTGATCAAAAAAGTGGTCAACATCACCAAGACGGTGGAAAACGAACTGGCCCAGCTGCTGCGCGACAACGCACCGGCCGAAGTGCGCGAGAAACTGGCGCAAAAGCCGGTGCCGCTGATGCAGGGCCCGTCCGTGCCGTCGGTGGCGCTGGACCAGGATAATGTAGACGACCTTCTTGCGGATTTGGGATTCTAATGGACGATATGCTCAAGGATTTCGTCGTTGAGGCGATGGATCTTGCGGTTAATGTTGAAGAGCACTTGTTGCGCCTCGAGCGCGATCCTGACAACAAGGAAACACTGAATGCCGTGTTTCGTTCCTTCCACACCATCAAGGGCGGCGCCGGCTTCATGGGCTTGCCCGCGCTGGTGGCGGCCTGCCATCTGACGGAAAACCTGTTCGATGCCTTGCGCACGGGCGCCGCGCCCGTGACCCCGATCGCCATCGAGGCGGCGCTGCAAGCGTCCGGTTTCGTGGCCGGCCAGCTGACGGAGCTGGCGAATGGCGCCGCGCCGGAAAGCTTGCCGGCCATGCCGGAAGAGCTGGAACACATCCTGACGAATGCCATCGAAGGCAAGGGCATGGACGCGCCTGCGCCAGCCGCCGCCGTGGCGGAAGTGGCCGCTCCCGTTGCCGAGGTTGCCGAAGTTGTTGTGGCCGCGCCGGCCGCCGCCGTTGCCACTGCCGGCGCCGATGGCCTGGACTGGGAAGCCATGTACAACGCCGTCGTGCCCGAGGGTAGCCGGGTCGCTGCCGCGCCCGTGTCCGCCGCCGCTGCGCCCGCTGTGGCCGCCGCCGCACCTGCAGCACCTGCCTCCGCTGCCGCCAAACCGGCCGCCAAGGCCTGGGATGGCGCCGAACGACGCGAAGAGCGTCCGGAAGTACGCCATGCCGCGCCCGTCAAGGAAGACAGCATCCGCGTCGATGCCGTCAAGCTCGACGCGCTGCTGGAAGTGGCCGGCGAATCCGTGCAGGCCGCCAACCAGGCCGCCGTGCTGCTCGAGCGCTTGCTGCAATTCAAATTCGAAGGCCAGGCCGCCACCCTGATGGCGACCCTGGCGGAAACCCTGGAACGGGCCTCGCGCTACTCGACGGAACTGCAGCGGGCCACCCTGGCCACGCGCATGCAGCCCGTCGGCCGCCTGTTCCAGAAATTCCCGCGCCTCGTGCGCGAACTGGCGAAAGACCTGGGCAAGGATGTCGAGCTGACCATCGAAGGCGCGGAGACGGAAGTCGACCGCGTCGTCGTGGACAGCCTGTACGATCCGCTCGTGCACATGCTGCGCAACTCGCTCGACCATGGCGTCGAATCGCCGGAAGCGCGCCTGGCCGCCGGCAAGCCCGCCAAATCGTATATTTCGCTCAAGGCATGGCAGGAAGCGAACAGCGTCATGATCGTGCTGCAGGATGACGGCAAGGGCATGGACCCGGTCTTCCTGCGCAGCAAGGCCCAGCAAAAGGGCTTGATCAGCGAAAACGCGCAACTGAGCAACGACGAATGCTTCCAGCTGGTGTTCCTGCCGGGCTTCTCGACCAAGGAAGTCGCCTCCAGCGTTTCCGGGCGCGGCGTGGGCATGGACGTGGTGAAAACGGCCGTGGAGAAAAACCGCGGCGCCATCCACATCGAATCCACGTTGGGCAAGGGCACCAAGTTCGCCATCCGCCTGCCGATCGAATTGTCGATCGTGCCGACCATGCTCGTGTCGACCTCGGGCGCCGCGCTGGCGCTGCCGATGGCGGTGGTGCAGCGCGTCGTCGAATTGCCGGAAACCTTCATGGAAGTGGGCGGCGCGCCCGTGCTGAAAGACCAGGGCCGTCCATTGCCCGTGCGGTCGCTGGCCGGCTCGCTGGGCTACGAATCGTGCAGCGAGCGCGTCGGCATCGTTGTCGCTGCCCCGCAGCCGTACATTCTCGCCGTGGAAGCCGTCGATGGCACGGCCGACCTCGTGATCAAGCCGATGACGGCCATCACGGTGGAAGGCATTACCGGTACGGCCCGCTCGGCCGAAGGCGAGCTGGTGCTGGTTGTGGGTCTGTCGTTCCTGATGGACGGGTGTAGAGGCAGCGTACGGTTGGCGGCCTGATGTAAGTATCATTGTATTCATGAGAAAGCCCGCTAGATATAGCGGGCTTTTTTTATGGCGCCAGCGGTGTCAAATATTGTTGGGGCGTAGCGTGCCGCCTTCCAGCCAGCGCTGCACGCGCAGCACTTCCTCGGCGCGCTCCGCTTCGTCCTTCGGTGGCGGCAGATAGATGTCGGGCATGATGCCGCCCAGGTCGACCTGCAAATGCGGCAAGCGGGCCGAGCGCGAGGTGGCGTATTGCAGGTGGCGCTGGCCCGACGGCAGGATGTGCAGGCGCATGTTCGAATAGTCGAGCGCGCCGTAGCTGTTGCGGCCGATCAATTTCACATGAAAACTTTGCCGCGCCGCCAGCAGGAATTCTTCGCAGGAGCTGGCGCAGTCGCGGTCTACCAGCACGGCCACGCGCGCCGGCCGGCGCGGCTCCGGCGTGTCCACGCGCGTATAGATGACGGTGCCGTTGCTTTGCTGCGGCGCGTACTGGCCCGGCTTGACGCTGCGCATCTGCGCCACGGCCTGGCTTGCAAAGGCCGCGCACGCCTGGTCGCCAGGCGCCAGCAGCGCGCAGACTTTTTCCTGGCCGTCGATATTGGCTGGGGTGGCCAGCCATTCGGCGCCCATCGTGACGATTTCATCCGAACTGATCCAGGACAGCAGCGGCGCATACGTGCTGTCGCTGCCGCCGCCGTTGCGGCGCACGTCGAGTATCCAGTTGGGACGCGCCGCCAGCGCCGCGCGGTGCGTGTCGAGCAGGCTGGCGACGGCGGCGCGGTAGCTGCCGTGGAAGCTGGGCAAGGTCAGCAGCACGGTCGAGTCCGACAATATCCGCAGCGCCGGCGCCTTCGATGGTGCTGCCTGTCCCGGCGTGGCGGGGCGCGCCGGCGCCGGTTTGGCGATATCGAGCGCGCTGCCCGGCTTTACGTGCAGGTGGCCCTTGCGCCACGTGCGCGCATAGTTTTCCAAGATTGCATCGCAGGCCTTGCCATCGGCTGCGCTGGCGGCCGCCGTGGCGGCCGTGGCCAGCGCCAGGTCGAAATACGCCTGTCCCTTTTGCTCCAGGTGCTGGTGCGCGCCCGTGTCGTTTTCCAGCAGGAAGGGCGCAATGGCGCGCAAGTCCTGTACGCATGTTTCTCCCGGCGTGGCCGCCGCCGCATGGCTGCCGGCCAGGCTCAGGGCGGCCAGCGCCAACAAATTCAGTTGCATCGAAGTCCCCAGGTGTGGTGGCGCGCGTGCGCCGGTCATTATTGTCGAAACACAATACATGAAAGATTGAGTAAAAACATGTATTTCTGCCGCCGCCGTCAGTCCTTCGGCCGGCCGCGTACGGATGGGCTTGTGATGGCGCTGGCAAGCCGATATCGGCAATTTCCAGCTCATATCCAACAATGTGGCCAAACTTTGTATCGCCAATCCCACGCTTTTGCCTGTTTCAGTTCTGTGCCGCCCAATATATGGCATAATCCTTGTGGATCACCGTATGACCTGGTATCACTTGATCACTTACTACAGGCTGTGGCAACGCTGCATAAATCATGATGAAGACGCTTTACGACAAACTCTGGGAATCCCACGTTGTTCGGGCCGAAGATGATGGCACGACAATTTTGTATATCGACCGGCACCTGCTGCACGAAGTCACCAGCCCGCAAGCCTTCGACGGTCTCAGCGTGGCGGGCCGCCAGCCATGGCGCATTTCCGCCAACCTGGCCGTGGCCGACCATAACGTGCCGACCACGAGCCGCGTGGACGGCATTGCCGATCCGGTCTCGCGCCTGCAGGTGGAAACCCTGGACAAGAACGCCAAGCACTACGGCTTGACCTACTTCAACATGAACGACAAGCGCCAGGGCATCGTGCACGTGATCGGCCCCGAACAGGGCGCGACCCTGCCCGGCATGACGGTCGTCTGCGGCGACTCGCACACGTCAACGCACGGCGCCTTCGGCGCGCTGGCGCACGGCATCGGCACGTCCGAAGTGGAACACGTGCTGGCCACGCAAACCTTGCTGCAAAAGAAATCCAAATCCATGCTGGTGCAAGTCGACGGCGCGCTGCCGGCCGGCGTGACGGCCAAGGACATCGTGCTGGCCATCATCGGCAAGATCGGCACGGCCGGCGGCACGGGCTACTGTATCGAGTTCGGCGGCTCGGCCATCCGCGCGCTGTCGATGGAAGGCCGCATGACGGTGTGCAACATGGCCATCGAGGCGGGTGCGCGCGCCGGCATCATCGGCGTCGACGACACCACCATCAATTACGTCAAGGGCCGTCCGTTCTCGCCGGCCGGTCCGCACTGGGAACGCGCCGTCGCCTATTGGCGCACCCTGCATTCGGACCCGGGCGCCCGCTTCGACCTCGTCGTCACCCTCAACGCCGCCGAGATCGTACCGCAAGTGACCTGGGGCACGTCGCCCGAAATGGTGGTCGGCGTGGATGGCCGCGTGCCCGACCCCGACCTGGAAAAAGACAGCGTCAAGCGCGATGCGATGGAAAAGGCGCTCGTGTATATGGCCCTGAAACCCAACACGGCCATCGAAGATATCCGCATCGACAAGGTCTTCATCGGTTCCTGCACCAATTCGCGCATCGAGGATTTGCGCGCGGCCGCCGCCGTGGTGCGCGGCAAGTACCGCGCCTCGAATGTCACTCTGGCGCTGGTGGTGCCCGGTTCCGGCCTCGTCAAGGACCTGGCCGAGCGCGAAGGACTGGACCGCATCTTCAAGGATGCCGGCTTCGAGTGGCGCGAGCCGGGCTGCTCCATGTGCCTGGCCATGAATGCGGACCGCCTGGAGCCGGGCGAACGCTGCGCATCCACGTCGAACCGCAACTTCGAAGGCCGGCAAGGGCAGGGTGGCCGTACCCACCTGGTGTCGCCCGCGATGGCGGCGGCGGCGGGCATCGCCGGCCACTTTGTCGACGTGCGGGGATTGCGATGACGGAAGGGACTGGCGCCGCTGGTTTACACTAGCGGTATCAGTCCCATCTTTCTTATCGAGAACTCATCATGAAAAAACTCTTCGCCCTCCTCATCGCCACCGTCATCCTGTCTGGCTGCAACACCGTCTCCGGCATCGGCCGCGACGTGCAGAAAGTCGGCCAGGTCGTCACTGGCGCCGGCGGAAAATAAACCGTGACGTGCCGGCGCCCTGCGCCGCGCGTCCTACCGAGTAGAAACAGCATGGATAAATTTACGATTTACGAAGGCCTGGTCGCCCCGCTGGACCGCGCCAACGTCGACACCGACGCGATTATCCCGAAGCAATTCCTGAAATCGATCCACCGCAGCGGTTTCGGCCCCAACCTGTTCGACGAATGGCGCTACCTCGACCATGGCGAACCAGGCCAGGACAACAGCCGCCGCCCGCTGAACCCCGAATTCGTGCTCAATGAGCCGCGCTACCAGGGTGCTTCGATCTTGCTGACACGCAAGAACTTCGGCTGCGGCTCCTCGCGCGAACACGCGCCGTGGGCGCTGGACCAATATGGCTTCCGCGCCATCATCGCGCCCTCGTTTGCCGACATCTTCTTCAACAACTGCTACAAGAACGGCTTGCTGCCCATCGTGCTGCCGGAAAGCCAGGTCGAGCACCTGTTCAATGAAGTCAAGGCTTTCCCCGGCTACAAGCTGGTGGTGGACCTGGAGCAGCAATGCGTGCGCACCAGCAATGGTTCCGTGTCGTACCCGTTCGAGATCGACGCCTTCCGCAAATATTGCCTGATGAATGGCCTCGACGATATCGGCCTGACCCTGCGCCATGCGGACGACATCCGCGCCTTCGAAGAGCGGCATCTGCATAATCAACCCTGGCTCGCCAACGTCATCTAATCGATAAAAATATGAAAATTGCAATTTTACCCGGCGACGGCATCGGTCCTGAAATCGTCGCGCAAGCCGTCAAGGTCTTGCATGTGCTGGGCGAATCGTTCGAACTGGAAACGGCGCCCGTGGGCGGCGCCGGCTATGCGGCCCATGGACACCCTTTGCCGGAAGCCACCCTGGCCCTGGCGAAAGCGGCCGATGCCGTGCTGTTCGGCGCCGTCGGCGACTACAAATATGACAATCTGGAGCGCCAGTTCCGCCCGGAACAGGCGATCCTGGGTTTGCGCAAGAACCTGGGCCTGTTCGCCAACCTGCGTCCGGCCATTCTGTATCCGGAACTGGCGGGCGCCTCGACCCTGAAGCCGGAAGTGGTGTCCGGCCTGGATATTTTGATCATCCGCGAATTGACGGGCGACATTTATTTCGGCCAGCCCCGCGGCGTGCGCGAGTGCCCGGACGGTCCGTTCAAGGGCCAGCGCGAAGGCTACGACACCATGCGCTATGCGGAAGGCGAAATCCGCCGCATCGCCCACGTGGCTTTTCAGGCTGCGCAAAAGCGCGACAAGAGGCTCACCAGCGTGGACAAGGCGAACGTGCTGGAAACCTTCCAGTTCTGGAAAGACATCGTCACCGACGTGCACAAGGAGTACCCGGACGTGGCGCTCGACCACATGTATGTCGATAACGCGGCCATGCAGCTGGTGCGGGCGCCGAAGAAATTCGACGTCATGGTGACTGGTAACATGTTCGGCGACATCCTGTCGGATGCGGCCGCCATGCTGACGGGTTCGATCGGCATGTTGCCGTCCGCTTCGCTGGACGCCAACAACAAGGGTCTGTACGAGCCATCGCACGGCTCGGCGCCCGATATCGCGGGCAAGGGCATCGCCAATCCGCTGGCGACGATCTTGTCGGCGGCCATGATGCTGCGCTATTCGCTGAACCGCGAAGAGCAGGCAAACCGCATCGAGGGCGCCGTCAAGCAAGTGCTGGCACAGGGCTTGCGCACGGCCGACATCCACGAAGCGGGCACGACTTTGGTCGGTACAGAGGCCATGGGCGATGCAGTTGTAAAAGCACTGGGATAAAATAGTCTAATGACGGCAGTCGCCGTCTCATCTTGAGGAATGGTAATGAAATTAGTTGGCTTGGTAGGTTGGCGCGGTATGGTCGGTTCGGTCCTGATGCAACGCATGCAGGAAGAGGGCGATTTCGCCCATATCGAACCGGTGTTTTTCACCACTTCGAACACGGGCGGCTCGGCGCCGGCCATGGCGAAGAATGAAACCATCCTCAAGGATGCCAACAACATCGCCGAACTGTCCAAGTGCGACATCATTATTTCCTGCCAGGGCGGCGACTACACGAGCGCCGTGTTCCCGCAGCTGCGTGCCAGCGGCTGGAACGGCTACTGGATCGATGCGGCCTCGACCTTGCGCATGGAAAAAGACGCCGTCATCGTGCTCGACCCAGTCAACCTGCACGTCATCAAGGATGCGCTGGGCAAGGGCGTCAAGAACTATATCGGCGGCAATTGCACCGTCTCGTGCATGATGATGGGCCTGGGCGGCCTGTTCCAGCACGATTTGATCGACTGGATGACGTCGATGACGTACCAGGCGGCATCGGGCGGCGGCGCGCAGCACATGCGCGAACTGCTGACGCAATTTGGCACCATCAACGGTTCCGTCAAAGCGCTGCTGGACAACCCTGCTTCCGCCATCCTGGAAATCGACCGCCAGGTGCTGGCCACCCAGCACGGCTATTCCCCGGATGAAATCAAGCAATTCGGCGCGCCGCTGGCCGGCAACCTGATCCCGTGGATCGACAAGGATCTGGGCAACGGCCAGTCGAAGGAAGAGTGGAAGGCGGGCGCGGAAACGAACAAGATCCTCGGCCGCGGCCTCGACTTCGGTACCAAGGAAATTCCTGTCGACGGCCTGTGCGTGCGCATCGGCGCCATGCGCTGCCATTCGCAGGCGCTGACCATCAAGCTGAAAAAAGACGTGCCGCTCGATGAAATCAACGACATCATCGCCAGCAATAACGAATGGGTGAAATTCGTGCCGAACACGCGCGAAGCCTCCGTGCGCGACCTGTCGCCGGCCGCCGTCACGGGCAGCCTGACGATTCCCGTCGGCCGCGTGCGCAAGATGAGCATGGGCGGCGAATACCTGTCCGCGTTCACCGTGGGCGACCAGTTGTTGTGGGGCGCGGCCGAGCCGCTGCGCCGCATGCTGCGCATCCTCTTGGACGCGTAACCGCCATAAATTGCTGATCCAGATAAAGCCGGGGCTGTTTTCCCGGCTTTTTTTTCGTCCTGAGCCCGTCAAGGCTCAACCATGCGGAGCTTGCATAGCTCTGGGCATGATGATATGTTGATACCTCTGGAAAAGTAACAGTTTTCCCATGTCAACTAAGATGCCGCCAACTATGCCTGTACACACTCGTCCCCGGGTCGCCTCCCTTGCCATTAAAACACTCAGCAGCGCTGTCGCCTGTGCGGTGTTATTGTCACCGGCGGCATCCGCAGCCGAGCTGGGCAAGATCACGGTGCTGTCCGCCGCCGGCCAGCCGCTGCGCGCCGAGGTCGAATTATCGGCCATCAAGCCAGGCGAGGCATCGAGCTTGCTGGCCAAGCTGGCGCCGCCGGATGCCTACCGCCAGGCCAACGTGGAATTCAATCCCGCGTTGAACGCGCTGACGTTTGCCGTGGAAAACCGCAATGGCAAGCCCTTCATCCGCATCAGCTCGGCGCAGCCGGTGGCCGAACCCATGGTCGACCTGTTGCTGGAGCTGAGCAGCAAGAGCGGACGCCAGGTGCGCGAATATGCGTTCGTGCTCGACACGCCGGAAGCGCGCCAGACGCGCGGCGCGCAAGTGACGGCCCCGGCCGAACCGGGCAAAGGCAAGGCGGCGGCCGAAGCTGCCCCAGCCGCGGCGAAAAAGCCTGCCGGGGAATACAAGGTCAAGGCGGGCGACACCCTGAGCCGCATCGCCAGTGAACTGAAACCATCGGGCGTCTCGCTCGACATGATGCTAGTCGCTCTGTACCGCGCCAATCCCGACGCCTTCAAGGGCGAGAACATGAACCGCATGCAGGCCGGGCGCATCCTGGCCGTGCCGGGCGCGGACACCGTGCGCGCCACCGGTGCGGCGGAAGCGAAGGGTATCGTGACGGCGCACGCCATCGATTTCGAAGCCTACCGTAACAAGCTGGCGGGCCAGGTGTCGCAAAGCAAGCCGGCCAAGGCGGCGCAAGCGACGCAAAGCACGGCCGGCAAGATCGGCGCGACGAAGGTGCAGGAAAAACCGACGGCCGTCAGCGAATCGCAAGACAAGCTGAAACTGTCGAAGGCGGAGCCGGCGGCCAAGTCGGCCGGCAAGAGCGCGGTGGCCAGCGAGGAAGACAAGATCGCCAAGGCGAAACAGGTCGATGAAGCGGCTGCCCGCGTCAAGGAGCTGGAAAAGAACGTCAGCGACCTGGAAAAGTTGATGGCGGTCAAGAGCAAGGCCATGGCCGACAAGAGCGCCCCGGCGCCCGCCAAACCGGCCGAGGTCGCCGCCAGCGCACCGGCTGTTGCCAGCGTGCCAGTCGAAGCCCAGCCGCCCGTTCCCAAAGCGAAGCCGGTGCCGCTGGTGAAAAAACCGTCGCCGCTGGAACCGACCATCACCGACAAGATCAATGACCACCTGGGCGCCATTGGCATCGGCCTGGCTGCATTGCTGGCGGCAGTGGCCGCGCTGGTGGTCGCGCGCCGCCGCAAGGATGCGCCGCCGCCCGAAGATATCGCGCCCGTGGTCGAGCCGGAAGCGCCCGTGGCGCCGCCGGCCGGCCTGGCGCCGGAAGACCAGCAGTCCGAAGCGAGCAATCACCTGTTCGGTACGGGCGCCGCCGCTGCCGGCGTGGCCGCGGCGGCGGGCGCCAGCATGCTCGACGCGAATGAAACGGACCCGGTCGCCGAAGCGGACGTGTATATCGCCTACGGCCGCGATGGCCAGGCGGAAGATATCCTCAAGGAAGCCTTGCGCATCCACCCGGAACGCCATGCTGCCCGCCTGAAGCTGCTGGAAATCTATTCGGCCCGCAACGACGTGCGCGCGTTTGAAGACCAGGCCAGCGAGCTGTATAGCCTGACGCGGGGCCAGGGCGAAGAGTGGCCGCAGGCGGCCGCGCTGGGCCTGGCGCTCGACCCCGCCAATCCCCTGTATGGCGATACGGAAGACGACGCCGTTGTCAGCCTGAGCAAGGCTGCCGGCGACGATGTGCATGGCCAGAGCATGGACTTGCCAGACGAGCCGCCGGCACCGCTGGCCGACCTGGCGCCGGCCGAGCCGGTGTCTTCCGTGACGGCCCGCGATGCGCGCGACCCCCTCGATTTCGACCTCGACAGCCTCGATTTCGAGCCTGTTTCTACCACCGACCCGATCGTCATGCCGGGACCGGACAGCAAGCCGCAGGCTACCACGCAGGATGCGCACTATGACGCCAGCATGGATTTCGGCCTGGACCTGGAGCCGCCTGCCGGCCCCGTCAATGGCGTGGGCGCCGGCCTGACGCCGTTGCCTGATCCGCTGAAGGATGTCGACCTGGCCCATTTCGACCTCGACGAACCCGTGGCGCCGGCTGCCGCGCCGGTCGCGGCGGCCGAGCCTTCCCTCGACAGCCTGTTCGACGACGCGCAAACGCCTGCATCCTTGCCGGAAGCCATACCGCCGGCACAGGAGTTCGACCTGTCCGGCATCGACCTGGACCTCAACGATGGCAAGACGGCCAGCGTGGGCGTGGACGACCCGCTGTCGGCCATCCACATGGAAATGGATACCAAGCTGGACCTGGCGATCGCCTATCAGGAAATCGGCGACAAGGAAGGCGCGCGCGAGCTGATCGATGAGGTCATCAAGGGCGGCAGCGAAGAGCAGGTTGCCAAGGCCAATACCATGCGTGCGCTGCTCAGCTAAGTCAAGCGTCGATACGACGTCCATGGCGGCGTTGCGCGGTTTCGCCGTACTGGTCGTACTGTCTTCGACCGCGCGCCTGGCCCTGAACGCCGTCTCAGGCGCTTGTGTGGTCGGAGGGCAGGGCCGCCTGCGCGCCGGTATAATGCTTCGATGCAAAATATTACGACAGCAACGCCATTGAAGCGTATCGTCCTCGGCCTGCAGTATGACGGCACGGCCTGGCATGGATACCAGAAACAGGAAGACGGGCAGACGGTGCAGGACCAGCTGGAAAACGCGCTGGAGCAGTTTGCCCGCGTGCGCCTGGCCACCACCTGCGCCGGCCGCACGGATACGGGCGTGCATGCGCTCGAGCAAGTCGTGCATTTCGATACGGAACTGAACCGCGACGTGCACTCGTGGGTGCGCGGCGTCAACGCCTTCCTGCCGAAATCCATCGCCGTGCGCTGGGCCAGGGAACTCGAAGGCGACCCGACGGTCAATGATTTCTTCCACGCCCGCTTCAGCGCGCGCGCGCGCACCTATCATTATGTGTTGTACAACAACGCCACCCGTTCGCCGCTGGTGGAAGGGCGTGCCGGCTTCTTTTTCCGCCCGCTGGACGTGGAACTGATGCGCCAGGCCGTGCAGCCGCTCTTGGGGTGGCACGATTTCACGGCCTTCCGCGCCGCGCAATGCCAGGCCAAGTCGCCCGTCAAGCTCATGCATGATATCCGCATCGAGCGGCGCGGCGATTGCGTCATTTTTACGATTACGGCCAATGCCTTCCTGCACCACATGGTGCGCAACCTGGTTGGCTCGCTCGTCTACATCGGCACGGGGCGCGAAAAGCCGGAATGGCTCGGGCATTTGCTGGAAAGCAAGGATCGCCACGCGGCCGCGCCCACCTTCATGCCGGACGGCCTGTACCTGGCGCAGATCGATTACGATCCGAAATGGGCATTGCCGCAAGACAGCAGCAGCGCCTTGCCCTGGTTTTGATCCGCATCAAATTAAATAAAGGATTGCCATGCCACGCACACGCATCAAGATCTGCGGCCTGACCAGAGTAGAAGACATTCACGCTGTCGTGGCGGCCGGCGCCGACGCCATCGGCTTCGTGTTTTATCCGAAAAGCCCCCGCTACGTGACGCCCGAACAGGCAGCTGCCCTGATCGCCGCCGTGCCGCCCTACGTGACGGCGGTGGGCCTGTTCGTCAATGCCAGCGTGGACGAGGTGCGGGCGACCAGGGCCGTTGCGCCCTTATCGATGCTGCAATTTCATGGCGACGAGACGCCCGAACACAGCGCCGCGCTGGCCGCTGCCGTGAATACGCCGTTTACGCAAGTGTTCCGCGTCAAACCCGACACCAGCTTTGAAGATTTGCTAGAATACGAACAGCGCTATCGCGCCGCCAGTCCCTTGTTTGCCAGCCTCTTGCTGGACACCTATGTGGATGCCTATGGCGGTGCAGGAAAGGTATTTGATTGGTCCCTCATTCCAGAAGAACTCGCGCCTCGGGTCGTTTTAAGTGGTGGCTTGAGCGTACAAAACGCGACTGACGCAGTGGTGCGCGTGCGCCCTTACGCCGTCGACATCAGCAGTGGTGTCGAAGCGTCCAAGGGC
Source organism: Janthinobacterium sp. EB271-G4-3-2 (assembly GCF_020858035.1). Taxonomy (NCBI): domain Bacteria; kingdom Pseudomonadati; phylum Pseudomonadota; class Betaproteobacteria; order Burkholderiales; family Oxalobacteraceae; genus Janthinobacterium; species Janthinobacterium sp. EB271-G4-3-2. The sequence continues at coordinate 117,633 of NZ_JACYMG010000003.1, read as the reverse complement.
ATCAAGGACGCATCCCGAGTCCGCGCGTTTATCGCCGCGGTGCGGGATGCCGATGCCATCATTGCCAGAGGAAACAACCATGAATGACCATACTACAGCGCCCGGCGCAGCCGCCGCATTGTTCCACGCCACCGACTACCCGTTTCCCGACCTGCGCGGCCACTTCGGCCCCTACGGCGGCTCCTTTGTTGCCGAAACGCTCACGCATGCGCTGGCCGAGCTGAAAGACGCCTACGCCCGCTACAGCGCCGACCCGGAATTCCTCGAAGAATTCCGCTACGAGCTGAAACATTTTGTCGGCCGTCCGTCGCCGATCTACCACGCCAAGCGCTGGTCCGAGCTGGCCGGCGGCGCGCAGATCTATTTCAAGCGCGAAGACTTGAACCACACGGGTGCGCACAAGATCAACAACGTGATCGGCCAGGCCCTGCTGGCCAAGCGCATGGGCAAGCCGCGCATCATCGCCGAGACGGGCGCGGGCCAGCACGGTGTGGCCACGGCCACCATCTGCGCCCGCTTCGGCCTCGAGTGCGTGGTCTACATGGGCAGCGAAGACGTCAAGCGCCAGGCGCAGAACGTGTACCGCATGAAATTGCTGGGCGCCACCGTCGTGCCCGTCGAGTCGGGCTCCAAGACCCTCAAGGATGCGCTGAACGAAGCCATGCGCGACTGGGTCACCAACATTGAAAACACCTTTTATATCATCGGCACCGTGGCCGGCCCGCACCCGTACCCGATGATGGTGCGCGACTTCCAGTCCGTGATCGGCGAGGAATGCCTGGTGCAAATGCCGGAAATGACGGGCCGCCAGCCCGACTACGTGCTGGCCTGCATCGGCGGCGGTTCGAACGCCATGGGCATCTTTTACCCGTATATCGACCAGAAAGAGGTAAAACTGATCGGCGTGGAAGCGGCCGGCGAAGGACTCGACACGGGCAAGCACTCGGCTTCGCTGACGGCCGGCTTCCCGGGCGTGCTGCACGGCAACCGCACCTATCTGCTGCAGGATGAAAACGGCCAGATCATCGAGACGCACTCCGTCTCGGCCGGCCTCGACTACCCGGGCGTGGGACCGGAGCATGCGTGGCTGAAAGACTCGGGCCGCGCGCAATACGTGTCGATCACCGATGACGAAGCGCTGCAGGCTTTCCACGACTGCTGCCATATCGAAGGCATTATCCCGGCCCTGGAATCGTCGCACGCACTGGCCTACGCGGCCAAGCTGGCGGCCACCTTGCCGAAAGACCAGATCGTGCTGGCCAACCTGTCGGGCCGTGGCGACAAGGACATGCATACCGTGGCGGAGCGTATGGGATTGAATTTCAGTTAAATAACTGACAACTCCAGTATTGCGTAGGTCGGATTAGCGCGCAAGCGCGTAATCCGACACCCTCCACCGATAAAGAAAGCATCCCATGTCCCGTATCGCCACTACCTTCGCCACTTTAAAATCGAACAACAAGACCGGCCTGGTCACCTTCATCACCGCCGGCGACCCCGGCCCCGACGCCACCGTGCCTTTGATGCATGCGCTCGTCGAGGGCGGCGCCGACGTGCTCGAGCTGGGCGTGCCGTTTTCCGATCCCATGGCCGAAGGCCCCGTCATCCAGCGCGCCTGCGAACGGGCCTTGAAATTCAACGTCGGCATCCACGACGTGTTCGGCTATGTGCGCCAGTTCCGCGAGACGAACCAGACGACGCCCGTGGTGCTGATGGGCTATGCCAACCCCATCGAACGCATCGGCAGCGCCGCGTTCATTGCAGCGGCGCAAGCGGCCGGCGCCGACGGCGCCATCGTCGTCGACTATCCGCCGGAAGAGTGCGAGCAATTCGCGGCCGCCATGCGCGAAGCGGGCCTCGACCTGATCTTCCTGCTGGCGCCCACTTCAACGCAAGAGCGCATCGCGCAAGTGGCCAAGGTTGGCGGCGGCTTCAGCTATTATGTGTCGCTCAAGGGCGTCACGGGCGCGGGCAACATTGATACGGAACAGGTGGCCGAGCGCCTCGCCGCCATCCGCCAGCATGTAAAATTACCTATCGGCGTGGGCTTCGGCATCCGCGATGGCGCCACGGCCAAGGCCGTTGCCAAGGTGGCCGATGCCGTCGTGATCGGCAGCCGCATCATCCAGGAAATTGAAAATGCCCCGGCAGGCGGCGCCGTCGACGCCGTGCGCAGCTTTACGGCAGGCATCCGCGCCGCACTGGACGCCTGAGCAAGCTTGCTGTTTACGCAAGATGCGTTGACGGCAAAGTTCGACAGCCCGGCGATAAACGGCTACACTTCGGCCACTGATTTGCCTGTAATTGTGCAATAGATAAAATTTCTGGTGGCGCCCTATGGGGGCGTTGCCGTTTACCGTCTGCCGGGGGCGTCCACCGACGCTACCCCTACAAGGGCCCAAGGAGAAAATATGAGTTGGTTGGAAAAACTGCTGCCACCGCGCATCCAGCGTTCTGATGCTGCCGCGCGCAAAACCATGCCGGAAGGCCTGTGGGTCAAGTGCCCGTCGTGCGAAGCCGTGCTGTACCGTACGGACCTGGAATCGAATCTGCACGTGTGCCCGAAATGCGACCACCACATGCGCATCCGCGCGCGTGAACGCCTCGACAGCCTGCTCGACGCGGGCGGCCGCTATGAAATCGGCCAGGAAATCCTGCCCGTCGATACCTTGAAATTCAAGGACAGCAAGAAATACCCTGACCGCCTGAAGTCCGCCATGGAAGCGACGGGCGAGACGGATGCGATGGTCGTCATGGGCGGCGCCATCATGAGCCTGCCGGTAGTGGTGGCGTGCTTCGAATTCGAATTCATGGGCGGCTCCATGGGCTCCGTCGTGGGCGAGCGCTTCGTGCGCGGCGCGCAAATCGCGCTGGAACAGAAAGTGCCGTTCATTTGCATCACCGCCACCGGTGGCGCGCGCATGCAGGAAGGCTTGCTGTCCCTGATGCAGATGGCGAAAACCACGGCCATGCTGACCAAGCTGTCCGAAAAGAAATTGCCATTCATCAGCGTGCTGACCGACCCGACCATGGGCGGCGTGTCCGCCTCGTTCGCCTTCATGGGCGACGTCGTCATCGCCGAACCAAAAGCGCTGATCGGCTTTGCCGGCCCGCGCGTGATTGAAAACACCGTGCGCGAAAAACTGCCGGAAGGCTTCCAGCGCGCCGAGTTCCTCGTCACCAAGGGCGCCGTCGACATGATCGTCGACCGCCGCAAGATGCGCGAAGAAATCGCCCGTCTGCTGGCCTTGTTGCAAAACCAGGCTGTGGAAGTGTTGGCGTAACGCCAAAGTAACAGGCCGGGCGGTGTCCTGCGGACCCGCCCGGTTGCCACGCAACACCGTCTCCGCGCCTCGCGCACTGTCTCCTCATCAAGAAGTCTCCCATGCAAAACCTCCCCACCACCTTGCCGGACTGGCTCGCCATGCTGGAAACCCGCCATTCGGAAACCCAGATCAACATGGGCCTGGACCGCGTGCAAGCCGTCAAGGCGCGCATGCAGCTGGCGTTTACTTGCCCCGTGATCATGGTGGCGGGCACGAATGGCAAGGGTTCCACCTGCGCCATGCTGGAATCGGTACTGTTGCGCGCTGGCTACAAAGTAGGGCTGTACATCAAGCCGCATTTTCTCGATTTTAATGAGCGCGCCCGCGTGCTGGGCGAGATGGCCAGCGACGAACAGATCGTCGCCGGCTTCCACTTTGTTGAAGCCGTGCGCGGCGACACGCCGCTCACGTATTTCGAATTCACCACCCTGGCGATTTTGCACCTGCTGTCGCAGGCGAAGCTGGACGTGGCCATCCTGGAAGTGGGCCTGGGCGGGCGCCTGGACGCCGTCAACGTGATCGATGCCGACGTGGCCATCGTCACCAGCGTCGACATCGACCACACGGATTACCTGGGCGACACGCGCGAAGCGATCGGCTTTGAAAAGGCCGGTATCTTCCGTCCGGGCAAGGCGGCCATCTGCAGCGACCCCGTGCCGCCGCAATCGCTGATCGACCATGCCGAGGCCATCGGCGCCGACCTGTGGCTGATGGGCCGCGATTTCAATTACTCGGGCGACAAGCAGCAGTGGAACTACGGCGGGCGCGAGCAGCGCCGCAATTCGCTCGCGTATCCAAGCTTGCGTGGCGCCAACCAGATCCTCAATGCGACGGCCGTGCTGGCCGCGCTGGAAGTGCTGAAGCTGAAGCTGCCCGTGGGTGCGCAGGAAGTGCGCACGGGCCTCGTGACGGTGGAACTGCCGGGCCGCTTCCAGGTCTTGCCTGGCCGCCCCAGCGTGATCCTCGACGTGGCGCACAACCCGCACGCGGCCTCGGCATTGAACCAGAACCTCGGCAATATGGGTTTCCACCCGTACACCTATGCCGTGTTCGGCTCCATGCAGGACAAGGATATCGATGGCGTATTGGCCGCGATGAGCGAACACGTCGATCACTGGTGTCTGACGGGCCTGCCGTCGCCGCGCGCGGCCACGGCTTCCGAGCTGGCCGCCAAGGTGCAGATCATGCTCGAAGATAAGCCCGACAGCAGCGAACATACTGTGTCTATTTTCGATGATCCGGCACAAGCTTTTGCAAATGCAATGAGCCGGGCCGGTGAGAATGATAGAATTGTGGTCTTTGGTTCTTTCCTCACCGTAGCCGGCGTGATGAAGGCCCGAAAATCCTCACTTCACTGAAACGCACTCGACTGAAAATCACGCATGGGCTTGTTCTCGAAACTGTTTAAAAACAAGCAAGAATCCTCTGGCGAAGACAGCGGCTTTTATGTCCCTGGCGAAGCACAGTCGCCGACCCGCAAGCGCGCCGCCAACACGGCCGGTGGCGGCGGATCGCGCCGTGGCGGCAAGGAAGCGCCGGATCCGGTCTTGCCTGAAAAAAAGCGCGCACGCCGCCGCCTGGTCGGGGCCATTGCCCTGGCCCTGGGCGTGGCCGTCGGCTTGCCGATGCTGCTCGATTCCGAGCCGAAGGCGCCGTTCAACGATATCGCCATCGATATTCCGTCGAAGGAAAAGGCCGTCGCGCCTGCACCGGCGCCCGTGCCGGCCGTCCCGGCCCAGGCCGCAGCGAATGGCCTGGACCAGTCCGAGGAAATCGTCGATGCGCCGCTGCCGCCTGCGGCCAAGCCGACCCCTGCACCGACACCCGCACCGGCCCCCGTGCTGGCCGCCGCGCAGCCCGCACCGGTCAAACCGACCTATGTGGAACCGAAACCCGAGCCCAAGCCTGAACCCAAGCCGGTCAAGGTGGAACCGAAGCACGAAACCAAGCCGGAGCCGAAACACGAACCCAAGCCTGAGCCCAAGCATGAAGTAAAGCCGGAAGCCAAGCCCGAGCCGAAGCCTGCCAAACCGGCGCAATCGGCCGACGATGCCGCGCGCGCGCTGGCGATTCTGGAAGGCAAGCCGCAAGAGAAAGCACAAGACAAGGCACATGACGCGGGCAGCGGCAAGTTCGTGGTGCAGGTGGCGGCGCTGGCGACGCAGGACAAGGTCGACGAATTGCAGTACAAGCTGCGCGATGCGGGCATCAAGTCGTACACGCAGAAAGTCTCGAGCCCGGCGGGCGAGCGCATCCGCGTGCGCGTGGGGCCGTTCGGCAGCCGCGAAGACGCTGAAAAGACCCGCGCCAAGCTGCAAAAGCTGGGCCTGGGCGGCAGCCTGGTACCGGCGTGATGTTGCAAGGCTGAACGCGCGTGACGATCTTCGATTACCTGGTGCTGTTCGTGCTGGTGACGTCCGTGCTGATCAGCATGATGCGTGGCCTGGTCAAGGAAATCCTGTCATTGGTCAGCTGGATCGTGGCGTTCGTCATTGCCAACGCCTATGGCGCTACCCTGGCGAAATTCCTGCCGGAAGCCGTGCCTGGCGAAGCCATCCGTTTGTTGCTGGCTTTCGTCGTGCTGTTCATCGGCGTGCGCATTTTGATGGGATTGTTGTCCATGACGGTCGACGCGCTCGTCAAGGTGACGGGCCTGAGCCTGGCCGACCGCACCCTGGGCACTCTGTTCGGTGTGGCGCGGGGCCTTGTGATCGTGCTGACCGCCGTCATCTTGTGTGGCATGACTTCCATACCGCAGCAGCCATTCTGGAAAAATGCGCAGCTCAGCCCGCTCGCCGAGCAGGGCGCGCGCGCCATCAAGCCTTATCTGCCTGCCGCTTACGCGCAGCATGTGAAATTTTGAATTTTTTTAAAATCAGTAGCACAGTTTAGGAGCACACCATGTGTGGCATCGTCGGCGTCGTTTCCCATCAACCTGTCAATCAATTGCTCTATGATGCATTGTTGCTCTTGCAACATCGCGGTCAGGACGCGGCAGGGATTGCGACCAATCACAGCAGTATGTTTTCCATGCACAAAGCCAACGGCCTCGTGCGTGACGTCTTCCGTACGCGCAACATGCGTTCGCTGCAAGGCACGACGGGCATCGGCCATTGCCGCTACCCGACGGCCGGTTCGTCGAGCGAAGAGGAAGCACAACCGTTCTATGTGAATGCGCCGTTCGGCATCACCTTGGCGCACAATGGCAACCTGACCAACTGGGAGCAGTTGAAGCTGGAAATGTTCAAGAACGACCGCCGCCACATCAATACCGATTCCGATTCGGAAGTGCTGCTTAACGTGCTGGCGCATGAAATCCAGGAAGCGACGACGGGCCTGAACCTGGACCCGGAAGCCATCTTCAAGGCCGTTACCGTGCTGAACCGCCGCGTCAAGGGCGGTTACGCCGCCGTTGCGCAAATCGCCGGCGTGGGCTTGCTGGCCTTCCGCGATCCGCATGGCATCCGTCCGTTGTGCCTGGGCATCAATGAAACGGAGCAAGGTCCCGAATACCTGATCGCTTCCGAATCCGTGGCCCTGGAAGGCATGGGCTTCCGCTTCGTGCGCGACATCGGTCCCGGCGAAGCCGTCTTTATCGATGCCGACAAGAAATTGCACAGCGCCCAGTGCGCCGACAATGCGAGCCTGAACCCGTGCGTGTTCGAATTCGTCTACCTGGCCCGTCCCGACTCCGTCATCGACGGCGCTTCCGTGTACGCCACGCGCCTGAAAATGGGCGAATACCTGGCCGAAAAGATCCGCGCCGAACTGCCGGGCGTGCATATCGACGTGGTCATGCCGATTCCCGATTCCTCGCGTCCGGCCGCCATCCAGCTGGCCATGGCGCTGAACATCGAATACCGCGAAGGCTTCATCAAGAACCGCTACATCGGCCGTACCTTCATCATGCCGGGCCAGGCGGCGCGCAAGAAATCCGTGCGCCAGAAGCTCAACGCGATCCCCTCCGAATTCAAGGATAAAGTCGTGCTGCTGGTCGACGATTCCATCGTGCGCGGCACCACCAGCCGTGAAATCGTGCAGATGGCGCGCGAAGCGGGCGCGACGAAGGTCATCTTCGCTTCGGCCGCGCCGCCGGTGATCTACCCGAACGTGTACGGCATCGACATGCCGACGCGCGACGAGCTGATCGCCTACGGCCGCACGACGGAAGAAGTGTGCCGCGAAATCACGGCCGACTACCTGGTGTACCAGGATATCGGCGCGCTGAAGCAGGCGATCGCCGACGTCAACCCGGCCCTGACGAACTTCGAGGCCTCGTGCTTCGATGGCGTCTACGTGACGGGCGACGTGTCGCAGGAATACCTGGACCGCCTGGAATATGCGCGCCACCATCCGAAGGCGGCAGCGCCCGAAGATACGCCGCGTTCCCAGCTGAACCTGAACCTCGCTACTACCGAGGCTTGATTCTAGGCCCGGCTATTGCCGGGCTTTTTTTTCGGGGTCAGATCCGCTGGGTCTGACCCCGGCACTTGCCTTGGGTTAAGCGGCAAGACGAGTATTTGGAACTTCCACCATGACCACCAAAAAAAACTACGGCTTCACCACCACCATCCTGCACAACGACCGCCGCAAGGGGATCGAACACGGCTCGCTGCACAAGCCCGTGCATACTTCCGTTGCTTTCGGTTACGCCGATGCGCGCCAGCTCGCGTCCGTGTTCCAGGGCAAGGAAGCGGGTTTCCGCTACGGTCGCCAGGGCAACCCGACCGTTTCCGCGCTGGAAGACAAGATCAACAAGATGGAAGACGGCGTGGCGACCTTGTGCTTCGCCACCGGCATGGGCGCCATCGGCGCCGTCGTGCAATCGCTGCTGCGCGCGGGTGACCATGTCGTGTCGTCGGCCTTTTTGTTTGGCAACACCAACAGCCTGTGGCAAACGGTGACGGGGCAGGGCATGGCCGTGTCGTTCGTCGACGCCACGGACGTCGCCAACGTGGCGGCCGCCATTACGCCGGCCACGCGCATCGTGTTCGTGGAAACCATCGCCAATCCGCGCACGCAAATCGCCGACCTGAAAAAAATCGGCGACTTGTGCCGCGAAAAGGGCATTTTGTACATCGTCGACAACACGATGACGACGCCATATCTGTTCCGCCCCAAAGCCGTGGGCGCGGGCCTGGTGGTCAATGCCTTGACGAAATCCATCGGCGGCCACGGCAATGCCCTGGGCGGCAGCTTGACGGACACGGGCGTGTTCGACTGGACGCAGTATCCGAACATCTTTGAAAATTACAAGAAGGCGGCGCCGGCCCAGTGGGGCATCGCGCAAATCCGCGCCAAGGCCTTGCGCGACTTCGGCGCTTCGCTGGGGCCGGAAGCGGCGCACCATATCGCTGTCGGCGCGGAAACCATGGCTTTGCGCATGGACCGCACCTGCTCGAACGCTTTGGCGCTGGCCACCATGCTGCAGGCCGACCCGAGAGTGGCGGCCGTGCATTACCCGGGCCTGGCGTCGCACCCGCAGCACGCGCTGGCGACGGACTTGTTCCGCAGCTATGGTTCCTTGTTCAGCTTTGAGCTGAAGGATGGCATCGACTGCTTCGATTTCCTCAATCGTTTGAACCTGGCCATTCCCGCGAGCAACCTCGGCGACACGCGCACCCTCGTCATTCCCGTCGCCCACACGATTTTCTATGAGATGGGTGCCGAGCGGCGCGCCAGCATGGGCATCGCCGAATCGCTGATCCGCGTCTCCGTCGGTATCGAGGATGAGGTGGATCTGCTTGAGGATTTCCGCCAGGCACTCGCACTCGATGTATAAGTAGCCGGATAAATGAAAAGGGTCGCAACAGTCATGCTGTTGCGGCCCTTTGTTTTTCGCCGTTCAATGGTAATGTCTTCGTGCCTTCAGAAACCGTAGCGAGCAAGCCCAATATCGGGTTGAGTAGCGGAGCTGTACATTGTACGGGGGCGCCCAGCTAGCGAGCAACGGATGCCCGAGAGTGGGCTGCGCAGTAGGTTTATGAGGGCGCGCTCAATCAATGCCAGCTGCGCATCAGCCCCACGGCCAAACCTTCCAGGGCAAACTCGTCTTCCGGCGACACGGTGATCACCTTGAAGTCCGGGTTTTCCGGCAGCAGTTCGATGACGGAGCCCGTCTTCTTGTAGCGCTTGACGGTGACTTCGTCGCCGATGCGGGCGACGACGATCTGGCCATTCTTGGCGCTGTCGACCTTTTTGACGGCCAGCAAGTCGCCATCCATGATGCCGGCGTCGCGCATGGACCAGCCGCGCACCTTCAGCAGGAAGTCGGGTTTGGCCGAGAACAGGGCCGGGTCCACGTTGTAGCTCGCTTCCAGGTTTTCCTGGGCCAGGATGGGCGAACCGGCAGCCACGCGGCCGATCAGGGGCAGCGACATCAGCAGCGCCGCCGGCACTTTCGATGGCGGTGCTTCTGCCGCCGCGCCGATCAGGCGGATGCCGCGCGAGGTGCCGGGCGAAATCTCGATCGCGCCCTTGCGGGCCAGGGCCTGCAAATGCTCTTCGGCCGCATTGGCCGATTTGAAACCCAGTTCATTGGCGATTTCGGCACGGGTAGGAGGAAAGCCCGTGTTTTCAATCGCGTCCTTGATCAGGTTCAGGATTTGTTCTTGTCGTGCTGTCAGCTTGATCATGAGCGGTGGGTGCATACTAAAATGCTGTCTATATGAACAGTCTGTATTTTTGTACAGTATCGCCCACTATGCAAGGGGATTTCCGTGTTTTAGGCGAATTTCGCAAGAAATACTTGTCCACGGGCGGAAAGCACGGTGGCGCGCGGGCTTTTCGGGCGCCGGCGCAAGCAATGATTGAAACGTTTGCAAAAGGCGGTTATAATCTTCGGCTGACCTTCCCACACCCGTCTTGACGCCGGGGTGGGCGATTATCAATCCGACCTGAAGGAGTTTGCATGCGTCATTATGAAATAGTCTTTATCGTCCATCCGGACCAAAGCGAGCAAGTGCCCGCGATGATCGAACGCTACAAAGCCAGCGTAACCACCCGCGGCGGTTCGGTTCACCGCGTGGAAGATTGGGGCCGCCGTCAAATGGCTTACTCGATCCAAAAGCTGCCTAAAGCACACTACATCTGCCTGAACATCGAATGCGACAACGAGACCCTGGTCGAGTTGGAAACAGCATTCAAATTCAATGATGCCGTGTTGCGTCACCTGACCGTTAAAATGAAGAAAGCTGAAACAGCTCCTTCGCCGATGATGAAATCGGTACAACGCGAAGACGCGGCCAAAAGCCACCGCACCGAAGCACCAGCAGCCGCTCCAGCCGCAGCAGCAGCTTAATTCTTGACCAGGATCGTGCGCTGAACCAGCTACAAGTCACCGCCATCATTGCCGAGCGCGAAATATTGCGCTATACCCCGGCAGGGCTGCCGATTGTGAATGCAGTATTGCAACACAGTTCGCAGCAGATGGAAGCAGGGATTGCCCGTTTGACCGAGTTTGATGTTGCCGCGCTAGCCGCTGGCGAAATCTCAGGCAGGTTCAGTCAGGCAAGCTTGGGCGGGGTGTATCAGTTCACGGGTTTCCTGGCCAGGAAGAGCCGCAACAGCAAGAGTTTGGTGTTTCACATCATTGATTTTAGTGCAGTCAATTCTGACTAGCGCATTTTAGATACAGGAGCCTGACATGGCATTCGGTAAAAAGTTCGACAAAAATAAGCTCAAGCTTAAAGAAAAACGCAAACAGCAAAACCCGTTGTTCAAACGCAAGAAGTTCTGCCGCTTCACCGCAGCTCACGTTGAGCAAGTCGACTATAAAGACGTCGACACGCTGAAAGACTTCGTCCAAGAAAACGGCAAGATCATGCCAGCACGCCTGACCGGTACCAAAGCGCACTACCAGCGCCAAGTTGACACCGCAATCAAGCGCGCTCGCTTCCTCGCGCTGCTGCCATACACCGATCTGCACCACGCTTAATCGGTCAGATATTCCTGGAGAAGAACTATGCAAATCATTCTGTTAGAAAAAGTTGTTAACGTCGGTAACCTCGGCGAAGTCGTCAAAGTCAAAGACGGTTACGCACGTAACTTCCTGATCCCACAACGCCTGGCACGTCGTGCCACGGCAACCGCTGTGGCTGAATTCGAAGTCAAGCGCGCCGAACTGGAAAAAGCTGCTGCCGCCAAACTGGCCGCATCGCAAGCCCAGGGCGAAAAACTGAGCGGCCTGACCGTTCAAGTTGCTCAAAAAGCTGGTGTTGATGGCCGTCTGTTCGGTTCCGTCACCAACTTCGACATCGCTGAAGCGCTGACCAAGCAAGGTTTTGCTGTTGAAAAAGCACAAATCCGCATGCCTACCGGCCCGCTGAAGATCGTTGGCGAGCACAACGTTTCGGTTGCTCTGCACACCGACGTGGTCGTGGAAGTTGTTATCGCTGTCGTTCCAGACGCGAACGCGTAATTGTCTGCGGGCCTGGCCCGCAAGCATTGCCGCACTATGAAAAGCCGGGTTCGCCCGGCTTTTTTGTGGCCTTTTTTTCGCTCAATTTCAGCCCTTTATTTTTGCCAGCACGCCGAAGCGGGTATAATTCGCGCCATGAACGCCCCCTCTGATCCGCAACTGGATTCCCTCCGTATTCCGCCGCATTCGATCGAAGCAGAACAATCCGTCATCGGTGGTCTGCTGCGCGACAATGCCGCGTATGACCGCATCGCCGACTTCATGCATGCGGAGGATTTCTATCGCTATGACCATCGCATCATCTTCGAGCAAATCGTCAAGATGGTTAACGCTTCCAAGCCAGCCGATGTCATTACTGTTTTTGAAACCCTGACCCAGCTCGGCAAGGCCGATGACGTGGGCGGACTCGCTTACCTGAACGCCATGGCGCAAAACACGCCATCGGCCGCGAACATCCGGCGCTACGCCGAGATCGTGCGCGACCGCGGCGTGCTGCGCAAGCTCATCACCGTCGCCGACGATATCTCCGGCACGGCCTTCAGCCCGCAAGGCAAGGAAGTCAAGCAGATGCTTGACGAGGCCGAATCGAAGATTTTCGCCATCGCCGAAGAAGGCGCGCGCGGCGCCCAGGGCTGGACCGCCATCCAGCCCCTGCTGACGCAAGTGGTCGAACGCATCGACGAACTGTACAGCCGCGACAATCAGAGTGAAATCACGGGCGTGCCCACCGGTTTCATCGACCTCGACCGCATGACCTCGGGTCTGCAGCCGGGCGACCTGGTGATCGTGGCGGGCCGTCCTTCGATGGGCAAGACGGCGTTTTCCGTCAACATCGGCGAAAACGTGGCCATCGACAGCGGCTTGCCCGTGGCCGTGTTCTCGATGGAGATGGGCGGCGCCCAGCTGGCCATGCGTATGCTCGGCTCCGTCGGACAGCTGGACCAGCACCGTTTGCGTACTGGCCGCCTGAACGACGAAGACTGGCCGCGCCTGACGAATGCGATCCAGAAGATGAACGACGCGCAGTTGTACATCGATGAAACGCCGGCGCTCAATTCCATCGAATTGCGCGCCCGCTCGCGCCGTTTGTCGCGTCAATGCGGCAAGCTGGGCCTGATCATCGTCGATTACTTGCAACTGATGTCGGCCAATACGCCGGGCGACAACCGCGCCACGGAGATTTCCGAGATTTCGCGGGGCTTGAAAGGCCTGGCGAAAGAACTCGGATGCCCCGTGATCGCGCTGTCCCAGCTGAACCGCTCGCTGGAACAACGCCCGAACAAACGTCCTGTCATGTCCGACTTGCGCGAATCGGGCGCTATTGAGCAGGATGCCGACGTGATCCTGTTCATTTACCGCGACGAGGTGTATAACCCCGACTCGCCGGACAAGGGAACGGCCGAAATCATCATCGGTAAACAACGTAACGGTCCAATCGGCAGCATCCGCCTCACCTTCATGGGGCAGTACACCAAATTTGGCAATTACAGTGGTGGCCTGGCGCTTTACCAAGGCGACTAAGACTCAGCAGCACTGGCAATTCCATCGGCCGCCCCGGCAACGGGGCGGCTTTCTGTAGTAAATAACACGACTCAATGCTTAACGGAGAATGACATGTTTGGACGCTTGATGCCCACTGAGGGCAAGTTTTTTGAATTGTTTAACCAGCACGCGGAACTGTGCGTCAAGGGCGCCAAAGAGATGCTCGGCCTGATGACCAATTTCGACGACCTGGAAAACCGCGTGCATGCGATCGAAAGCATCGAGAAACAGGCGGACAAAGTCACCTACGCCACCGTGGAAATGCTGCACAAGACCTTCATCACGCCGATCGACCGCGATGACATCCATCAGCTGATCACGCGCCAGGACGACATCCTCGACCTGCTGGAAGATGCGGCGCAAACCGTCTCGCTGTACGACCTGAAGGCCGTCACGCCGGAAGCCAAGCGCCTGGCCGAACTGGTGCTGGCCTGTACCGAAAAAGTGCGCGACGCCGTCGCCATGCTGCACAACATGGACAACTCGCGCAAGATCGTCGCCATCTGCGAAGAGATCGACCGCCTGGAATCGGATGCCGACCACGTGATGCGCGCCGCCATGTCCAAGCTGTTCCGCGACGAACCGGACGTGCGCAACCTGATCAAGCTGAAAGCGATCTACGAAATTCTGGAAACCGTGACCGACCGTTGCGAAGACGTGTCCAATATTATCGAAGGCATCATCGTCGAAAACGCGTAAGCGTTGGGCCTGTCCTGAACCAGAATCAGAAAAGAAACTATAATGACCATACAAATCAGCATCTACGTGCTAGGCCTGTTGATCGTCCTGGCGCTGCTGTTTGACTTCATGAACGGCTTCCACGATGCCGCCAACGCGATTGCCACGGTGGTCTCGACGGGCGTATTGAAACCGCAGACCGCGGTTGCCATGGCCGCCACGTTCAACTTCGTCGCCATCTTCGTGTTCCACCAGCTGACCGTGGCCGCCACGGTGGGCAAGGGCACCATCGATCCGGCAGTGATCGACCAGTACGTGATCTTCGGCGCGCTGATGGGCGCCATCTTCTGGAATTTGTTTACCTGGTACTACGGCATTCCATCGTCGTCCTCGCACGCCCTGATCGGCGGCCTGGTGGGCGCAGCCGTCGCCAAGTCCGGCACGGGCGCGCTGGTCGCGGCCGGCCTGTGGAAAACCGTCGCCTTCATCGTCATCGCACCGGTACTGGGCTTCGTGTTCGGCTCCATCATGATGCTGATCGTGTCATGGATATTCGTGCGTTCGACGCCGCGCAAGGTCGACAAGTGGTTCCGCCGTTTGCAGCTGGTCTCGGCGGCCGCCTACAGCCTGGGCCACGGCGGCAACGATGCGCAGAAAACCATCGGCATCATCTGGATGCTGCTGATCGCCGCCGGCTACTCCAGTTCGGCCGACGCCATGCCGCCGATGTGGGTCATCATCTCGTGCTACACGGCCATCAGCTTTGGCACCCTGTTCGGTGGCTGGCGCATCGTCAAGACCATGGGCCAGAAGATCACCAAGCTGAAACCGGTCGGCGGCTTCTGCGCCGAAACGGGCGGCGCGATCACCCTGTTCGTTTCGACGGCGCTGGGTATTCCCGTGTCGACCACGCACACCATCACGGGCGCCATCGTCGGCGTCGGCTCGTCGCAGAAGATGTCGGCCGTGCGCTGGGGCGTGGCGGGCAACATCGTCTGGGCCTGGATATTCACTATTCCCGCCTCCGCGTTTGTTGCCGCAGTCGCCTGGTGGATTGGCCAGCATATCATGTAAGGCACCTCTGCAAACCTACTGCGCAGCCCACTATCGAATCTCCGTTGCTCACTGTACTAAAGTACAGCTCCGCTACTCAATCCGATATCGGGCTTGCTCGCTACGGTTTTCAGAGGGCCTTGGCCAACTAGGCGCATGTATAAAAAAAGGGAACCAAAAGGTTCCCTTTTTTTATGCGCCGGCCAGTTCCACCGTCAGTCCCTCGCTGGCGAGGAACACTTGCAAACCGGCCAGGCGGCTGCTGTAGCGGCCCATCACGTCGGCAAACACGGCTTCGAGCTGCTCGTCGCTGCGGGTCGGTTCGTGGTGGGTGCAGTACAGGCGCCGCGCGCCGCAGCGCAGGGCCAGGTCGAAGGCGGCGTCGAAGGTGCCGTGGCCCCAGCCCTGCTTGCCCGGGTATTCCTCGCGCGTGTACGAGCAATCCATGATCAGCGCGTCGACGCCGGCGACGAGCGCGTCGATGCCGGCCTGTCGCTGCGCATTGCGCGCCGCGCAGGCCGCATGCTCGGCGTGGCCGGGCGGATGCAGGTTGTAGAACGGTTCATGGTCGCCGCTGAAAAACAGCGAGGCGCCGCCGCAGTCGATGCGGTAGCCGAGGTTGACGACAGGATGGTTCATTTCCGCGCCGCGCACGCGCGCGCCGCCCACGTCGACGGCTTCGCCGGGCGCCAGGGTGCGGTACTCGATGCTGGCCGCCATGGCCGCTTCGCTGACGGGAAAATAGCTGCCTTGCAGCTGCACCGCCATCACGTGCTCGATGCCGCGCCCGCTGATGCCGTCAAAGGCGCCATGCAGGCGCATGCGGTTGCCGGCCACGAACAGAGGCGAGAACATGGGCAAGCCGTGGATGTGGTCCCAGTGGCTGTGCGTGATGAAGACGTGCGCGTCGACGGGCTGGCCCGGCGGCAGTTGCTGTGCCAGCGAAAAGATGCCGCTGCCCGCATCGAGAATGATCAGGCTATCGTTGTCGGTGCGCACCTCGATGCACGTGGTGTTGCCGCCATAGCGCGCCGTGCGCGGGCCGGGGGAGGGGATGGAGCCGCGCACGCCCCTGAACGTGAATTTCATTCAGTACCTTGTTACAGTGTAATTATTGTTGATTCTATTCTAATTAATGAGATTGGCGGCAACATTTATGCGTGTTGTGATACGGAAAGTAATTTCATTTTGTTGTGACTAAGTAATGTACAGTGCGCGGGACGGCCGTTACACTGGCGCTTGCCGACTTCCCCTTTTTTGCTTGTCCATTACCTGATTGCCACCAACATGCCTCAGTTGCACCCTGAGAAAATCGCCCACAGACTGGAGCAATTGACCGAACTCAGCGTCGCGCTCGGCCACGGCCTGGGCGGCGAGGGACACGACATTGGCGCGCTGTTGCAGCGCATCGTGCTGCTGGCGAAAGGCATGAGCGGCGCCGATGGCGCCACCCTGTACCGGCCCGCGCTCGAGGGCCGCCAGCTGGCGTTCGACATCAGCGTCAACGACAGTCTGGGCATCGCGCAGGGGGCGGACATGGGCTTGCCTGGCGTGCCCCTGTTCGATGGCGCGGACCAGCCCAACCTGGCATCGGTGGCCGCGTATGCGGCGAACATGCGCCGCAGCGTGAATATCGCCGACGTCTACCGCGACGAGGTCTTCAATTTTTCCGGCATGCGCGAGTTCGACCGCCACCACGGCTACCACACGCAATCGATCCTGACGGTGCCCATGAGCGACCATGAGGGCGACTTGATCGGCGTGCTGCAGCTGGTCAATGCCAAGGATGGCGAGACGGGCCAGGTGCGCGCCTTTTCCTCCACCGACCAGCGCTTCATCGAGGCGCTGGCCGCGCAGGCGGGCGTGGCGCTGACGAATCAATTGCTGATCTCGCAGCTGGAAGAGCTGCTCGAATCGCTCGTTACCCTGATCAATATCGGCATCGATGAAAAGTCGCCGTACACGGGACGGCATTGCCAGTTCGTGCCCGAACTGACGATGCTGCTGGCCGACGCCGCGCACGCCACGCAAACAGGGCCGCTGGCCGATTTCCGGCTCAGCGACAACGAGCGTAAGCAGCTGTGGCTGGCCGGCCTGCTGCACGACTGCGGCAAGATCACCACGCCCGTGCACGTGGTCGACAAGGCCACCAAGCTGGAAACCATTTTCGACCGCATCGCCCTGATCGACACGCGCTATGAAGTCCTGCTGCGCGACGCCGAGATCGCGGCCCTGCGCCAGCAGGCGGCGCAGCCGCGGCAAAAAGAGGCCATCGCCCATGCGCTGGCACTGGAACAGGCCGCGCTGCGCGAAGAGCGCGACTTCATCCGCACGGTGAACATCGGCGGCGAGAGCATGGCGCATGCCGACCAGGAGCGCGTGCGGCAGATCGCCAGGCGCCGCTGGCGCGCGGCTGACGGCGAACTGCGCGATTTTCTCGACGCCGACGAGACGGAAAACCTGACCATCCGCGCCGGCACGCTGACGGCGGCCGAGCGTGCCATCGTCAACAACCATATCAGCGTGTCGATCCGCATGCTCGAAGCGCTGCCGTGGCCCAAGCACCTGCAAAAGGTGCCCGAATACGCGGGCGGCCACCACGAGCGCATGGATGGCAAGGGCTATCCGCGCGGGCTGACGAAAGAGCAGATGTCGGTGCCGGCGCGCCTGATGGCCATCGCCGACATTTTCGAGGCGCTGACGGCGCGCGACCGGCCTTACAAGAAGGGCAAGTCGCTGTCCGAATCGCTGCGCATCCTCGGCAATTTCAGCCTGAACGGGCATATCGACCCGGAGCTGTTCGACGTTTTCATCCGCAGCAAAGTGTATCTGACCTTCGCTGAAAAGCACATGCATCCGAGCCAGATCGATGCCGTCGACGAGGCGGCCATTCCGGGCTATACCCCGTGACGCTGTCGCTGGCCTGGCGCAAGCATGGGGTGCGAACGCTGCTGGGCATAATGCTGACCTTGGCGGCTGCCGTGCTGTGCCTGGCGGGCAACGACACGATCGCGCGGTTGGACGCCATGCTGGGTGACTGGCGCATGCGCGCGGAAACGCCGCAGCTCGACCGCCGCATCGTCATCGTCGACATCGACGAGCAAAGCCTGGCCCGGGTGGGCCGTTTTCCCTGGAGCCGCGATGTGCAGGCGCGCCTGGTGCGCCAGCTCACCGGGCATTACGGCGTGGCCGCGCTGGGCTTCGATATTGCGTTTCCCGAAGCGGACACCAGTTCCGGCTACGCCGTGCTGCAAGGACTGGCGCAGGGCGAACTGGCGGGCGTGGCCGGCTTGCCTGCGCAGCTGGAAAAACTGCGCCCGGCCATGGATTACGATGGCCTGTTCGCCGAAGCCATGCGGGGCCGGCCCGTGGTGCTCGGCTACAGCGTCTCGGCGCAGCAAAGGAAGGGCGTGCTGCCCAAGCCCGCCTTTACCGTCGCGGACTTGAACGGGCGCACGGTGACGGCTTACGTGGCGCGCGGCTACGAAGCCAATATCGCGCCCCTGCAGGCCGCCGCGCAGGGCGCCGGCATTTTCACGGCGCTGACCGATGCCGATGGCGTCGTGCGTTCCTCGACCCTGCTTGCGCGCATCGGCGACGGCTATTATCCTTCGCTGTCGCTGGCCACCGTCGCCGTCTACCTGCAGGCGCGCGCCATCGCCCCCCGTTTCACGGGCACGGCCGATACCCTGTCGGCGCGCGAACTGGCCAGCGGCGGCCTCGAACACATCATGCTGTTTACGCCGCGCGGCGCGCTGGCGATCCCCGTGGGCGAAGCCTTGACGACGACGGTGCAGTACCGCGGCGCGGGCGGTCCCGATGGCGGCGCCTTCCGTTACGTGTCGGCGTCCGACGTGCTGGCCGGCACGGTGCCCCCCGCGCTGCTCAAGGGGGCCATCGCGCTGGTGGGCACGACGGCGCCCGGCTTGAACGATATCCGCGCCACGCCCGTGAATGCCGAATATCCGGGGGTGGAGGTGCACGCCAACCTGATCAAGTCCATGCTCGACGGGCGCTTCAAGGCGCGGCCCGATTATGCGCTGGCGCTCGAACTGGTGCAGATCGTGCTGTTTGGCCTGCTGCTGGCGGGCGCCCTGGCCGTGCTGCCGCCGGCCGGCGTGATGCTGGCGACGCTGGGCGCGCTGGCGGCCGCCATCGGCATCAACCTGTACCTGTACGCCGCGCACGACCTGGTGCTGGGCGGCGCCGTGCTGCTGTTGCTGATCGTTGCGCTGTTCATCGCCAACCTGGCATGGGGTTACTTTTTCGAGGTGCGCAAGGGACGCGCGCTGGTGGCGCGCTTCGGCGAATACGTGGCGCCCGAGCTGGTGGCCGAGATGGCCGACGATCCGCGCCGCTACACGATGGAGGGCGAGAACCGCGAACTGACGGTGCTGTTTGCCGACGTGCGCGGTTTCACGGCCATTTCCGAGCAACTGGCGCCGGCCGCCCTGCGCGAATACATCAATGCATACCTGACGGCCATGTCGGAAGATATCCGCGACAGCCATGGCGGCACCCTGGACAAATACATCGGCGACGCCGTGATGGCATTCTGGGGCGCGCCCGTCGCCTTTGGCGATCACGCCAGCCGTGCCGTGGCCAGCGCCCTGCTGATGCAGGCCAGCGCGGCGCGGCTGAACCGGCAGTTTTGCGCACGCGGCTGGCCGGCGCTGCGCATCGGCATCGGCATCAATACGGGGCCCATGCATGTGGGCGACATGGGTTCGCGCATCCGCCGCGCCTATACCGTGATGGGCGACAGCGTCAACCTGGCCGCGCGCCTGGAAGGGGCCAGCAAGCTGTATGGCGTGGGCATCGTCGTGGGCGAGGCCACGCGCGCCGCCGCCCCGGACTTTCTATACCGCGAGCTCGACCGCGTCAGAGTGGTGGGCAAGCAGGAAGCGGTGGCCATTTTCGAGCCGCGCTGCCCGCTGGCCGGCGCCGCTGCCGCCGAACTGGCGCAGCTCGAGCGATGGCATGCCGTGCTGGCCAGTCTGCGCGCGCGCGACTGGGCGGCGGCTGGCGCGCAGCTGGCCCGCCTGCGGGCGGACTTTCCCGACGATGGCTTGTACGTGCTGTACGCGGCGCGCCTGGAGCAATACCAGAACGCGCCGCCGCCCGCCGGCTGGGATGGCGTGACGGAATTGCATAGCAAATAGGCCGGCCATTGCGGCATTTTTCACCATTCTCGGCGCACTGTTTGTTGCGTTGCGATAAAAATCAGGGGGAAATGTTAGAAATTTCTGACTGGAAACTAAAAGCCGTCTAAAATTTGTCTTCAATCCATTGTCGGACATGCAGGCGCCCGCGGGCCGCGCGCTTGTCCGGTTACACCAGAAATCCTTCACATGACATATCGTTTGGTGCACCTGCTTGCGGGTTCCGCGCTGCTGTTCGCCGTCGGCGCCGCCGGCGCTGCCGTTTCCATGGATGACGCCGCTCCTGCCGCGCAGGAAGACGGCGTGCCGCGCTTCGAAATCCGCCGTTTCGACGTCCAGGGCAATACCCTGCTCACGTCCGCGCAGGTGCAAGCCCTGCTGGCGCCCTTTACGGGCGTGCAGCGCGATTTTTCCGACATCGCCCGCGCCGTCGAGGCGCTGGAATCGGCTTACCGCGAGCGCGGTTACAGCGCCGTGCAGGTGCAATTGCCCGAGCAGGAACTGGAACGGGGCGTGGTGCGCCTGAGCGTGCTGCAAACGCCGCTGGGCAAGCTCGCCATCAGCGGCAACGCGTATGTCGACGAGGCCAACGTGCGGCGCGCCTTGCCAGCCCTGCGCGAAGGCGAGACGCCGAACCTGCCGGCCCTGTCGCAAAGCCTGAAGCTGGCCAATGAAAACCCGGCGCGCAAGATCGAAGTGCGCCTGCAGGCCGATGAACCGGCAGGCACCATCGATGCCCTCGTCACGGTGGCCGATGAAAAGCCCTGGAAAGCCATGCTCAACGTGGACAATACGGGGAATGCGCAAACGGGCAAGACGCACGTGGGCGTGGTGCTCCAGCATGCCAATCTGTTTGGCCGCGACCATGTCGCCAGCCTGCAATACACGAGCAGCCTGGAAAAGCCGGACAAGGTGGGCGTGTATGGCGCCGGTTATCACTTGCCGCTGTATGCGCTGGGCGACTCGATGGACTTTTTCGCCAGCTATTCGAACGTCGATTCGGGCAGTGTCTCGGCCGGCATCTTCGACCTGGCCGTCAGCGGCCAGGGCAGCATGGCCGGCATCCGCTACAACCAGAACTTTGCCCGCAGCGGCGACTTCGAACCCAAGCTCGTGTACGGCATCGATTACAAGGCTTACCGCAACAGCGTGCAGCTGTTCGGCATGGAACTGGGCGCCGACGTCACCGTGCATCCGCTCAGCGTCAGCTACATCGGCAACTGGACCTTGCCCACGGGCGAGACAAGCGTGGCGGTCACCTTTGCGCACAATATCCCTGGCGGCAAGCACGGCGCGCAAGCCGATTTCGACCGGGTGCGCGCGCATGCGAAGGCCGCCTACAACACCTTGCGACTGAGCGCCAGCACGGGGCGCGTGCTGGCCGGCGACTGGCAGTGGCGCGCGCTCGTCAATGCGCAAGTCACGCCGGACGCGCTGGTGCCGGGCGAGCAGTTCGGCGCCGGCGGCGCCGCGTCCGTGCGCGGCTTTGCCGAGCGCGAGGTATCGAACGATTCGGGCGTCAACCTGAACCTGGAATGGTACACGCCGAACTGGTGCGGCCGGGCGCTCGGCTACCAGTGCCGCGCGCTGGCGTTCTATGACACGGCCTGGCTGCGCCGCAACCATGCGCTGCCTGGCGAAAGCGCGTCGCAAGGCATCGGCAGCGGTGGCCTCGGCCTGCGTTTGCTGCTGAGCCGCGACGCCAATCTGCAACTCGATTACGCCCATGTCGTCAATGGCGGCGACACGGGACAGCGGGGCGCCAACCGCCTGCATTTCCGCCTCGCCTTGGCCTACTAGTATCAGGATGAACACCATGCACAACCACGTCCCGCACGCCTCCGCTTTCATCCTGACGCCACCCTATGCGCCGCCTTTGCGCCGCACGGCGCTGGCACTGCTGCTGGCCGGCTGTTTCGGCGCCGCGCAGGCCAACCCCGCCTTGCCGCAGGTGGTCAACGGACAGGCGACGTTCAACCAGCAGGGCAATATCTTCTCGATCACGAACACGCCCAACACCATCATCAACTGGCAGAGCTTTTCCATCCATGCGGGCGAAATCACGCGCTTCATCCAGCAAAACGGCAATAGCGCCGTATTGAACCGCATCACGGGACAAGATCCCAGCAAGATCCTGGGCAGCCTGGAATCGAACGGCAAGGTCTTCCTGATCAACCCGAACGGCATCGTCTTCGGCCAGGGCGCGAAAGTGGACGTGAACGGGCTGGTCGCGTCCAGCCTGGGCATGACGAACGAGGATTTCCTGGCCGGCAAGCGCCAGTTCACGGCCGGCGGCGTGGCAGGCGGCGTCGGCAATGCAGGCAGCATCAACGCGGGCAAGGGCGGGCAAGTGCTCTTGATCGCGCCGAACGTGGAAAACACGGGCATCATCACGGCGCCGAACGGCGAAGTGATCCTGGCTGCCGGGCGCAGCGTGCAGCTGGCCGACCCCGGCAATCCGCAGCTGCGCGTGCTCGTCTCGGCACCAGGCGACCAGGCGCTGAACCTGGGGCAGATCATCGCCCAGGGCGGCGGCATCGGCATGGCCGGCGCGCTGGTCAGCCAACGCGGCGTGCTCAACGCGAACAGCGCCGTCGTCGGCGAGAACGGCAGGATCGTGCTCAAGGCCAGCGGCAAGGCGCTGCTCGAAGCGGGCAGCGTCACCAGCGCCACGGGCGCGGCCGGCACGGGCGGCCAGATCCAGGTGCTGGGCGAGCAGGTGGGATTGCTGGGCAATGCGAAGGTCGATGCCAGCGGTGCCACGGGCGGCGGCATGGTCTTGCTGGGCGGCGACTACCAGGGCAAGAACGCGGCCGTGCAGAATGCGCGCCAGGTACTCGTCGGCAAGGACGCCAGCGTCGTTGCCGATGCCGTCAACAGCGGCAACGGCGGCAAGGTCATCGCCTGGGGCAATGAGTCGGCGCAGGTGCACGGCAGCATTTCCGCGCGCGGCGGCGCACAAGGCGGCGATGGCGGCTTCGTGGAAACGTCCGGCCATTACCTGGCCGTCGACGGCATCCGCGTCAATACCAGCGCGGCGCGCGGCAAGCGCGGCAACTGGCTGCTTGACCCGTATGATATCGACGTGGTGCAGGGGGCGGGCGGCGACCTGGCCAATGTCGATCAGTTCAGCGACATGCCGTCGACTGGCAGCACCAGCATCGGCGCCGATACCATCTCCGGCGCCACCAGCGATGTCACTTTGCAGGCCCTGCACCGCATCAATTTCAGCAGTTCGGTGAACATGCTCAATGCCGGCGTCAGCTTGACGGCGCAGGCGGGCGAAACCATCAATGTGTACGCTGCCATCAGCACCAATGGCGGCAATGTGACCCTGTCGGCGAATGACCCTGCTAGCACCGGCGGCAACTATGGCCTGGGATCGAACGTCAATCTGAACGCACCGATCACCAGCAACGGCGGCAACATTTCGCTATCCGGTGCTGGCGTGGCCGGGGCCGCTGCGGTTCATGTCGGCAACGGCAACCTGAGTTTGCGCGCAAATGACGCGCAGGGTGGCATCAGCCTGTCGGGCGGCGCCAGCCAGCTCACAGGCAGCGGCATCGCCGGCCAGACGGTGACCCTGCAGGCCGACAATATCACCCTCGCCGGCGGCATTGATGTCGGCGGCACGGCGGGCGGCGCGAATGTCATCATCAAACCCCTGAGCAGTTCGCGCAGCATCGACCTGGGCACCAAATCGGACACGGCCCTCAGCTTGAACGCGGTTGAGCTGGCCGGCATCTCGGCCGCGTCCTTGACCATCGGCGACGGCACGAACACGGGCGGCATGCGCATATCGGATGCGCTCGCCAGAACCGGCGATCTGCACCTCAATTCAGCTTCCGCCATCGCGGCCACGGGCGCCGTGGCGGTGGACGGCAGCTTTGTGCTCGACGGCGGCGCCTGGGTGCAAAACGCGGCGGTCCTGCCCGGGTTCAGCGCCAAAAACTTCACCATCGGCAGCGGCGCCAGTTTCCTGCGCGTGACCGGCGGCGACGGTCTCGCTTCACCGTACCTGCTCGCCGATATCTATGGCTTGCAAGGCATCGCCAGCCTGGGTCTGGGCAACAGCTATCGCCTGGCCGGCAATATCGATGCCAGCGGCACCGCGAACTGGAACGACGGCCAGGGCTTTGTGCCGGTCGCCGGCGGTGGCAGCGGTTTTTCCGGCGTGTTCGATGGCGGCGGATTTATTCTCAGCAATTTGAAAATCGACCGCAGTCTGGCGTCCGGTTCGGCGGCAGGCCTGTTTGGCACCGTGCAGGGCGGCATCTTGCGCAATCTGACCCTGAGCGGCGGCAGCGTCACCGGCACTACGGACGTGGGCGCGCTGGCGGGCAATGTCGTCAGCGGCACCGTCGATGGCGTGAACAGCAGCATGGCCGTCAGCGGCCAGCGCAATGTCGGAGGCCTGGTGGGCAGCAACGGCGGCGCCATCACCATGTCCAGCGGCAGCGGCGCCGTCACCGGCGTCAATGCCGACAACGGCGGCGCCATCGGCGGCCTGGCGGGATGGAATGCGTCCGGCGCCAGCATCGCGACTTCATATGCGACCGGCGTGGTGACGGGCGCGCGCGCGATGATCGGCGGCCTGGTCGGCAACAACCAGGGCGCGCTGAGCCAGTCGTATGCCACCGGCAATGTCACTGGCGCGCGCAGCATCGGCGGCCTGGTGGGCCTGAACGGCGGCAGCATCGACGATGCATACGCCAGCGGCGCCGTGGGCCGGGCCGGCAGTGCCGACCCTATCCTGGCCAGGGAAAACATGGGTGGGCTGGTCGGTGAAAGCACGGGCAGCGTCAGCCATGTCTTCAGCAGCGGCGCCGTGACCGGTGACGGCTATGCGGCCGTGGGCGCGGTGGCCGGCCGCGTCTCCGCCGGTTCCCCGTTCAGCTATGGTTTTTTCAATTCTGAAACGTCGCTGGTGCAGATCGACGGCGGCGGCTCCAGCGGCCGCAGCACGGCGCAGATGCGGCAGCAGGGCAGCTTCAACGACTACAATTTCGGCAGCACCTGGCGCATCTACGAAGGCTACACGACGCCGATGCTGAAGGCTTTCCTCAAACCGCTGCAAGTGAACCTCTCGGGCAACGCCGCGGGCAAGGTCTACGATGGCCAGCTGGCCGCCTTCCTCGGTTCGATCGCCTATGTGGGATTGCTTGACGGCGACACGGGCGTAAATGGCAGCCTAGGCTACGGCAACGCGCGCAACGTGGGCAGTTATGCAGCGACGGGCCTGTGGTCGACCAAATACGACATCACCCTGGGCGGCACGACGACCTTTGCCATCACGCCGCGCGCGCTGACGGTGGGCATCGGCGGCAATGGCAAGGTCTATGACGGCGCCCTGGGCTACGACGGCGTCAGTTTCGTGCTGGGCAACGTGGTGACGGGCGACAACATCAGCATCAGTGGCAGCGCCGCTTTCCTCGACAAGAATGTGGGCGGCAGCAAGGCCGTGCACGCGAGCGGCCTGGCCCTGGGCGGCAATGAACTGGGCAATTACAGCCTGGCCGCGACGACGGCGGACGGTACGGCGGCCATCACGGCGCGCGTCCTGAACTATGGCGTCTCGGGCGCGCAAAACCGCGTCTACGACGGCAGCTTGCAGGCGGCCCTGAATGGCTATTTCGAAGGCCTCGTGACGGGCGACCAGGTCGGTATGGCCGGCTTGCAGGGCAGTTTCCGCGACAAAAATGCGGGTACTGGCAAAGTGGTCGATTATCAGGTGGCGACGGGCCACCTGACGGGCGCCGATGCGGGCAACTACGTGCTCAATGGAAATGCGGGCAGCACGACGGCCGACATCACGGCGCGCACCCTGAACGTGAGTTTTGACGGCATCAACAAGACCTACGACGGCACGACGGGCGCGCAAGTGACGTTTGGTGACGACCGCATCCAGGGCGACGTCCTGACGGTGGCGGGCAATGCCGCGTTTGGCAACAAGAAAGCAGGAACGGGCAAGGCCGTGCACGTGACGAATGTGGCGCTGAGCGGCGGCGATGCGGGTAACTACGTGCTCAGGGGAAATGCGGGCACGACCACGGCCGACATCGCGGCGCGCATCCTGAACGTGAGTTTCAATGGCGTCAACAAGACGTATGACGGCACGACTTCCGCCACTGTCAGCGCGTCGGCGAACGGCGTGCTGGACCAGGATGTGGTCAGCGTGGTGGGCGGCAGCGGCAGCTTTGCCGACAAGAATGCGGGCGCCGGGAAATTGGTGACGGCCAGCGGTTTCCGCCTGGAGGGTGCCGATGCGGGTAATTACATCCTGGAAACGACGGGCGGCACCACACAGGCAACGATTGCGCAAAAACAATTGTCCACCTGGGTAGGCAGCGGCAACGGCTTGTGGAGCGATGCGGCCAACTGGGACGGCGGCGTGGTGCCGGAAGGCGCGAACGTGCTGGCTGTGGACTTCAGCAATAGCAAGGGCATCGTTACCTACAGCGCGGCGGCCGGCAACACCACCCTGAAAAACCTGAACTCAGCGACGGGTTTGCTGTTGACGGGCGGCAGCCTGACCCTGGGCGAGAGCACGCTGGACCGCTCCGTGCTTGGCGGCCTGGCCGGCCTGGAAATCAACGGCGGCAGCTTGCTGCTGAACGGCAGCCTGTCGGCGGACCGTTACGCGCAAGGCGGCGGCGTGCTGAGCGGCAATGGTAACTTGCTCGTCGCCAACAGTTTTAATCAGACTGCCGGCGCCATCCGGCTGGCAGGCCAGTTGGCCATCACGCAAGCGGCTGGCGACTTGCGCTTCGCCAGCCTGGCGGCAAATGATGTACAGCTGAGCGCCTTGACCGGCGCCATCGCCCAGGATGGTGCGCTGCTCGCCGGCAGCCTGACCGCGCAAGCGCGCGACGGCATCGTGCTGGGCAATGCGGGCAACCAGGTAAACAGTTTTACCGCCAGCAACAGCGCAGGGGGCGGCATTGCGCTGAACAATAGCTCGGCACCGGGCACCTTGACCCTGGGAACGCTGACCACGGGCGCGGGCAATATCGCCATCGACAACACGGGCGGCG
The DNA here is from genome assembly GCF_020858035.1 of Janthinobacterium sp. EB271-G4-3-2. Lineage (NCBI taxonomy): Bacteria > Pseudomonadati > Pseudomonadota > Betaproteobacteria > Burkholderiales > Oxalobacteraceae > Janthinobacterium > Janthinobacterium sp. EB271-G4-3-2. Next base: position 90,419 of record NZ_JACYMG010000003.1, on the reverse strand, counting down.
TCGCTGCCGGCAATATCAATGCGAATGGCGGCAACGTCAGCGTGACGGCGCACAGCCCCGTCACCGTCAACGGCAAGATCGAGGGCAATGACATTGCGCTCAATGCCAGCACGGACGTGCTGCTCGGCGATGGCGCGCAGTTGCTGGCGGCGCGTGATGTCAGCGTGACGGCGGGCGGCGACATCCGTGTCGGCGGCAATGCGCATATCGCCAGCGGCGGCAATTTCAGCGCCAGCGCGGAAGGCTACGTACGCTTTGCGGACACGGCCAGCGTTACCTTGCCGGCAGCGGGCAGCGTGAGCGTGCTGGCGAAAACGGGCAGCATCACGGGTGACGCGGGCGTGCGCATCAACCGCCAGCGCAGCGGCGTGACCCTGCTGGCGCCGAATGGCACGGTGGGTATGGCGGATGCCATCTTCCTGCCGGCGACCACCATCGACAAGCCCGCGATCGACGCCGCCACGAGCGCCGCCATCGACGAAGCCTTGCGCATCATCAAGCAGGCCGACCGTGCCAATGATGTGCTCGTGTCCAAGCCGCCAGCCAAGCCGGACGACAAGAAGAAAGACAGCAAGGATGTTGCCGATGCCACAGATAAACCTACAGGATACAAATTCGATGATGCCGCTAAAAAAATGTACTGCAATTAAGGCCTTGCTGTGGCTGGCCCTGATGTGCGTGGGCGCGCACGCCTGGGCCGGGCAGGTGGCCGGTACCGTCATGCAATTGAGTGGTCCGCTGATGGCCAAGAAGATGGACGGCAAGGTGAAAATCCTGGCCATCAAGTCCGAGGTCGAGCAGGGTGACACCTTGCTGACGGAAAAGGAAACCTATGCATTGATCAAGCTGATCGACAATAGCGAAATCATCCTGAAACCGAATACCAGTTTCGTGATCGAGCAATTCAGCTACACGGCCGAGCAGCCCGATGGCGACCACGCCATCTTCAGCTTGCTCAAGGGCGGCTTGCGCTCCGTCACCGGTCTGCTGGGCAAGCGTAACAAGGAGCGCTTCGAGATGAAGACGCCGGCGGCCACCATCGGCATTCGTGGCACCACCTTCATCGCCAGCTACGTGCCGCCGGCCGCACCTGGCGGGCCAGCGGCACCCAAGGCTAGCCCGCCCGGCCTGTATGTGCAGGTGCTCGATGGCATGATTCATGTGACCAATCCTGCGGGCACGCTCAACTTTGCCCAGGGCCAGTTCGGCTTTACGCCCAACTTCCAGCAGCCGCCCACGTTGCTGCCCGTCAATCCGGGCATCCAGTTCACGCCGCCGCAGGCCTTCGTGCCATCGTCCTCAAGTGGCGGCGCTTCTGCCGGCGGCAGCAAGCCTGCCGCCATCGATTGCGTGGTGCGCTAAGTTTTTCACGCAAGCCCGGGAAATCCCTGAAAATAGGGCTTGACCTTCCCATCGTTGGATAGCAGATCCTGACCCTATTCGTTAATCTTTCGTACAGGATCCGCCATGAACCAGAGTGCACTCGCTCCCGCCGCTTCCCCTCCCGCCGCCGCGCACGCGCAGGCGCTGGCCATCGAAGGCATGAGCTGCGCCTCGTGCGTGGGCCGCGTGGAAAAGGCCCTGGCCGCCGTGCCCGGCGTCACTCAGGCCAGCGTCAACCTGGCCACGGAAGTGGCCAAAATCAGTTCCGACACGCCGATTCCCCTGGCCACCCTGCAGGCAGCCGTGGAAAAGGCCGGCTATAGCGTGGCGCAGCGTGAGATCGACCTGAACGTCGCCGGCATGACGTGCGCCTCTTGCGTGGGCCGGGTGGAAAAAGCCCTGCTGAAGGTGCCGGGCGTGCTGGCCGCCAGCGTCAATCTGGCGACGGAAAGCGCGCGCATCAAGGTGACGGGCGGCCTGGAAGCGGGCGCCCTGATCGCCGCCATCGACAAGGCCGGCTATGCAGCCACCGTGCCCGCCGCCAGCCAGGCCAGCGCACCCGCAGTGGCCCACAACCGCGACGGCATGAAAGTGGCGTTCGCGGCCGTGCTGGCCTTCCCATTGATGCTGCCCATGCTGCTTGAGTGGGCCGGCATTCACCTGATGCTGCCCGGCTGGATGCAATTCGCGCTGGCAACACCCGTGCAGTTTTACTTTGGCGCGCGCTTCTACAAGGCGGGCTGGAAGGCGGCCCGTGCCGGCAGCGGCAATATGGATTTGCTGGTGGCGCTGGGCACGAGCGCCGCGTATGGCTTGTCCGTCTATCAATGGCTGACGGCGGGCGAGATGCTGCCGCATCTGTATTTCGAGGCCTCGGCCGTCGTCATCACCCTCGTGCTGCTGGGCAAATGGCTGGAAAGCCGCGCCAAACGCCAGACGGCATCGGCCATCCGCGCGCTGCAAGTCTTGCGCCCGGAGTCGGCCCGCGTGCGCCGCGACGGTGTCGAGATCGACTTGCCCGTGGAACAGGTGAAAGTGGGCGACCTGGTGGTCATCCGCCCCGGCGAACGGGTGGCCGTCGATGGCGTGGTGGTGGAGGGCGCCAGCCAGATCAACGAGTCGTTGATCACGGGCGAAAGCTTGCCGGTCGATAAGCATCCGGGTGACAAGGTCACGGGCGGCGCCATCAATGCCGATGGTTTATTGCTGGTGCGCACGCAAGCCGTGGGCGGCGAGACGACCTTGTCGCGCATCATCCGCCTGGTGGAAGATGCGCAGGCGGCCAAGGCGCCGATCCAGCACCTGGTCGACAAGGTCAGCGCGATCTTCGTGCCCGTGGTGCTGGTGCTGGCGCTGCTGACCATGCTGGGCTGGTGGTTCGCCACCGGCGAGCTGGAGAATGCCATTATCAACGCCGTGGCCGTGCTGGTCATCGCCTGCCCCTGCGCGCTGGGCCTGGCTACGCCGACGGCCATCATGGCAGGCACGGGCGTCGCTGCCCGCTACGGCATCCTGATCAAGGATGCGGAAGCGCTGGAAGTGGCGCATGCCGTCAATACCGTCGTGTTCGACAAGACGGGCACCTTGACCATCGGCAAACCTGCCCTGGCGGCCCTGCATGCGCACGGGATCGACGATGGACGGTTGTTGCAGCTGGCGGCCAGCATCCAGCGTGGAAGCGAGCACAGCCTGGCGACGGCCGTGCTGGACGCGGCTGTCGCCCGCCACATAGAACCCTTGCCAGCCGCCGGCCTGTCGGCCTTGCCGGGCCGCGGCCTGGCGGCCCGCGTCGATGGCCTGGAGTTGAAACTGGGCAGTACGCGGCTGATGCAGGAATTGAACGTGGACATGACGCCTTTGGCGGAGCAGGCATTGTCGCTGGAAAATACGGGCAACACGATTTCATGGCTGGCTTCGGGCAGGGAACTGCTGGGCCTGTTCGCCTTTTCCGACCAGGTCAAGCCGAACGCGCAGGCGGCCATCGCCCATCTGCACAGCCTCGGCATCCAGACCGTGATGCTGACCGGGGACAACCAGGGCAGCGCCGACGCCGTCGGCAAGCTGCTGGGCATCGACACGGTGGCGGCGAAAATGCTGCCGGCCGATAAAACCGCTAAAATCGTCGCGCTGAAAGGCGAGGGCGCGAAGGTGGCCATGGTGGGCGACGGCATCAACGATGCGCCCGCGCTGGCGGCCGCCGACGTGGGCATCGCCATGTCGACGGGCACGGACGTGGCCATGCATGCGGCCGGCATCACCCTGATGCGCGGCGATCCGGCCCTGGTGGCGGACGCCATCGATATCTCGCGCCGCACCTACAGCAAGATACGGCAGAATCTGTTCTGGGCCTTCATTTATAACCTGATCGGCATTCCGCTGGCCGCCTTCGGCCTGCTCAACCCCATGGTGGCGGGCGCGGCGATGGCCTTCAGTTCGGTCAGCGTGATCAGCAATGCCCTGTTGCTGCGCCGCTGGAAAGCCCGCAGTGCGCATACCAAGGAGTCATAGGATGAATATCGGCCAGGCGGCAAGCGAAACGGGCGTATCGGCAAAAATGATACGCTACTATGAAAGCATTACTTTGTTAAAACCCAGCGCGCGCAGCGACGCCGGTTACCGCATCTACACGCCGAACGACTTGCACGCGCTGCGTTTCATCAAGCGCGGGCGGGGCCTGGGCTTTTCGCTCGAGCAGATCCGCGAGTTGCTGTCGCTGTGGCAAAACGACCAGCGGGCCAGCGCGGACGTGAAAGGCATCGCGCTGGCCCACGTCGCCGAGCTCAACAAGCGCATCGCCGAACTGACGGAAATGCGCGATACCCTGGCGCACCTGGCGCAATCGTGCCACGGCGACGACAAGCCCGATTGCCCCATCCTGCAAAGCCTGGGGCTGGCCGGCGACACGGAAGCGAAGGCTTGCTGCCATTGAGTTAAATCAACGGAGGTGCGTATGGCGTATGAACTGTATTACTGGCCCACGATACAGGGACGCGGCGAATTCATCCGCCTGGCCCTGGAAGAGGCGGGCGCCGAGTACCGCGACGTCGCCCGTTTGCCTGAACGCAAGGGGCAAGGCGTTCCCGCCATGCTGGCCTGCCTCGATGGCGGTGCTACGCCACAGGCCGCCTACGCGCCGCCCGTGCTGCGCGACGGCGACTTGCTGATCGGCCAGACGACGAATATCCTGTTCTACCTGGGCCGGCGCCTGGGCCTGGCGCCGCGCGCGGAAAGCGGCCGTTTATGGCTGAACCAGCTGCAACTGACCATGGCCGACTGGCTGACGGAAGTGCACGACACGCACCATCCGCTGTCGATGAATCAATATTATGAGGAACAGAAACAGGCGGCCATGCTGCGCAGCGCGGATTTCCGCGACACACGGTTGCCGAAATTCCTCGATTATTTCACCCAGGTCCTGCTGAATAATCGCAGCCGCGGCCAGTATCTGGTGGGTGCCAGGCTCACGTATGGCGACCTGTCGCTGTTCCAGATGCTGGCCGGCTTGCGTTATGCCTTTCCGCAAGCCATGGCGCGTTTGGCACCCGCTTATCCCGCCTTGTCCGACCTGCACGACACGGTGGCGGCGCGGCCGAACATCGCCCGCTACCTGCGCTCGAAGCGCAGAATCGCTTTCAATGAGGACGGCATCTTCCGCCATTATCCCGCACTGGACGGATAAAAAAACAGCCGGCGCAATGGCCGGCTGTCGTGACGCTGCTGTGGCTGTTATTGCGCGCTGGTGACGGGAAAGCCCGCCTCCACGATGGCCGCGCTGATGGCGCCCAGCTCGGCGGGCGATTCCACCGTGACGCGCTTGCTGGCCAGGTCGATCTGCACCTGGGCTTGCGGATCGATGGCTTGCACCGCTTTCGTGACCGAGCCGACGCAATGGCCGCAGCTCATGTTTTCAACTTGTAACTGATACATGGCAAGCACTCCTTCAATGGTTAAGTGTGTCCACTGTAAGCCTTCCCCCGATGGTAAGGTCAAGGGGGAAAGCTGCCTTACGGATCAATTCAGCAGGAAATCGACAGCTTGCATGGGCGGCGGCACCTTGTCGTCCTGCACGGATTCGCGCAAGCTGATGTCGATGGCGCGGCACATGGCCGACAGGGGCAGATCGTTGGCATCCTCGCCGAACGGCTCCTCGATTTCGTCGCCCAGCGCGTCGAGGCCAAAGAAAGTGTAGGCGACGATGGCGACGACGAACGGCGTCATGAATCCGAGCGAATCGACGAGGCCGAAGGGCAGCAGGAAACAGTACAAATACGCCGTGCGGTGCAGCAGCAGCGAATACGAAAACGGGATCGGCGTGCTGCGGATACGCTCGCACGAAGCGCCCGCCGCCACCATGGCCGAGACCGTGTTATCGATCTGTGTGGCCAGGATGCTGTCGATGCGGCCCTGCCGGACGCAGTCGGCCAGGTCATGGCCCATCTGCAGCATCAGGTAGTCGGACGGATTCGCCGCCTTGCAGGCCGCTTCCCATTCGGCCGGGCGCAGCAGCGGTTGCAAGTCGGCCGGTCCGCGCGTGTCGCGCAGCTGGTGGCGCAAGGCGTGGCAAAAGGCGATGGCGCGGTAAATCATGCGCACCCGCACGTCTTCCAGACCCAGCTTCGCGTGGGCCGGCGTGTCGCCGCGTATCATCGTCTGGCACTGGCGCGAGAAATTACGGCTGCGCAAGACCAGTTCGCCCCACAGCTTGCGTGCTTCCCAGTAGCGGTCGTAGGCGGCCGTGTTGCGAAAGCCCAGGAAGATGGCCAGCGGCAAGCCGATCAGGGTAAACGGGATGGTCGTGAGGATCACCTTGTGGTCGAACAAGGTGCCGTGGCACCAGGTGACGAGGGTGGCGATCAGGGTGTTGACGATCAGCGTGGTGCGGATGCGCGGCAGGACGGAACCGCGCACCACGAGGAACAACCGCAGCGCCGAAGGACGCTCGCGCACGATCATGCTGTGCTCCCTGTCGGGGGCTGGGCTGGCGGCGAACGGCGCACCCGGTGATCGCTAAAAGAGGAAAGACAGAACGGCAATGGCCGGGAACAAAAAGCCCGCGATGTATGCGGGCTGAGCAGGGTGTGCATGGGAAACGGAGTAGGGGAGACGGCTTGAGTATAGGCCGCCGCTCCGCTTCAGGCCAATTCACAGTGATAATGGGTATTATTAATTTCATGAATGAATATTTCATTTATAAGATATTGTGTGAATTTCAGCTTTCCGGGGTCTGTCCCTGCCGTATCTTCTTGCGGTGTTCTTCCTGCTGCCGTTTCAGTGCGGCACTGGCTGTATAGCCGTTGCGAAACCACGTCGGTTTTTTGCCACGGCCCGGCCGTGAGCAATCAGCCAGGCTGGCTACGTCGGCGCAGTCGCAGGCGCAGTCGAACATGGGAACGTCGCAGTCGCAATACCCCGCCTGTGCCTGGCGGCGCCCGCTGCGCCGTGCCTGCGGGTGCAGTTCCCGATGCTGGCGATGCCGTTCGCCGCAGGCGCGCAAGCGGCGTTGCAACAAGGGCAGGCCCGTGCGCAAGCCATGACGTTCAATCACCCGGTAGCCATAGGCGGAACAGCTGTCGCGCCCCGTCAGCACGCGGTAAGCGCAGCGAAATCCCTTCCAGGGCGAGAGATGGCGCTGGTAGGCCCGGATCGCCCATAGGGCCAGGTGCTTGCCGCAGGTGTCGAAGGTGAAAATAATGCTTCCTTTGCCGTTTGCCTTGCGGCACTGAGTCGAGCATACGACAGGTCTGCAAAAAAGAATAGCGGCATGCTGGTGCACATGGCGACACGTGACAAAGAGGGAGATCGGCTGGTGCGTACCGTGGCCGCCATGACGCCTGCGGCCATGGCCCGCTATGTTCGCGTGCGTACTGTCGCGCGACGCGTCCGCCAGCATACTGTCCAGCTACCCCACGCACTCCCGGGGGGCCAAGACCAAGGAAACCAGATGAGCTATCAGACCACGAATCCCTACAGCGAACAGATCGAGCAGACCTTCACGCCGCATAGCGATGCGCAAATGGACATTATGCTGGCCCAGGCAGCCGCGACTTTCGAGGGCGACTGGCGCCAGCGCAGCTTTGCCGAGCGCAAGCTAGTCGTCAAGAAAGCGGCCATGCTGCTGAAGGAACAAGGCGATGACTTCGCCAAATTGATCACCATGGAAATGGGCAAGCTGTTCAAGGAAGCGCGGCAGGAAGTGTCGCTGTGCGTGAAAATCCTCGACTACTACGCGGATAATGCTGAGCAATTCCTTGCGCCCAAACAACTTGACGTCAAGCGCGGCGAGGCCAGCGTGGAAATCGCGCCGCTGGGCGTGATCTTCTGCGTCGAGCCGTGGAATTTCCCGTATTACCAGCTGGCCAGGGTTGCGGGTCCGAATTTGATGGCGGGCAATACCCTGGTAGTGAAACATGCGTCCAACGTGCCCCAGTGCGCACTGGCCTTTGAAAAACTGTTCCTTGACGCGGGCGCGCCGGCCGGCGCCTACACCAACGCATTCTTGTCCAGCGAGCAAGTGGCCACTGCCATTGCCGACCCGCGCGTGCAGGGCGTGGCGCTGACGGGCAGCGAGCGCGCCGGCGCCTCTGTGGCGGCCACGGCCGGCAAGGCCCTGAAAAAAACCACGATGGAACTGGGCGGCAGCGATGCCTTCATCGTCCTGGACGACGCCGACATGGACCTGGCCGTCAAGCTGGCCGTCATCGGCCGCATCCAGAATGCGGGCCAGGTTTGCGACGGCTCGAAGCGCTTTATCCTGGTCGACAGCATTGCGGATGCCTTTGTCGAACGCTTCCAGGCAGAGCTGGCCAAGCTGCAGCCAGGCGACCCGATGGATGCCGCCACGACCCTGGCGCCGCTGTCGAGCAAATCGGCGTTGGACCTGGTCGTCAAGCAAGTCGGCCAGGCCGTTGAAGGCGGCGCGAAAGTGCTGCTGGGCGGCAAGCGTATCGAGCGTGCCGGCTACTTCATGGCGCCGACCATCCTCACCGAAGTGACGCCAAGCAATCCTGTCTATTATCAGGAATTCTTTGCTCCCGTCGCCATGATTTTCCGCGTCAAGGATGACGACGCGGCGATCGCCCTGGCCAACGATTCGCCCTTCGGCCTAGGTGGCACCGTCATCACGGCAGACGTCGCGCGCGGCAAGCGCCTGGCCAGCCGCATCGATACGGGCATGGTATTCATCAACTCGCCCGCCGTCACGGCGCCTGAACTGCCATTTGGTGGCGTGAAACATTCGGGTTACGGCCGCGAATTGTCCGACCTGGGCATCATGGAATTCGTCAACCGCAAGCTGGTGCTGGTCGGCTGACCGGGCGGCCTCGGGGGCGTTCCTTACGCCCCCAGCGCCTGCCAGCCATACCAGCCGAAAGCCACCAGCCACGCCAGCAAAACCGCCAGCCCCGGCAGCATTAGCCTTTTCGCCACGGACTCTTCCCATGCCACGTACGGCTTGCCGCCGCGCGCGATGGCCAGCAGCGCCTGGCCCCCGTTCAAACTGGCAAACGGCAGCAGGTTGAACGCGCACAGTTTCAATGAGAACAGGGCGAACACGAGCGCAAAGCCGTGCGTGCGGGCAAAGCTTTCTCCATCCCCCAGCAATGCCTGCGCCGTCGACAACGGCGCCAGCGCGCCGTGGATGATTTGTCCGAAGGCAGCGACAAAGCTGTCCCAGCCCGAGGCTCCCATGATGCCCAGCGACAAGGCCAGCAGCACTCCCACTCCGCTCAATGGCAGCAGCACCTGCTTCCACAGCGGCTGGAAGTTATAGGCGTCCAGGCAGCGATCATCGTCATACAAGGTTTCCTCGCGCGTATCCTTCAGCACCACATTGCCGGCCAGTGGCAGCAGCTTGAGATGGCTTTTCCCCACGGTCAGCAGAGTTGGGCCCACGCCGTAGCTGATGCCGCGCACGGCGATGCCCAATGCGCGGGCGCACATGGCCATGACGGAAATGTGGATGAGCATGAAGAGGATGAAGCAGAGCAACAACTGAAAGGCGGGATGCATCGGGCAATGTGTCCAGAGGAAAAGGAGCGGTATTAGAACATGCCGCCACGAAAAGTCGCGCACATGAAAAAAGCCCCGGTCGCATCGCTGCAGCCGGGGCTTTCGATCGTGAACGCGGCGTTGAAGCCGCGCTGATAATAACTTACAGCACTTCGCTGGCGTGGTCGGCCAGGCGCGAGCGCTCGCCGCGGGCCAAGGTGACGTGGCCGCTGTGGGTCCAGCCCTTGAAGCGGTCGACGACGTAGGTCAGGCCGCTCGAGCCTTCCGTCAGGTACGGCGTGTCGATCTGTGCGATGTTGCCCAGGCACAGGATCTTCGTGCCGGGACCGGCGCGCGTGACCAGGGTCTTGACTTGCTTCGGCGTCAAGTTCTGCGCTTCATCGATGATGAGGAACTTGTTCACGAACGTGCGGCCGCGCATGAAGTTGAGCGACTTGATCTTGATGCGCGAGCGGATCAGGTCTTGCGTTGCCGCGCGGCCCCATTCGCCGCCATCGGAGTCGGACTTGTTCAGCACTTCCAGGTTGTCGTCGAAGGCGCCCATCCATGGCGACATCTTTTCTTCTTCCGTGCCTGGCAGGAAACCGATGTCTTCGCCCACCGGCACCGTCACGCGGGTGACGATGATTTCATTGTAGAGCTTGGTTTCCAGCACTTGCGCCAGGCCGGCGGCCAGGGCCAGCAGGGTCTTGCCGGTACCGGCCTGGCCCAGCAGGGTGACGAAGTCGCATTCCGGATTCATCAGCAAGTTCAGCGCGAAATTCTGCTCGCGGTTGCGCGCCGTCACGCCCCACACATTGTTCTTCGTGTGGCTGAAGTCGCGCAGGGTTTGCAGCACGGCCGTCTTGCCGTTGATCTGTTTCACCTGGCCATAGAACGGCGTTTCGCCGTTTTTCGGTTCCAGATAGATGAACTGGTTGACCAGCAACGATGGAATGAACGGGCCCGTCACGCGGTAGAACGTGGAGCTGTAGCCGTTCTTGCTTTCCTGCCACGATTCCATGTCCTTGCCATGCTTGTTCCAGAAGTCGTCCGGCAATTGCACGATGCCCGAGTACAGCAAGTCCGTGTCTTCCAGCACATGGTCATTGAAGTAATCTTCGGCCGGCAAGCCCAGCGCGCGCGCCTTGATGCGCATGTTGATGTCTTTCGACACCAGCACGACGGGACGGCCTTCCTGCTCCGACTCGAGCGAGCGCACGACGGCGAGGATCTGGTTGTCGGCCTTGCCCACTGGCAATCCTGCCGGCAGGTCGGCGCTTTGCAGGCGCGTCTGGAAGAACAGACGGCCCTTGGCGTCCTTGTTGCCCAGCTTGGACAGCAGGATGCCGTGTTCGATGGCGTCGTCGTCCGTATTGCTGATCAGGGCGTCGAGGGTGCGCGAGACCTGGCGTGCATTGCGCGCCACTTCCGTCATGCCCTTTTTATGGTTGTCCAGCTCTTCCAGGGTCATCATCGGCAGATACACGTCGTGTTCCTCGAAGCGGAACAGCGACGATGGATCGTGCATCAGCACGTTCGTGTCGAGCACGAACAGCTTGCTGATGCCGCGCTGGTCGGCGGCGCGGCTGGCGGACGACTTGAGCTGCACTTCCACAGGCTTGTGCTTGGCCGGATGCGGCTGCTCGGCTTGCTTGGCGGGCTTGATCGGCGTGACCTTGCCTTTTGCGGCCGGCTTGGCTTTCGCTGCAGGCGCAGCAACGGCGGCAGGCGCGGCCGCAGGTGCGGCAACGGCTGGCGCAGGCGCCGGCTTGGCGACCATCAGGGCCGCCACTTGCTTGATCTTCGTGGCCGCATTGCGGACCGGTTTGGCAACTTCGGCGATCGCCGCTTCAATGATCGGTGCAGCCGCTTTCTTGGCTGCCGGGGTTTTGGTGGCCGGGCGCGCCGCGCCTGCGGTTGGGTAATCTTGGGTGGCCAGGATGGTGGCTGGCTTGCTCGGTAATTTTGGCAGTGGCATCAGGATCTCAATCAAAAAATTTCTGGAATGAATCGCCCATGGGCAGCCAGCTTCTGGCGGCACTTCTCATGGGGTGGATGCGGGGGAACAACAATGCTACAGGACGAGAAACTGCCGGAAGGCCGGCAGCATGGCCGGTCATGGACGCCATCGGCGGGCTGCTGGCCCGCCTGGCGGAGTGGATGGAGGCGCTTCGTTGACTCAAAATGGCGATAGGTACCGTGACTGAACTGCGGTTGAACCAGGCTCGCTGGAAGCCGACAACACGCATTGGATCAAAATGGACGATCAATTCAGATGCGCTACGAATTCCAGCACTTCTTCCACGTGAGTTGCGACCTTCACGCCTCTCCATTCTTTCACCAATCGGCCCTGGGCGTCAATCACAAACGTACTGCGCTCGACGCCACGGACCGTCTTGCCGTACATCTGCTTCATCTTCATGACGTTAAACAGCAGGCAAACGGCTTCGTCCGGGTCGGAAATGAGCTCGAACGGCAGTTCCAGCTTGGCTTTGAAGCTTTCGTGCGAGCGCAGGGAATCGCGGCTGATGCCGTAGATTTCCACGCCGGCGGCAACAAATTGCGGATACGCGTCACGGAAAGCGATGTTTTCCGTGGTGCAGCCAGGAGTGTTGTCCTTCGGATAGAAAAACAGCACGGTGGCCTTGGCCGGACGGCCCAGCAACTGAAAGGTTTTGCCGCTGGTCATCGCGGCGCTAAAGTCGGGTATGCTAACGAGGGATTGGCTATCAGCCACAGGTTCTCTCCTGAACGGTGATCATCAGCGCTGGTTTTTAATCTGGCAACGCATCCAGGTGCAACAATACAGCATTCAGGCCGCTTTGCCCTGCACAATCAGGCGTCCCGAACGCCCTGGCAACTCATCCCAAGTGATGGGGCAAACGGGCAAGTCCGCATCTTTTATCTTTTCATAGTAATCGCCCATCGCTGCAAACTGGTAGCCCTGGGCTTTCCAGCCAGCCAGCAGTTGTTCGAAAATGGGGGCGAGTTTCTGTCCTTCAAGTTCCGCATGCAAGGTATACACGTGATCGCGGGGATTGTCCGCCGTCAGCGATAATATGTGCTCTGCAACATTGCCGGTGGTGATCAGTTTGCCGTCGATTTCACAGCCCAGCAATTCATCCAGGGTGGGCAGGGTGGTGGGCAGTTGCACGCATTGCAGGATGGTGTTGCCGTTGCGCACGCGGTGCGGGCCTTGCGACGGCTGCGTCATGGCGCCGCGCGCATCGAGCATGGCGCGGCCATCGGAGGCAAAGCGGTAGCCGGCCGTGTCGTGTTCGACAAAGGCGCTGACATTCATTTGCCAGCCGGCCGCGCCGTGCGTGTGCGGCTTGGCGCCAAACACCTGTTCGTAGCGGTTGGCGGCCTTGCGCATCATGTTGATGGTCCAGGCGGCGTTACGCTTGGCCACGTTGTCTTGCCACAGGGTGTGATCCCAGGTGTGGATGCCGCACTCGAAACCGGCATCGCGCACGGCGCGCAATTGCGCCGCGCATTGCTTGCCGATATCGGGTCCCGGCAGCAAGGTGCCGTACATCAATGTTTTCAAGCCGTAGTGCTCGACTACCGACGTGCGCGACACCTTGCTGAAAAAGCCGGGCCGCAAGGCGCGCCGCAGAGCCCAGCCCGTATGGTCGGGGCCCAGCGAGAACAGAAAGGTGGCCTTGGCCTGGTGCGCGGTCAGCATGCGCACCAGATTGCCCATGCCTTCACGGGTGCCGCGATAGGTATCGACGTCGATTTTCAGGGTCAGGAACGGCTTGCTCAACATTAATCCATCAGGGCTTTGGCTTGGGCTACCTGGCTGCGGTAGGCGTCGAAAATATTGCGCAGGGAATCGGCCATGGTGGTGGTCGGCGCCCAGCCCAGCTCTTCGCAGGTATTCGTGATTTTCGGCACGCGGTTTTGCACATCCTGGTAGCCGGCACCGTAGTAGGCGCCCGAGGTCGTTTCCACGATTTTCACGTGTTTCGCGCCTTCGGCGTATTCCGGGTATTCGGCGGCCAGGGTCAGCATCATGCCGGCCAGGTCGCGGATCGAATAGTTATTGGTCGGATTGCCAATGTTGTAGATCTTGCCGCTGGCGATGCCGTTCTTGTTGGCGATGATGCGCATCAGCGCGTCGATGCCGTCGTCGATGTAGGTGAACGCGCGTTTTTGCGCGCCGCCGTCGACCAGCGAGATGTTTTCGCCGCGCACGATATGACCGAAGAATTGCGTCACCACGCGCGAGGAACCTTCTTTTGGCGTGTGGATCGAGTCCAGGCCGGCGCCGATCCAGTTGAAGGGACGGAACAGCGTGAAGTTCAAGCCTTCCATGCCGTAGCCCCAGATCACGCGGTCCATCAGCTGCTTGGCGTTCGAATAGATCCAGCGCGGCTTGTTGATCGGGCCGCAGATCAGTTCCGAGTTTTCCGGATCGAATTCCTCGTCATGGCACATGCCATACACTTCCGACGTCGACGGGAAGACCAGGTGCTTGCCGTACTTGGCGGCCGAGCGGACGATGGGCAGGTTGGCTTCGAAGTCCAGTTCGAAGACGCGCAGCGGCTGCTTGACGTAGGTCGATGGCGTGGCGATGGCCACCAGCGGCAGGATCACGTCGCACTTCTTGACGTGGTACTCGACCCATTCCTTGTTGATCGTGATGTCGCCTTCGAAGAAGTGCATGCGCGACTTGTAGTTGTCATCTTCCAGCAATTCCGTGATGCGGTCCGTGTTCATGTCCATGCCGTAGACATGCCAGTCGGTGGTTTCCAGAATGCGCTTGGACAGGTGGTGGCCGATGAAGCCGTTGACGCCTAAGATGAGGACTTTTTTCATGTGAGATTCTCGTGTGTGATATCAGTGTGTGCTGACGCGGGTGGTCAGACTTGCTTGCAATTGCTGAGCCGAAATCGGCTCCCCGGCAGCCCTCAGCGCGGAAATGGCCAGCATGCGGCCGTCTCCGCAGACGCCAAAGATGCAATTATCCACTACGGCCAAGCCCGGTGGCAAACTTCCTGCCGAATGCTTGCTTAAACGGGCTGTTTCGATGGTGTAAATAACATTGTTGACTTCGGTGAACGCGCCGGGATATGGGGGCGCGACGGCCCGGTGCAGGTTGTACACCTGCTGCGCCGGTAACTTCCAGTCGATGCGGCCGTCTTCCGGCGTACGTCCGCCAAAGTAGCCGCCCTGGCGCAAATCGTTGAGCTGGCGCGGCGCCGTGCCGTCCAGCAAGGCCGGCAGCACGTTCCACAAGGTTTGCTCCGCCGCCACGGTGACCTTGCCGAAGACTTCGAAGGCCGTGTCGTCGGGCAGGATGGGCACGGCCGTTTGCGCGACGATGGCGCCGGCGTCCGGTTTGACCGTCATTTCATGCAGGGTGGCGCCCGTTTGCGGGGCGCCATGCAGCACGGCCCAGTTGACCGGTGCGCGGCCGCGGAACTGCGGCAGCAGCGAACCGTGCATATTGTAGGCGGGCGCGACTTCCAGAATGCTGGCCGGCAGCATGTGGCGGTAGTAAAAACTGAACAGCATGTCCGGTGTTGCCGCCCGCACCTGCGCCAGCAGTTCGGGCGCGCGCGCGTCCGATGGCGTGATGTAGGGGATGCCTTCAGCCTGGCAAAGGCTGGCGACGGATTCGAACCACAGGTTTTCCGTGGGGCTGTCTTCGTGCGTGACGACGAGGGCGATATCGACGCCGCCGGCCAGCAGCACCTTGATGCAGCGCACGCCCACATTGTGGTAGCCGAAGACGACGGCGCGCGGGGCGCCCATCAGCGGCCCACCTGGCGTTTTTCCAGGCGCACGTGCGATGGCGCCTCGGCTTCCGCCTGGGCCATGCCGTCCTGCAGGATGGTTTGCACCACGTAGCGGGGGCGGGCGCGCACTTGCTGGAAGATGCGTCCCACGTATTCGCCCACGAGGCCGATGCCGAACAGGATCACGCCCATCAGGAAGAAGGCGATGGCGAACAGGGTAAACACGCCCTGCGCCTCGGCGCCGAACAGGAAGCGGCGCGCCAGCAGATAGATCACCAGCCCGGCCGAACTGAATGACAGCAGCATGCCCAGCATCGAAAAGATTTGCAGGGGTATCAGCGAAAAGCCCGTGACCAGGTCGAAATTGAGGCGGATCAGGCTGTACAGCGAATATTTCGACTCGCCGGCTGCCCGTTCCTCGTGCTCGACGGTGATTTCCGTGGGCTTGCGGGAAAACGTGTAGGCCAGGGCGGGCACGAAGGTGTTGACTTCGGCGCACTGGTTGACCAGGTCGATCACGTTGCGGCCATACGCGCGCAGCATATTGCCCTGGTCCGTGATCTTGATGTTGGTGATGCGCTCGCGCAGCCGGTTCATCATCTTCGAGGCCAGGGTGCGCCAGGCGGAATCTTGCCGCTTGCGCCGGATCGAGCCCACGTAATCGTAGCCTTCGCGCATCTTCGCCACCAGGTTGCCGATTTCTTCGGGCGGATTCTGCAGGTCGGCGTCGAGCGTGACCATGATCTGCCCGCGCGACGCTTCAAAACCGGCGAGGATGGCCATGTGCTGGCCATAATTGCCGTTGAACAAGACGACGCGCGTGACGTCGGGGCGCTGGCGGAACTGTTCCGCCAGGATGGCCACCGAATTGTCGCGGCTGCCATCGTTGACGAAGATGATCTCGTAGCTTGTCTGCAGGGCGTCGAGGGCCGGATACAGGCGGGCGAACAGGGCGGCCAGGCCATCCTGCTCGTTGTAGATCGGAATGATAACGGACAGTTCAGGTTTCATCGGCGCGCTGCTCATTTGATGAGGATGGATTTGACGGTGGCGACGGCGCGCTCCACGTCCTGTGTCGTCATGGCGTAGAACATCGGCAAGGTCACGGTCAGGCGGCCGATCTGTTCCGAGACGGGGAACATGCCCTCGGTAAAGCCGCGTTCGCGGTACATGGTAAACAGGTGGATCGGTGCGTAATGATAGCCCGTTCCCACGTTTTGCTGCGCCATTTGCTGCATGAAGGCGGCGCGTGTGCCGGGGCCGTTGTCGGGCAGGATGATCTGGAACAGGTGCCAGTTGCTGTTTTCAAAGTCCTGCACGGGCAGCCGGGCGCCGCTCTGCGCTTCGAAGTCGCTGCCGAACTGCGCGAAATAGTGGCGCGCCAGCGCGCGGCGGTGGGCCGTGATGGCGTCGATATTGGCGAACTGGCCCAGGCCGATGGCGGCCATGATGTCGCTCATGTTGTATTTGCCGCCCAGCACGTCGACATCGATGCCGTCGACGCCGCTGCGCGTGACGCCCTGCAGCCGGTATTTTTCGGCCAGTTTCGCTTCTTCCAGGTTGTTCAGGACGAGGCAGCCGCCTTCGCCCGTGGTGATGTTCTTGTTGGCCTGGAAGCTGAACGAGACGAAGTCGCCAAACGCGCCGATGCGCTTGCCCTTCCACGTGGAGCCGAACGCTTGCGCCGCGTCTTCCACGACCCGCAGATTGTACTTGTCAGCGATCGCGTACAGGCGGTCCATGTCGACGGGCAAGCCGGACAGGTAGACGGGGATGATGGCTTTCGTGCGCGCGGTGATGGCCGCTTCCAGCTTGTCGAGGTCGATATTCCGGGTGACGGGGTCGATGTCGGCGAACACGGGCGTGGCGCCCACTTCGATGATGACGTTGGCCGTCGCTACCCACGATACGGGCGTGGTGATGACTTCGTCGCCGGGGCCGATGCCGGCGATGCGCAGCGCGATTTCCATGGTGCACGTGCCCGAATTGAAGGTGCGCACGGGACGCCCGCCGAAATACTCGGATAGCTGGGCTTCGAAGGCCTGCACTTTCGGGCCGCTGGTGATCCAGCCCGAGCGCAGCACTTCGCCGACGGCGGTGATGGTCGCTTCGTCGATGGTGGGTTTGGAAAATGGCAAAAAGGGCAGGGTGGAGGTCATGGGGTGCGGCTCTTGGGTCGGTATGGTGTCAGGGTATCGGTGTCGCCAAGGCTGCCGTGCGCTCAAACGCGGCCGGCGGACATGGCTATTTTATATCGTCAGTATGGCGGCGCAGCCGGTTCAGCAGTGAAAAACACCTGCCGCTGCGGGGGCGGGGCAAGCTGGCCGCGGGCGCGATCCGTGTTGCTTCGCGCCCCAGTTAAACACTATTTGTTGGCAATGACCATGCGGCGCGCATCCTTGGCGACAACACGCATGGGCACGCCACGCTCTTGCAATTCATTGTAACGGTCCAGGCTGATAATGGCCATGTCGCGCACGCCGGCGTTGGCATCGGTCGTCCATTGCGTGATGAAAGTCTCGATGCTCGGGATGGACAATTCCGGCTGCTGTTTCAGGCCAAACGTAAACTCATCCCAGTAATCGACGAGGATCACGGGCCGCTGCAGATAATACGTCAGCGACTGTTCATAGATACCGACCGAATAGAGCTTGGTATCGGCCGTCAGTTCGGCCTGGATCTGCGGCAGCATGTCCGTGCCCGCGCGGTTCTGGCCATACAGTTCGGAGCCGGCCAGGATGCAGTGCGTGGCCAGGAAGCCGGCGCCGGCAATCGTCAGTACGGTCATGTCGCGGCGCAGCTGGCGCGCATGCAGCAAGGCCAGGGCGCCGCCGGCCAGGGCGAAGAAGCCGGCCGCCATCAGCCATGGCTGGTAGCCCTTGAGCGCGACCAGGGCATCCGCGTCGCGTGCGCTGGCCCTGCTGAAGGCGATCGGCCCGCCGATCAGGATGGCCGCGCCCAGCACGCACAGCAGACCGGCGGCGAACAGGCGCTGGCGGCGCGATGCCGATTCCAGGTACAGCGCCACCAGCAGCGCCAGCGCGGGGAAGACGGGCACGATATAGCCAGGCAGCTTCGAGGTCGAATAGCTGAAGAAGAAGAAAATGAAGACGGCCCAGATCAGCAGCATCAAGCGGGGCTGGAAGGCGCCTTCCTGGCGCTTGAAGGCGGCGGCCAGGCTTTGCGGCAGCACGCCTATCCATGGCAGGATGCCGGGAATGAGCAGCACGAGGAAGTAGTACCAGGCGCCTTCGCGCTTGTGGCCCTTCATCAGGAAGCGCTGGAAGTGCTCGTGGATAAAGAAGAAATGCGGCTGTTCCGGATTGCGCAGGGCGACCAGCACGAACCACGGCGTGGCGATGGCAAAGAACACCAGCAAGCCCTTGACCAGGTGCAAACGGGTCCAGATACGCCAGTCGCGCGCGCACAGCGAATACAGCACCAGCACGGCGCCCGGCAGCACGATCCCGATCAGACCCTTGGCCAGCACGGCCAGCGCCATGGCGGCCCAGCAAGCCAGCATCCAGTTGCGCCGCTCAGTCGCCGTGGCGTCGTCGCGCTGGGCGATCAGCAGGCTGCCCATGGTGAGGGTCATCATGCCCGACAGGCCCATGTCCAGCGAATTGATCTGGCCCGAAGCGAGCCAGAACAGGCTCGACGCCAGCACCAGGCCCGCATACAGGCCCACGCGCGGGCCGAACACTTTCTTGCCCGCATACGCCGTCATGCACACGCCGATGATGCCGCACAGGCCAGTCCACAAACGGGCCTGCCACTCGCCCAGGCCGAAGGCGGCGAAGGTCAGCGCATTCATCCATGTTTGCAGCGGCGGCTTTTCAAAGTACTTGATGCCGTTCAGGCGCGTGGTGATCCAGTCGCCCGTGACGAACATTTCGCGCGCCATCTCGGCGTAGCGGCCTTCGTCGGGCGGCACCAGGGTACGGATACCCAGCGCATACAGCGTGACGACGATGAAGATGCCCAGCAGGGACCACATCAGCACCCGTGACGAGTGCAGTTCATTGACATTGATTTTCATGCGGCCTTGCCTGCGGCCGGGGCCAGGATCAGGGCCAGCGTGACTTTGCGGCCTTCGCCCATGAGGATATTGTAGGTGCGGCAGGCGGCCTGGCTATCCATGCATTCGACGCCGATGCGGCGCATGGTCAGCGCGGCCGTCAGTTTCGGATGCACGAAGCGCTGGCGCTCGCCCGTGCCGAGGATGACCACGTCGGGTGCGTCGGCCAGGATTTGCGCGAAATGCGCCTCGTTCAATTGCTCGAAACTGTCCACTTCCCACGCCCGTGGCGGTGTTTCCGGCATGACGATCAGGCTGTAGTTGTACGGCTGGGCATTGATCTCGACGCCGTTTTCGTCATAGCCGGTGACAGTCTGGTATTGTTGGGTGCTGCTGGCGTGGAGTTTCATGGCGATATCGGGGCTGGTCGTGTCGGTTGATCGGTGCGCGCGCGGCCAAACTGGGTGCCGCGGCCAAGGGCGTAAGCATGCCATAAATGACAAAAAAGAGCGACTGAAAAGCAACATCCTTTCCAAATTGCAATGTTCGGCGCCACAGTGGCGGTGCATGCTGACGCCATGGTAATGCTGCAAGATTAAGGGAAGATGAAGATGGCGCCCGCCCGATTGTCGTGCGGATGCGCCGGCGTGGCAGAATCGGCGCCAAATGCTGCGGTTCGCCATGTTTAATTTGATAAAATGCCCTGTTTTCGGCGAGAATGGTTGTTTTCGCCTTGCAGTCTTTGGCATCGCAGTTTCACGGGTTCATAGTTCTGGCGCGGCGGCCACGCTGCAAGTTCTGCTCACCGCGCCGCATCACGACAGGGATTTATTTTGCGACCGATTCAGAAATCGAATAAATTGGCGGACGTCTGCTACGACATCCGCGGCCCGGTCCTGGAAAAATCCAGGCAAATGGAAGAAGAAGGCCACAAGATCACCAAGCTCAATATCGGCAATCTGGCCGTATTCGGCTTCGATCCGCCCGACGAGATCGTGCGCGACATGATGCTCAATCTGCAGAACGCGGCCGGCTATACGGATTCGAAAGGCATGTTCGCGCCGCGCAAGGCCGTCATGCACTACACGCAGGGCAAGAATATCGCCGGCGTGACCATCGATGACATTTACCTGGGCAATGGCGCTTCCGAACTGATCGTGATGTCGATGAACGCGTTGCTCAACAGCGGCGACGAAGTGCTGGTGCCGGCGCCCGATTATCCGCTGTGGACGGCCGCCGTCAGCCTGTCGGGCGGCAATCCCGTGCACTATGTGTGCGACGAGCAGAACGAGTGGTATCCCGACATCGAGGACATGCGCCGCAAGATCACGCCGCAAACCAAGGCCATCGTCGTCATCAACCCGAACAATCCCACGGGCGCGCTGTACCCGGTTTCCGTGCTGCTGCAGATAGTCGAACTGGCGCGCCAGCACCAATTGATCATTTTCGCCGACGAGATCTACGACAAGGTACTGTACGACGAAGCCGAGCACGTGTCGATCGCCTCGCTGGCCGACGACGTGCTGTTCATCACGATGAACGGCCTGTCGAAGAATTACCGCTCCTGCGGCTACCGCTCCGGCTGGATGGTGGTCTCGGGCGAAAAGCGCCACGCAAAAGATTACATCGAGGGCCTCAACATGCTGGCCTCGATGCGGCTATGCGCCAACGCGCCGGGGCAGTTTGCCATTCAGACGGCGCTTGGCGGCTACCAGAGCATACAAGACCTGGTGGGGCCCGGCGGGCGCCTGTTGAAACAGCGCGATCTGGCGCACAAGCTGCTGACCGATATTCCGGGCGTCACCTGTGTCAAGCCGAAGGCCGCGCTGTACATGTTCCCGCGCCTGGACCCGGAGATCTACCCGATCGCCGACGACCAGCAGTTTGCCTATGAATTACTGGCCGAAGCGAAGGTCCTGATCGTGCAGGGCACGGGCTTCAACTGGATCGCGCCCGACCATTTCCGCGTCGTCTTCCTGCCCAATTCCGATGACCTGACCGAGGCCATGGGGCGCATTGCGCGCTTCCTCGAAGGTTACCGCAAGCGTCACGGCCGGGGCTGAACCGGCCAGCAGCAATCTCGATCAACCTGGCGCCGCCCAAAGGGGCGCCACTTATGAGCAGTCAAGCACAATTATGAAATCCATCAAGATCGGCCTGCTGGGCCTGGGCAATGTCGGTTACGGCACGTTCAGCGTTCTGAAACGCAACCAGGAAGAAATCAAGCGCCGCGCTGGCCGCGGCATTGAAGTCGTCGCCGTCGCCGTGCGCGACGTGGCGCGCGCCGAAGCGCTCGTCGCCGGCGGCTGCAAGGTCGTCAATGACCCGCACCTGATCGTCAACGATCCCGAGATCGACATCGTCGTCGAACTGATCGGCGGCTACGACCTGTCGAAAACCCTGGTGATGCAGGCGATCGCCAACGGCAAGCACGTGGTCACGGCCAACAAGGCCCTGCTGGCCGTGCACGGCAACGAAATCTTCGCCGCCGCCCAGGACAAGGGCGTGATGGTGGCCTTCGAAGCGGCCGTCGCCGGCGGCATCCCCATCATCAAGGCGCTGCGCGAAGGCTTGACGGCCAACCGCATCGAATGGATCGCCGGCATCATCAACGGCACCACCAATTTCATCCTGTCCGAAATGCGCGACAAGGGGCTGGACTTTGCCACCGTGCTGAAGCAGGCGCAGGAACTCGGCTACGCGGAAGCCGACCCCACCTTCGACATCGAAGGCGTCGACGCCGCGCACAAGGCCACCATCATGTCGGCCATCGCCTTCGGCATCCCGGTGCAGTTCGACAAGGCCTACGTGGAAGGCATCAGCAACCTCAATGCCGTCGACATCCGCTATGCCGAGCAGCTGGGCTACCGCATCAAGCTGCTGGGCATCACCAAGCGCGCCACCGTCAACGGCGTGGAAGGCATCGAGCTGCGCGTGCATCCGACCCTGATCCCCGCCAAGCGCCTGATCGCCAACGTGGAAGGCGCCATGAACGCGGTGCTCGTGCATGGCGACGCCGTCGGCGCCAGCCTGTACTCGGGCCGCGGCGCGGGCGCCGAACCGACCGCCTCGTCGGTGATCGCCGACCTGGTCGACATCACCCGCCTGGCCACGGCCGACCCGGAACACCGCGTGCCGCACCTGGCGTTCCAGCCGAACGCGATGACCGATATCGCCATCTTGCCGATGTCGGAAATCACCACCAGCTACTACCTGCGCATGCATGTGGCCGACCAGCCTGGCGTGCTGGCCGACCTGACGCGCATCCTGGCCGAGCGAGGCATCTCGATCGACGCCATGCTGCAAAAAGAACCGGCCGAAGGCGAGACGCATACGGACATCATCATGCTGACGCACCAGACGCAGGAAAAGAACGTCACGGCCGCCATCGAGAAGATGGAAGCGTTGAACAGCGTGGTCGGTACCGTCACGAAGATTCGCCTGGAAAACCTCAGCTAACAAGCTTCAGCGATCCATGCAGAACGGCGCCCGCGGGCGCCGTTTTTTTATGCGTGATGTCGTCGGATTACGCCGCCGTACCGACGGGGCCCACATCCATGCCGTCATAGCTGGCCAGCTGGTTTTCCTGGGCAAATGCCATCAGTTCGCCATTGCGCGCGTGCAGGCTGTCGACGCCGTGCACTTCCGCCTTTTCCACGTGCAGCACCCACACGGGCGGCGCCGCCGGATCGTCGAGTTCCGGCTGGTACAGTTCCACGGGGCGGTAGCCCTGCAGCGCCAGCAGGGCGGCGGCCTGTTCCAGCGGTTCGGACGTCGGGTTGGTGAAGTAATAGCCCCACAGCAGCGGCTGGGTCAAGTCCCACGGCGCGTTCTCGGCGATATTGGCGAACAGTTCGCTTACGTCTTCTTTGGTCATCATGGCAGTCTGCCTTCATTAAAATCTCAGGGCGCGATCTTAACATCGGTGCCCATGGCGCGCCATGCGGCCATAAAAAAAACCGGCTTTGCAGCCGGCTTTTTTTATCCGTCATTCAATCGGGCGGACATTCATTCACGCAAGCGCGAATCAGAACTTGTAGCGCAGGCCGATCGACAGCAGGTCCGCTTTCAGCTTGGCGCCGTCTTCGCTCGCTACCTTGCCGAAGTTTTCGTATTCCGCAACCAGCGACAGTTTTTTGTCGAAGTGGTAAGCCGCGCCGATACCGAACAGGGCGGAGGTTTTGTTGTGCGACTCGCTCTCGCTGAAATTCAACGCGCTGACGGTGAGTTTTGCGCGGTTTTGCGCAACGCCAGCCTTGGCGAACAGCGAGAACTGTTCGTTCAGCGGCAGGGTGCCGGTGGCGGCGACGTAGAATGCATGGTTCTTGATTGCCGATTTCATGCCGTCAAAGTTTTGCGACAGCTTGCCGAAATCGACGTAGCCGGCTTCCGCGCCGAAGTTCTGCGTGAAGTCGTAGCCAGCGTAGACTTTGTAGCCGGTATCGTTGTCCTTGCGCGAAACTTCTTGATCGGCAGATACTTTCAGTTCCGCACGGCCGATATTCGCGCCGGCGTAGATGCCTTCGGCTTGAGCGAACAAAGGGAATGCCAGGGCGGCGCCGACGACTGCTGCGAACAATTGCTTTTTCATATTGATCCTAGATAATTAATGCGGGGGAGACTATCTCGCCGCTTAATGGGAGCCGAATTGTATAGGGATGAATATGTTTACGTAAGGCAATTATTTAAAAAATATTGCAAATAAAATATTTGTTGTTTTGATGCAACATTAAGTGTCGAAGATATATCTGTGCGGCGCTTCATGCCCAGCCGCCGAAATGCACGCTGACTTTCAGGCCGTGCCCATTCGCCGCCGTGGCCAGTTCCAGGCGCGCGCCGTGCAGGGCGGCGATGTCGCGCACGATGGCCAGTCCCAACCCGGCGCCGCCCGGGTTGCTCTCGAGCGCCGCGCCGACCCGGTAGAACGGCGTCAACACGCGTTCGCGCTCGGCCGGCGGGATGCCCTTGCCGCTGTCTTCCACCTCCAGCACCGTTTCGTTTCCAGCGCCGCCCGCGCGCACGCGCAGGATCACGCTGCCGCCCCGTGGCGTGTAGCGCAGGGCATTGTCGACCAGGTTGGCCACCAGTTCATGCAGCAGCAGGGCCTGGCCATGCACGGGCGCTTCGTCCGGCGCTTCCAGCGAGAGGTCGATATTTTTGGCGACGGCGGCCATGGCCATTTCCAGTCCCACCTGCTGCACTATGTCGCGCAGCGCGACGCTGTCCATCGCCAGATTCTCGCCGCCATGCTCGATGCGGGCCAGGGTCAGCAGGCGGTTGGCCAGCAGCACGGTCGAATCGGTGGTGGCGGCGATCGAGCGCACGATGTCACGCAGGGCGGCGATGTCCGGCGGCGCGCCAGCCTGGCGGTCGCACTCGCGCATGGCCAGTTCGGCCTGCGTTTTCAGCACCGTCAACGGCGTGCGCAGCTGGTGCGAGGCATCGGCGATGAAGCGGCGCTGGCTGGCGATCAGCTGCTGCAGGCGCGACATGGCGCCGTTCATGGCGCTCACCAGCGGGCGCATCTCCTTGTGCACCAGCGTGGGATCGACGTCGGACAGGTCGGACAGGGCGCGCGTCTCGACTTCCGTCTTCAGGCGCATCAGCGGGCGAAGCACCAGGCGCACGGCAAACCACACGAGCGCGCCCATCACCAGTATCATCGCCGCCTGCCAGCTCAGGGTGTCGAACAGGATCTGGTTCGACAGGCCGCGCCGCGCGTCCAGCGTTTCGGCCACCTGGATCAGGGCGATGCCGCGCATCGAGTCGTCATACACGGGTTGCAGCAGGGCGGCGATGCGGATCGGCTTGCCGTGGTAGTCGGCGTGGTAGAAGCGCACCAGCGCCGGATAATTCTGTGAGCGGGGCACGTTTTTCGGCACGGGCGGCAAGTCGCCATAGCCCGACACCAGCTCGCCGTTGATGCCCGTCACCTTGTAGTAGATGCGGCCCAGCGTGTCGGTCTCGAAGCTGTCGAGCGCCACGTAAGGCACTTCGGCCACCACCTTGCCATTGACGATGGAGACTCTTTCGGCCAGCGCCCGCGTCGACGCCAGCAAGGAGCGGTCATAGGCCATGTCGGCCGCGTCGAGCGCGTTGCGGTAGACGAAGAAGGCGTCGAGCAGCACCAGCATCACCAGCGGGATGAGCAGCCAGCGCAGCAGCTGGCTGCGCAGGCTGCCCAGCGGCCGTCCCTGCGCCCAGCGCCGGCGCAGGCGCTCGAACAGGGGCGGGCGTGGGGCGCGCACGGTCATTTCGGCGCGGCGGGGGCCATGGCGCTGCGCGGCTGCAGCAGGTAGCCGATGCCGCGCAGGGTGGTGATGACGGCGCCGTCGGGCGAGCCGCTTTCCACGCCGTTCTCGAGTTTTTTGCGCACACGGTGGATATACAGTTCGATGGCGTCCAGGTTGGCGTCGTCGGCCAGCGCAAAGACTTCATCGAACAGCTTTTCCTTCGATACGGCGCGTCCCGAGCGCGTGATCAGCGCTTCGAGCACCGCATGTTCGCGCGGCGTCAGCGCCAGCGCCGCTCCGCGATAGCTGAACATGCGCGTGACGGTGTCGAAACCGAGGGCGCCGCACGTGTGCACGAGCGCTTCGTTGCCCTGGCTGCGGCGCAGCAGCGCTTTTACGCGCGCTTCCAGTTCGGCCAGCTCGAACGGCTTGGCCATGTAGTCGTCGGCGCCCAGGTTCAGGCCCTGCACTTTTTCATCGAGGCCGCCGCGCGCCGTGAGTATCATGACGGGAGTCTTGCCGCGCGTGCCGCCGCGCGCGCGCAGACGGCGCAGCACGTCCAGGCCATCCATCTTCGGCAGGGTCAGGTCGAGCAGCACCAAAGAATATTCCTGCGTATGCAGCAGGGCGTCGGCATCGGCGCCGTTGTGGGCTGTCTCCACCGTCAGGTGCGCGTCGCGCAGGGCCTTTGCCAGCCAGTGCGACAGCTCCAGATGGTCTTCCACTAATAATATGCGCATGGTCTCCGCCATTCGTTTGAATGGGTGCAGTGTAAGCCTGTCGGCACGCCGCCGACAGGGGCCGCAATGAATTTGTTGCTATTGCCTGTGGCTGGCCGGCGACACCTGCCAGTCTGAAAGCGAATTGAAAGGATCGCGATCATATAGTGTGATCCTGATTCATGAAATTGATCAGGCATATCACTAATAACTATATCTAAGGGAGACACTCTACATGAAGAAAACCGCATTCTCGCTGGCCGCCATGGCGGTACTCGCCGCAGCCGGCAGCGCCCACGCCCAGTCGAACGTCACCCTGTACGGCCGTCTTGACGCCGGCATCAGCAACACCAGCAACGCCGGCCCGAACAAAAGCTCGATGACGCAAGTGAGCTCCGGCGGCATGAACACTTCGCGCTGGGGCATCCTGGGCAGCGAAGACCTGGGCGGCGGCCTGAAAGCAGTCTTCAATCTGGAAGGCGGCATCCTCGTTGACACGGGCGCGGCCGACGGCGCGCTGTTCAAGCGCCAGGCCAACGTGGGCCTGGAAGGCGCGTTTGGCCGCGTCGTGCTGGGACGCTCGTTCACCACCGTGTACGACTTCGTGCTGCCATTCGATCCGATGGCCTATGCGCCGTTCTACTCGTGGGCCACCTCGGCCAATGCGACGGGCCCCAGCAAATACGGCATGACGACGGCCTTCGACAATATGGTCAAGTACTCGGGCAAGACGGGCGGTTTCAGCTACGGCGCATCGTACGGCTTTGGCGAACAGTCGACGGGCAGCTCGGACAGCGCCAAGCTGTCGACGGCCGTCACCTACAAGACCGGTCCTGTCAGCCTGCTGGCCACGTATGAACAGGTGAACGGCAACACCATCGCCGGCGGCGCGCGCGACAAGACCACCGTGTACCACCTGGGCGCCATGTACGACGACGGCCCGTGGAAGGTGCAGGCGGCGGCGCGCGACTACAAGCTCGATCCGGCTGCCGGCGGCAAGGCCGACGTGCGCGGCACCCTGTACTGGGGCGGCGTCAGCTACAAGACCACGCCGGTCATCACCCTGACGGGCGTGATCTACTACCAGGACGTGAAAAACGTGGCGGCCAACCTCGATGCCGATCCGATCATGTACGTGGCGCGCGTGCGCTATGCCCTGTCCAAGCGCACCGACCTGTATGTGGCCGGCGCCTATGCCAAGGCCAAGCACAACCAGCTGGTCAGCCTGTCGCGTGACGACGCCGGTTTCGGCGACACGCAGCGCGGCCTGATCGCCGGCATCCAGCACCGCTTCTAAGGGCATGACCATGCTGCGCACCGTGTTCCTGTCGCTGCTGCTGTTGTCCGCGCTGCTGCCCGCGCTGGCAGCGGCCGCCGCGCCTGAAGTCGACTGCGTGGTGCCGTCCAAGCCGGGCGGCGCCATGGACCTGACCTGCAAGCTGGCGCAGAAAGGCTTGCTGCAGCCCGATCCGGCGGCGGCAGCGCCATTCGCGTCCTCGGTGCGCATCAGCTATCTGCCGGGCGGCATCGGCGCGGTGGCGTGGCGTTCGATGGGTTCGCAGCGCCGGCGTGCCGAATCCAACACCCTGGTGGTGTTTTCGGGCGGTTCGCTGCTGAACCTGGCGCAAGGCAAGTTCGGCAACGCCAAGACGGGCGATGTGCGCTGGGTGGCGGCGCTGGGCGCCGACTACGGCATGATCGCCGTGCGCAGCGACTCGCCCTACAAGAGCCTGGCCGACCTGATCGCCGCGCTCAAGCGCCACCCCGACAAGGTGCTGATCGGCGTCTCCGGCACCATCGGCAGCCAGGATTGGCTGAAAATGGCGCTCGTGGCGCGCAAGGCCGGCATCGACCCGAAAGTGCTGCGCTTCGTGGCGCTGGAGGGCGGCGGCGAGATCTTCACGGCGATGCAGGCCGATTACGTGCAGGTGATGTCGGGCGATACGTCGGAAGCGACCCTGAACGCGGGCGACAGCCATGCGCGCGTGCTGGCGGTGCTGTCGGAAAAGCGCCTGCCCGGCGTGCTGGCCAGCGTGCCGACGGCGCGCGAGCAGGGCATCGACGTGGTCTGGCCCATCATCCGCGGCCTGTGGATGGGACCACAGGTGCCGGAAGCGGATTACCAGCGCTGGGTGGACACGTTCGACCGTGCGATGGCCACGCCGCAGTTTGCCCAGTGGCGCACGCAATCGGGCATGTATCCGTTCGCGCTGACGGGCGACAAATTGACGCAGTACGTGAACCAGGCAGTCGAACGCTACTCCAGGCAGGCGGCCGAATTGGGCCTGATGCGCTGAATCCAATAGCAAACCATACAACAATCACAGACGGAGACAAACCATGCAAACCAAGACCATTCTCGCCATCGCCCTGGCAGCCGCTTTCGCGGGTAGCACCGGCGCCGCTTTCGCGCAGGTGCCGGCGGGTTATCCGGCCGACTACCAGAAGATCATCGACGCGGCCAAGAAGGAAGGCAAGGTGGTGATCTACAGCGCCACCGACAGCAAGGCCGCCGCGCCGCTGATCAAGGATTTCAGCGCCCTGTATCCGGGCATTTCGGTCGAGTACAACGACATGAATTCGACGGAAGTGTATAACCGCTTCATTTCCGAAGTGGCCGCCGGTGGCAACACGGCCGACGTGATGTGGTCGTCGGCGATGGACTTGCAGATGCGCCTGGCCTCCGATGGCTACGCCCTGAAATACAAGTCGGTCGAAGCGTCCAAGATCCCCGGCTGGGCCATGTGGGACGACCAGGCTTACGGCACCACGTTCGAGCCGGCCGCCATCGTCTACAACAAGCGTTTGCTCGATTCGAAGGAAGTGCCGAAGAACCACGACGACTTCGTCAAGCTGATCGCCACGCCGAAATTCAAGGACAAGGTCACCACCTACGACATCGAAAAGTCGGGCGTGGGCTTCATGTTCATGTCGCAGGATGCGAAGGAATATCCGCAGTTCCTGGCGCTGCAAAACGCGTTCGGTACGGCCAAGGTGCGCGTGCAGTCGTCGACGGGCACCATGATGGAGCGTATTTCGTCGGGCGAAAACCTGATCGGCTATAACGTGCTGGGCTCTTATGCCCTGGTGCGCGCCAAGACCGACCCGTCGATCGGCGTGGTGCTGCCCAAGGATTACACCCTGATCCTGTCGCGCGTGCAGTTCATCAACAAGAACGCGAAGAACGTCAACGCCAGCAAGCTGTGGCTCGACTACATCCTGTCGCACCGCGGCCAGACCATCATCTCGAACGGCGCCAAGCTGTACGCGATTCGCGCCGATGTCACGGGCGAGACCACCTCGGCGGACCTGATCAAGGAAATCGGCGCGGCCAACATCAAGCCGGTGCCGGTGCACCCGATCATCCTGCAATTCCTGGGGCCAGCCAAGCGCATGGCCTTCTTGAAGCAATGGAAAGAAACAGCCGGCAAGAAGTAACGCCGTCCTGGCCGTCCGCAGGCGCGTGCCCGCGGACGGATGCCGCACCCTTCATTCATTGGATTCATCATGCAAACTGCTATCTTGCCGCTGCCTGCACGGTCGCGCTCTCCCTTGTCGCGCCTGAACTGGCCGCGCGGCGTGGTCGTGGCGATCACCATGGTCGCCATTTTCCTGCCGCTGTTTCTGATTTTTTACCAGAGCTTTTTGAACGCGCCGTTTTTCATGCCGGTGCGCGAATTCGGCTTTGACTCTTACCGTTTCATCTTCGATGATCCCGATTTCTCGATGGCCTTCAAGAATGGCCTGATGCTTGCCTGCGGCCTGACCGTCATTGCCGTGCCGCTGGGCGGCATGCTGGCCTTCCTGATGGTGCGCACCGACTTGCCAGGCCGCGGCTGGGTGGCGCCCATGCTGCTGGTGCCGATCTTTGTCTCGCCGATGGTGATGGGTTTTGGCTACGTCGTGTCGATGGGGCCCGTGGGCTTCTACTCGGTCTGGGCCAAGGAGCTGTTCGGCTTCGTGCCCTGGAATATTTATTCCTTCACCAGCATCGTCATCATCGCCGGCCTGACGCACGTGCCGCACGTCTACCTGTATGCCTCGTCGGCCCTGAAAAGCCTGGGTTCGGACGTGGAAGAAGCGGCCCGCGTGGCCGGCGCTTCACCGGTGCAGGTCATGCTGAACGTGTCGCTGCCGATGATCATGCCGGCGCTGGCGTATGCGGGCGTGCTGGTGTTCTTCCTCGGCTTCGAAGTATTCGGCCTGGTGCTGGTGCTCGGTGATCCGGAAGGCCACCTGGTGCTGCCGACCTATCTGTACAAGCTGACGAATAAACTGGGCACGCCGTCGTACCACCTGATGGCCGCCGTTGCCGTCTGCCTGGTGATGGTGACGATGCCGCTGGTGATGATCCAGCGCTGGCTGCTCAAGTCCGCCAACAAATATGTGTCGATCAAGGGCAAGGGCGCGCGCAGCAAGGCCATGCCGCTGGGCCGCTGGAAGTGGCTGGCGTTTGCCTTGCTGGCAGGCTGGCTGATCTTCACCATCATCCTGCCGCTGACGGGCATCGTGCTGCGCTCCTTCGTGCAGTACTGGGGCGAGGGCGTGCACCTGGCCGACGTGCTGACCCTGCAGCATTTCCGCGATATTTTCGACCAGCCTTCGCTGGTGCGCGGCATCGTCAACACCATCCTGATCGGCGTCGTCGGCGGCGCGCTGGCCGTCGGCTGCTACAGCTTCATCGCGCTGGCCATGCACCGCAAGCAGGACGGCATCACGCGCCTGCTCGATTACAGCGTGCTGGTGCCGCGCGCCGTGCCGGGTTTGCTCGCAGGCCTGTCGTTCCTGTGGGTGTTCCTGTTCGTGCCGGCCTGGCTCGACGGCATATTGAAAGGCATGGACAACGGCGTGGCCCTGTGGCTGAGCGGCCATGTGATTCCGGTGCTGCGCGAAGTGCGCTCGACGATCTTCGCCCTGTGGCTTGCGTATTCGGTGGTGTGGATGGCCTACGGCATGCGCCTCATTTCCACCGCGCTGCTGCAAGTGGGCCCGG
Organism: Janthinobacterium sp. EB271-G4-3-2; assembly: GCF_020858035.1. Taxonomy (NCBI): domain Bacteria; kingdom Pseudomonadati; phylum Pseudomonadota; class Betaproteobacteria; order Burkholderiales; family Oxalobacteraceae; genus Janthinobacterium; species Janthinobacterium sp. EB271-G4-3-2. Next base: position 59,337 of record NZ_JACYMG010000003.1, on the reverse strand, counting down.
AACTGGAAGAGGCGGCGCGCGCCGTCGGCGCCAACCGTGGCCAGGTGACGCGCGACGTAACGCTGCCGCTGATCAAATACGGCTTGCTGGGCGCCTGGCTGATGGTGTTCCTGATCTTCGAGCGCGAATATTCGACGGGCGTGTACCTGCTTTCGCCGGGCACGGAAGTGATCGGCGCCATGCTGGTATCGCTGTGGGCGGGCGGCTCGACCGACCTGGTGGCGGCGCTGTCTTTCATCAATATCACCCTGGTGGCCATCGGCCTGGGCATCGCGCTGCGCTTCGGCGTCAAGTTACACAACTGAGTTGCATAACTAAGAATAGACTGAGACCACATCATGAATGAATTGACCGTCAATGAATTGCACCTGGACTACGGCACCGGCGCCTCCGCCAACCAGATCCTGAAGGGTGTCTCGATGCACCTGAAGAAAGGCGAAGTGGTCGCCCTGCTGGGGCCTTCGGGCAGCGGCAAGACCACTTTGCTGCGCGCCGTCGCCGGGCTGGAAAGCCCGAAGGCGGGCACGATCGAGATCGGCGAGCGCAATGTCTTCGATGGCGCGCAGCATTTCGAAATGCCGGCCGAGCACCGCAACCTGGGACTGGTGTTCCAGTCGTACGCGCTGTGGCCGCATAAGACCGTGTTCGACAACGTCGCCTACGGCCTCAAATTGCGCAAGATGGGCAGCACGGAAATCGCCGCGCGCATCAAGGAAGTGTTGACGCAGCTGGGCCTGGGCCACCTGGGCGAGCGCTATCCGCACCAGCTGTCCGGCGGCCAGCAGCAGCGCGTGGCGATTGCCCGCGCGCTGGTGTACAACCCGCCCGTGATCCTGCTCGACGAACCGCTGTCGAACCTGGACGCCAAGCTGCGCGAGGAAGCGCGCGCCTTCCTGCGCGAACTGATCGTGCGCCTGGGCCTGTCCGCGCTGATGGTGACGCATGACCAGGGCGAGGCGATGGCCATTTCCGACCGCATCCTGCTGCTCAATAACGGCAAGATCGAGCAGCAGGGCACGCCGCAAAGCATGTATGAAACGCCGGACACCCTGTTTACGGCCGAGTTCATGGGCAGTAACAACCGCCTGCCCGGCAAGGTGGTGCAGCGCGAAGGCAGTCAGGTGCGCCTGCTTGTCGATGGCGCCTCCATGCAGGGCGTGGCGCGCGGCGCCAACCTGGGCACGCAAGTGACGACCATGATACGCGTCGAGGAAGTGAAGATCAGCGCCACGCAGGTGGACAACGCCATCGAGCTGCCGCTGCTGACCTGCATGTACCTGGGCGACCGCTGGGAATGCCTGTTCGAGCGCGGTGGCGCCGAGAACATCAGCTTGCGCGCGTACTCGCGCCACAAGCTCGAAGCGGGCAAGTACTGGCTGCACATGCCGGCCGATAAGCTCTGGGTGTTTTAACGGTACCGTGGTGGCCACCTTGGCGCGCAGTCTGTGCCGCGCTGGCCACCGGCTTTGCATCGCCCCCGTATTTCACGGCGCCCGTGCCGGCCTTCCTCATTCTTCATATGCCGTGATCGCCGGCGCCGTGCTGTTTTTTTCCCTGCTGACAAGACAAAGCCGCCAGAGTTGAATGGGCCGGCTGGAACTGGCATAAAGCAAACGCTCTGTATTGTCCTTGCCGCGCATCCGCTTTAATCCTCGCGGCCACCATGCGCGGGAATATGGGGGCGCCGTTGCGCCATGCGGCGTGTGTTATCTAAAAACAACGCTCTTATGTGTCGCATGCGCCGCTTGTCTTGGTCATGGATAAAAAACGCCAGTTCCGAGAATGCCGACAGTTTGCCGGAGAATGCTGATTTTTCCATCGGAAGACAATGGATGGGAGTGTTACGAATAGTAACTAAGGCGGAGGATTCTTTAAAAAACAGGTTTTGTATTTACATTTAAAAAGTTGCCTCACGGCCATTTATTTTAGTTATTTTTACTTCCATCGTTTATAATTTGAAAAGAACGCCGGCGAGGCTTTTTGCGCGGTTTTGACGTGAGTTCGCCCTTTTTTTGAGCTCAGGAAAATGCATATGCGCACCGATGGTGTCCGTTTTTCAATTGTCAGACACGCCGCATGGGCGCCGGGCCTGGAAACGCCGCAGCAATGGCGCGCGTGGGCGCAAAGCGCCTTGCCCGTCGCGCCGATTGCCGCTGCCGGCGAGCCGGGCGTGCGTGCGATGGCGCCGATGCTGCGCCGCCGCGCCGGTCAGCTGGGCAAGATGGCGCTCGAAGTGGCGTACGCCTGTCTCGGCGAACAACGCGATATTCCGCTCGTTTTTTGCTCCCGCCACGGCGAGGTGGCGCGCGCCGTCGAACTGTTGTCGGCGCTGGCCCAGGGCGAACCCCTGTCGCCGACGGCGTTCGGCATGGCCGTGCACAATGCCAGCGCAGGCCTGTTTTCCATCGCCCGCGCCGATACGGCGAATCAGCTGGCCATTGCCGCCGGTGCGGCCAGCCTCGAAGCCGCGGTGATCGAGGCGTGCGGCTTGCTGGCCGATGGCGCGGCGCAGGTATTGCTGGTGCTGGCGGAGTGTCCCTTGCCAGTGCCGTTCGAAGCTTTTGAAGACTGTCATGAGCAGTCGCATGCGTTTGCCTGGCTGCTGCAGGCCGAGGCTACCCCTGGAGCCGCTTTCAGCCTGACGTGGCGCGCCCGCGGCAGGGATGATGCGTTGGCGGCTGCCGCCGGCGCCATGCCGGGCAGCCTGGCCGTGTTGCGATTCATGCTCGGCGAGGCCCGCACGTTCGAGCATGCTGCCAACCGTCAGACATGGTGCTGGAGCCGCCATGCATAAGCTGGAGGCTGTTCGCGCCGGCATATCGATAGGCTGGCGTACCATCGCGACCGCGCTCAGTTTCGCCGCCTTCGGCCTTGGTGGCTTGCTGCTGCGCGTGCTGGTGTTCCCCTTGCTGCAGGTGCTGGTGTGGCGGCGCGAAACGCGCATCGCCTGTGCGCGCGCCATCATCCGCTGGAGTTTTCGCCTGTATATCGGCCTGATGCGTTTTCTCGGCGTGCTGCGCTACGACTTGCGCGGTCTCGACAAGCTGGAACGCGGCGGCTTGCTGATCCTGGCCAATCATCCGACCCTGATCGACACGATTTTCCTGATGGCGTATGTCAAGCAGGCCGATTGCATCGTCAAGTCCGATTTGTGGAATAACCCGTTTACGGGCGGCCCCGTGCGCGCGGCAGGCTATATCAATAACACGGGCGGCGCCGAACTGGTGGACGCCTGCCTGGCATCGCTGGAGCGCGGCAATAACCTGATCATTTTCCCGGAAGGTACGCGCACGCCACGCAGTGGCGAGGTCGTGCTGAAGCGCGGTGCGGCGAATATCGCCGTGCGCGGCCGCCGCGACGTGACGCCCGTGCTGATACGTTGCCTGCCCAGGACTCTGGGCAAGGGCGAACCATGGTGGCGCGTGCCGGCCCGCCGTGCGCATTTCGAGATCGCCGTGCAGGACGACCTGGCGATCGGCGAGTTTACCGGCGGTGGCGCCAGCGACGTGATGGCGGCGCGTACCTTGACCACTCATCTGCAACATTACTTTAGCGGGAAACAGGAACACCATGCTTGAACAAGAAGTGAAAGAACTGATCATCGAGGCGCTGCAACTGGAAGACGTGAGCGCTGCCGATATCGATACGGATGCGCCTTTGTTTGTCGAGGGCCTGGGACTCGATTCGATCGATGCACTGGAACTGGGCGTCGCCCTGCAAAAAAAATACGGCATTTCCCTGTCGGCCGATTCGGCCGATACGCGCCGCCACTTTGCCTCGGTACGGGCGCTGGCGGCGATGGTTGACACTCACAGAAAGAAGTAAGGAGCAGCAAAATGGTAGATATGAGCGCAATGAGCCGCGATGAATTGTACGCATGGGTGGTGCAGCTGCTGGCCGAAATGTTCGAGCTCGATCCGGCGGCGCTGACGCCGCAATCGAATCTGTACGCCGAACTCGATATCGACAGCATTGACGCGGTCGACCTGGCGGTCAAGCTGAAGCAGCTGACGGGCAAGCGCCTGCAGCCGGAAGTATTCAAGACCATCCGCACGATCGACGATGTGGTCGAAGCACTGCGCGCGATGTCGGTGTCGGAACAGGCGGCATAACGCGTGCTGCTCAATGCCGTCGCGTTGCTGCTGACCGTACTGTATCCGCTGGCGATCTGGTTCGGTCACGGCCAGGTCGAGCCGCGTTGGCTGGCGCTGCTGTTGTTGCTGGCCACCGCCTGCCGCCTGCCCGCGTTGAAGCTGCAGCGCGCCGCGCGCTGGTCGGTGGCGGCCGCGCTGCTGCTGGCCGCCATCGCTCTGTGGAGCAATCTGCTGCTACCGCTGAAACTGTATCCGGTACTGGTCAACGTCGTCTTGCTGGCCACTTTCGGCTACAGCCTGTGGGCGCCGCCGTCGGTGGTGGAACGCCTGGCGCGCTTGCGCGAGAAGGATTTTTCGCCCGCCGCCGTGCGCTATACGCGCCGCGTGACACAAGTCTGGTGCGGGTTTTTCATCGTCAACGGCGGCATCGCGCTGGGTACGGCACTGTGGGCCAGCGAAGCCGTCTGGTCGCTGTACACGGGCGTCATCGCCTATATCCTGATGGCTCTGTTATTTGGCGGCGAGTATCTCGTCCGCCTGCGTTTTAAGCGTTTGCACCATGCCTGAATCCTCGTTGCCGCAAGCTCCCGTGCCTGACGCACATCCGCCGATTTCCCCGCTGGCGCGCCTTGCGCTGTCCATGCATGGCCGCCCGCCGTCCATGCCCGTCGGCTGGCGCGATGGCGATGTGCTTGATTACGCGCACTTTGCGGCGCGCATGTCCGCCTGGGCCGGCTTGCTGGAAGGCCAGGCAGGCCGCCATTTCGCTTTGTACCTGGACGACAGCATCGAGTTTGGCGCCGCCTTGCTGGGCGCCTGGCAGGCGGGCAAGACCGTCTGGCTGACGGCCGATACGCTGCCGGCCAGCTGCGCTTCGCTGGCTGCGTCCGTCGATGGTTTCCTGGGGCAGTTCCCGGCTGCGCATGCGCCGCTGCCGCTGCCAGCGGACAGCCCGGCCGAGCGTGCGTGGACGCAGCTTGCCGACGATTTCCCGGCGCTGGTGGTGTACACCTCGGGCAGCACGGGCGCGGCGCAAGCGATCCCGAAAAAACTCTCGCAGCTGGCCAGCGAGGTGGTCACGCTGGAGCAGCTGTTTGGCGAACATGCCGATGGCGCGGCCGTCGTCGCCACCGTCTCGCACCAGCATATCTACGGCTTGCTGTTCAAGGTTTTGTGGCCGCTGGCTGCCGGGCGTGCAGTGCATGCGCACAGCGTGGATTATCCGGAACAGCTGGCGGCCTTGCTGGCGCGCGGTCCGTGCGTCCTGGCCGCCAGCCCCGCGCACCTGAAACGCCTGCCGGAACACATCGACTGGTCCGGCGCGCGCGCGCAACTGCGCGCCGTGTTTTCCTCGGGCGGTCCGCTGGCCCTGGACAGCGCGCTGGCGGCGGGGCATTTGCTGGGCCGCGTGCCGCGCGAAATCTACGGCAGTTCGGAGACCGGCGGCGTAGCCTGGCGCCAGCGCGTGCCAGAGCGCCCTGACGACGAGAGCTGGCAGGGTTTTCCCGGTGTGGACTGGCGCCTGATGGATGACGGCGCGCTGGAAGTGCGTTCGGCGCACCTGGCCGACGATGGCTGGCTATGTTTGGCCGACCGCGCGCGCGAAACGGCGCCAGCACGCTTCCAGTTGTTGGGACGCAGCGACCGCATCGTGAAGATCGAAGAAAAACGCATTTCCCTCAATGCCATCGAAGCGGCATTGCTGGCCACGCCGCTGGTGCTGGACGCGCGCGTGCTGCTGTGCGATGCGCCGGCCGGCGAGCGTCAGAAGGTGGCCGCCTTTATCGTCTGCAGCGCCGCTGGCCGGGCGCTGCTCGACGCCGAAGGCAAGCTGGCACTGAACCGCCAGCTGCAAACGGCGCTGGGCGGACAGGTCGACGCCATTGCCTTGCCACGCCGCTGGCGCTACCTGGAACAATTGCCCATCAATGCGCAGGGCAAGACGACGCAGGCGCTGTTGCAGGCATTGCTCGAGAAACCTCGCTTGCCGCATGCGCAGTTAGTCGAGCGTTCGGCCGAAGGCGAAACGCCACGGTTGCTGTTCGAGCTGCACGTCCCGGAGAATCTGTTCTATTTTGATGGCCATTTCACGGGCGCGCCCTTGCTGCCCGGCGTGGTGCAGGTGGAGTGGGCGCTGCACTTCGCGCGCCAGCACCTGGACCTGCCCGCGCGGTTCCGCGCCATGCATGCGCTGAAGTTCCAGCAGCCGGTGCTGCCGGACCGGCCGGTCCGGCTGGCGCTCGAATACGACGCGACCAAGGCCAGCCTGCAATTTCGTTATCAGTCGGACGCCGGCCAGCATGCCAGCGGCCGCATCCTGTTTCACCCGAATGCCGCTGCCGTTCCCGATGGCGGCACCGATACACCCACTCCAGCAGCGAGCGCATGTTAGATAAAAAATTCTCACCCGAACGCCAGACCGCCTTTGCCGCCCGTTTCGAGGCACAAAAAATCGCTTTCGGTCCCGTCGTCTTTCAATGCGTGCGCTATGCCTGGAAGCGCGGCATGCTGCAGGCGCTGGCCGACACGGGCCACAGCGGCCTGACGATCGCCGACATGGCCGCCAGCGGCCGCTGGACGGAATATGCGCTGAAGGTGGCGCTCGAATCGTGCCTGTCGGCCGGCGTCGTCTCGCTGCGCGACGGCGCGTATGTGCTCGATAAAGTCGGTTTTTGCATGTTGACGGACAGCATCACCCAGGTCAACCTGGACTTCATGCACGACGTCTGCTACCAGGGCTTGTTCGACCTGGACCGCTCGCTCGACGCCGAGCAGCCACTGGGACTGGTCGCGCTGGGTGACTGGCCCACCCTGTACCAGGGCCTGTCGGCCCTGTCGGAGCCGGCCAAGGGCAGCTGGTTCGCCTTTGATCACCATTATTCGGATACATCGTTCCCCGAGATCTTCCCGGACGTCTTCGCCACGGCGCCCCGCCGCATCATGGACATCGGCGCCAATACGGGCAAGTTCGCCAGTGCGGCGCTGGCCTACCATGCGGGTGTGGAACTGCACCTGGTCGACCTCGAGCGCCAACTGGCGGTAGCCGACCGGACCCTCACCGATGCAGGCGTGCGCGAGCGGGCCCATTTGCACGCCTGCGACCTGCTCGACGACGCGGCGCCGCTGCCGGTCGGCATGGACCTGATCTGGATGAGCCAATTTCTCAGCTGTTTCAGCGAGCCGGCCATCGCCAGCATCCTGCGCCGCGTGGCGCAGGCACTGGGGCCGAATGGACAAGTGCTGATCATGGATACCTTCTGGGACCGCCAGCAGTACGATATCGCCGCCTACTGCCTGATCAACACCTCGCCGTACTTCACGGCCATGGCCAGCGGTAACAGCAAGATTTACCAGAGCACCGACTACATCCGCCTGGCGCAAGCGGCCGGCCTGGAGTTGCTGACCACGCGCGACGGTATCGGCTATTGCCATTCGCTGCTGCGCTTTGGCCGCGCCGGAGCACACAGTGACTGAAGTGCGTTTTCAACCCTGCATCGTGATCCCCGTGTTCAATCATGAACACGCGATCGGCGCCGTGGTGCAGCGCCTGCTGCCGCATGGCGTACCGCTGATCCTCGTCGACGACGGCAGCTTTGACGCCGGCGCGCGCATCCTGGATGCGCTGGCCGCCGCGCATCCGTCGCGCGTGACCCTGCTGCGCCATGCGCACAACCTGGGCAAGGGTGGGGCGGTGCTGACGGGTTGCCGTCACGCGCATGCGCAAGGCTACAGCCATGCGCTGCAGATCGATGCCGACGGCCAGCATGACACAGACGATGTGCCGCGCTTCCTGGCGCAGGCGCAAGCCATGCCTGCGGCCGTGGTGGCTGGCTACCCCGTGTACGACGCTTCGGTACCCAAGGCGCGCTACTACGGCCGCTATGCGACGCACGTATGGGTATGGATCAATACCCTGTCGCTGCAGATTCGCGACTCCATGTGCGGCTTTCGTGTCTATCCGCTGGTGTCTTTCATGGCGTTGGCGGAGAAGTGCCAGCTGGGACAGCGCATGAATTTCGACACCGATGTGCTGGTGCGCCTGTACTGGGATGGTTTGTCGATGGCGAACCTGCCCACGCGCGTCGGTTACCCCAGCGACGGCGTCTCGCATTTTGATCTTTGGCGCGACAACGTGCTGATTTCGCGCATGCACGCGCGTCTGTTTTTCGGCATGCTGTGGCGCGCACCGCGCCTGCTGGCCCGCCACTGGCGCGCGCGATGACGGCAGCACCGCAGCAGCCGCGCGGACACTGGTCCGGCTTCAATGAGGTCAGCTTCGTGGCCGGCATGCGCCTGCTGTTCTGGATCTGCCGCGTCTTCGGTCGCTGGCCTTTCCGCATCGTGCTGTACCCGGTGCTGGCCTGGTACGTGCTGACCAAGCCGCGTGCGCGCCGCGTGTCGCGCAGCTACTTGCGCCGCGTCGCGGCGTGCGGCGGTCCGGCAAACCTGAGCGTGCTACGGCACTTTGCCACGTTTGCCGAAACCATTCTCGACAAGATGCTGCTATGGGGCGGCCTGTACGACACGCGTGGCGTGAGCCTGCACGGCGTTGATGGCGACGATGGCATCAACCGCTGCCTGGACGAGGGGCGCGGCGCCTTGCTGATCTGCGCTCACCTGGGCAACCTGGATTTGTGCCGCGTGCTCTCGCAGCGCAATACGCGCTTGAAGCTGACGGTACTCGTGCACACGCGCCATGCGCAAGCGTTCAACCGCATGCTGGAGCGCCTCAATCCGGACAGTCAGCTCAATCTGATGCAGGTGACGGAAATCACGCCCGCCACGGCCATGCTGCTGGCGGAAAAGGTGGCGCAAGGCGAGTTCGTGGTGATCGCCGGCGACCGCGTTCCCGTCTCGCCGCAGCCGCGCGTGGCGGTGGCGCCGTTCCTGGGCCAGCCGGCCGCTTTCCCGATCGGCCCGTATGTGCTGGCCAGCGTGCTGCAATGCCCCGTGTATCTGCTGTTTTCCATGCGCATCGGCCAGCGCTCCGAAATACATTTCGAACTGTTCCGCGAGTCGCTGCACCTGCCGCGCAAGGCACGCGAGACGATGCTGGCCGAACTGGCGGCCGCCTATGCGGCGCGCCTGCAGCATCACTGCCTGCGCGCGCCGCTCGAATGGTTCAACTTCTACGATTTTTGGCAACTCCCCGATACTTCAAGATTGGATACTCCCGATGCAACTCGCTGACCTGAAAAACACCCGGCGCGCCGTCCGCTTCGACCGCGAGCGCCTGCGCATCGAAGACATTACCGACATCGCGCATGGCCGGGCCAGCGCCGAACTGTCCAGCGACCCCGTCTTTCTGGCGGCGATCGCGCGCGGCGCCGATTTCCTCGACCGCCTGCTGCGCGAGGATGGCACCATCTATGGCGTGACCACGGGCTACGGCGATTCGTGCACGGTGACCGTGCCGCCGGAACTGGTGGCCGAGCTGCCGCACCACCTGTACACCTATCACGGCTGCGGCCTGGGTGAATTCTTCACGCCGGCGCAGACGCGCGCCATCATGGCCACGCGCCTGGCGTCGCTCTCCAAGGGTTTTTCCGGCGTCAGCGTGGAGCTGCTGGCGCAGATCGCGCGCCTGCTAGATGCGGGCCTGCTGCCGCTGATCCCGTCGGAGGGCTCGGTCGGCGCCAGCGGCGACCTGACGCCGCTGTCCTACCTGGCGGCCGTCTTGTGCGGTGAGCGCGAAGTGTGGCGCGACGGCGTGCAGGTGCCGGCGCAGCAGGCGCTGCGCGAAGCGGGCGTCACGCCGCTCCGTTTGCGTCCGAAGGAGGGCCTGGCGATCATGAACGGCACGGCCGTCATGACGGCGCTGGCCTGCCTGGCGTATGAGCGCGCCGAATACCTGACGCGCCTGACGACGCGCATCACGGCCATGGCCTCGTTTGCGCTCGACGGCAACGCGCACCATTTCGATGAAACCCTGTTCTCCGTCAAGCCGCATCCCGGCATGCAGCAAGTGGCGGCCTGGCTGCGCGCCGATCTGCCCACCGATTCCTGGGAGCGCAATGGCAAGCGGCTGCAGGACCGCTACTCGATCCGCTGCGCGCCGCACGTGATCGGGGTGCTGGCAGATGCCTTGCCTTGGCTGCGTTCGTCGATCGAGAATGAACTCAATAGCGCCAACGACAACCCGATCATCGACGCCGAAGGCGAGCGCGTGCTGCATGGCGGCCATTTCTACGGCGGCCATATCGCCTTCGCCATGGACAGCATGAAGAATACGGTGGCGAACCTGGCCGACCTGCTGGACCGCCAGATGGCCTTGCTGGTCGACAGCCGCTACAACCAGGGCTTGCCGGCCAATCTGTCGGGCGCCACCGGCCCGCGCGCGGCCATCAACCACGGCCTTAAGGCATTGCAGATCAGCGCCTCGGCCTGGACGGCCGAAGCGCTGAAGCTGACCATGCCGGCCTCCGTGTTTTCGCGCTCGACCGAATGCCACAACCAGGACAAGGTCAGCATGGGCACCATCGCCGCGCGCGACTGCCTGCGCGTGCTGGAACTGTGCGAGCAGGTGGCTGCGGCGCTGCTGATTACCGTGCGCCAAGGCGTCTGGCTGCGCTGCAAGGTCAATCCTGACGTGCCGCCGCAAGCGGCGCTGGCGGCGATGCTGGAGGCGCTGGCCGCCGATATCGCGCCCGTCGAGGAAGACCGCCGGCTCGACCCGGAACTGCGCGTGCTGCTCGAACGCATGCGCGCCCAGGCGTGGCCACTGTATGGAGCCGGAAATGACTGAGACACATAAGGTGCGCGGCAAGAAGGCCACGCCCAGCCGCTGGCACGCCGAAGTGGAGATGCAGGTGCAGTTCTTCGACCTGGACCCGATGGAGATCGTCTGGCATGGCCGCTACGTGAAATACCTCGAAGTGGTGCGCTGCGCGCTGCTCGACAGCATCGGCTACAACTACGTCGACATGAAGGCTTCCGGCTATGCCTGGCCCGTGATCGACATGCACTTGCGCTATGTGGCGCCAGCTACCTTCGGCCAGCGCCTGACCTTGCGCGCCGACCTGGTGGAGTGGGAAGACCGCTTGAAGATCGAGTACCTGGTCAGCGACAGCGCGACGGGCAAGCGCCTGAACCGCGCCAGTACGACGCAGGTGGCCGTCGATATCGCCAGCGGCGAGATGTGCTTTGCCTCGCCGCCGGTACTGTTTGAAAAATTGGGATTGAAGGCCGTATGAAAAAACAATTCAAAATCCTGCTGGCGGGCCTGTGCCTGATGGCGATGGCGCCGCTGCACGCGGCCGCGCCGGTAGCGAAGATCGAGGCCATGCTGGCCAAGCCGCAGCAGTTGTGCGGCCGCTTCGACCAGAGCAAGCAGCTGGCCGGCATGAAGAAGGCGCTGGCGTCGAACGGCCGTTTTTGCGTGGTGGCCGGCAAAGGCGTCTTGTGGCGCACCTTGCAGCCGTTTCCGAACACCCTGCGCCTGACGCGCGACGAGATCGTGCATTTCCAGGGCGAGCGCGTGGCCATGCGCCTCGACGCGAAGACGGAGCCGGTGGTCAAGATGATCAACAGCGTGCTGTTTTCGCTGCTGGCCGGCGACCTGGCGCAGCTCGACACGCTGTTCGAAGTCGATGGCAGCATTGATGGCGGTACCTGGCAGGTGGCGCTGAAGGCGCGCCAGCCGGCGCTGGCCAAGGCCATCGGCAGTATCCGCCTCGATGGCGGCGCTTTCGTGAAAAACATCAGCATCAGCGAAGCGAGCGGCGACCGCACGAGCATCGTGTTCTCGGCGATTGAAACGGGACCGTCCGCCATCACGGCGCAAGAGGCGGCCCTGTTTTGAACGCATTGAAAAAGCGCGGCCGCAACGCCGGGCGCCTGCTCGCCATCGCCTGGGCGCTGGTGGTGGCGCTGCTGCTCGCGCATAACGCCTACCTGTGGCTGGGCAAGCGCATCGCGCCCGAAACCGACATTCTCGCCTTGCTGCCGGTGCAGGAGCGCGACCCGGTGCTGCAGGCATCATTTACGCATATGGTCGACGCGGCGCAGCAGCGCGTGGCGGTGCTGGTCGGTGCTGCCGAATGGAGCGATGCGAAGCGCGCGGCCGATGCCTATGGCGCCGTGCTGGCGCGCCATGCTGGCCTGTTCCAGTCCACGCCGCTCGACGAGCAGACGCAGAACGACTGGCTGGCGCTGTTCCAGCAGCATCGCTTGACCTTGCTGACGGCACCGCAGGAAACGCAGCTGCGCCAGGAAACGCCCGCGTTCTGGCGCGATTCTGCGTTGAGTCAGCTGTATAGCCCATTTGGCGGGCCGAAACTGGGCGCCTGGCAGGACGATCCCTTCGGCCTGTTTGGCGGCTGGGTGCAGGAACGCGCACAGGAAACACCCGTGCGTCCGCGTGACGGCCATCTGTTCGTCGCCGATGCCGAGCGCCAGTATGTGCTGCTGCCGCTGACCTTGAGCCTGCCCGCCTTTTCGCTGGGCGCGCAGGAAAGCGCGCTGCCCGTACTGGCGCAAGCCGAGGCGGCGGCGCGGCAGGCCGTGCCCGGCGTGGACATCATCAGCGCTGGCGTGATCCTGCATGCGGCGGCCGCCAGCAGCCAGGCGGCGGGCGAAATGTCGACCATCGGCCTGGGCTCCCTGGCCGGCATTGTCCTGCTGACGTGGTTCACCTTCCGCTCGTTCAAGCCGATCTCGCTGATACTGCTGTCGATCGGCATCGGCTGCCTCGGTTCCCTGTCCGTGTGCTGGCTGCTGTTTGGCAAAATACACTTGATGACATTGGTCTTTGGCGCGAGCCTGATCGGCGTGGCGCAGGACTACGGCATTTACTTTCTATGCAACCGCCTGGGCGCCGATCCGGCGCTCGATTCGCGCGCCTTGCTGCGCCGTTTGCTGCCGGGCCTGTGCCTGACCCTGCTGGCGGCCGTCATCGGCTACATGGGCCTGGCGCTGACGCCATTCCCTGGCCTGCGCCACATGGCCGTATTTTCCGCCCTGGGCCTGGTGTTTGCCTGGCTGACGGTGGTGTTCTGGTTCCCCGCGCTGGTCAAGGGCGGCACCTTGAAGAGCGGCGCACTGGTCAAACAGTACGGCGCGGCGCGCGCGCGCTGGCCGCTGTTGCGGGCCAACCGCGCCACCCTGGCTGGCGGCGTGCTGTTTGCCCTGTTTGCGCTCTTCGGCATCAGCCGCCTGGGCGTCAATGACGATATCCGCCTGCTGCAAACGCCGCCCGCGCACCTGATACGCGACCAGATTAAATTGAGCAAATTGCTTGATGGGCCCACGCCGGTGCAGTTCTACCTGGTGCGCGGCGACAGCGCGGAAGCCGTGCTGCAGCGCGAGGAAGCCTTGAAACAGCGGCTGCTGCCGCTGATCGCGCAAAAGCACATCAGCGGTGTCCAGGCCATGTCGAACTGGGTGCCGTCGCTGCAGACGCAGGCGGCGCGCCGGGCCTTGCTCGACACGGCCATCCTGCAGCCGGGCGCCGCGCTCGACTTGTTGGCGCAGTCCATCGACGAAGGCCCGGAATGGGCCGGCAAGGTGCGCGCGCAATTGGCGCAAGCGGGTGCGCCGCTGTCGATCGACGCCTTCCTGAAGGTGCCGGCCAGCGAGCCATGGCGCCACCTGTGGCTGGGCAAGGTGGAAGGCGGTTATGCCTCCATCGTCGCGTTGCGCGGCATGCAGTATGCGGCCATTCCCCTGCTGGCGAAGGCGGGCGAGGGCATGCCCGGCGTGCAGTGGGTCGACAAGGTGAGTGAAATTTCCTCGGTGCTGGGCCGCTACCGCGTCTACATGGGCGCCGTGGTGCTGGGCGCCTACCTGGTGGTCTTCGGCTTGCTGCTGCCCCGCTACGGGCGCCGCACCTGGCGCGTGCTGGCGCCCACGGCGCTGGCCAGCGTGGCGGCCCTGGCCCTGCTCGGCTATTTGAACTTGCCGCTGCAGCTGTTCCACGTGCTGGCGCTGATGCTGCTGCTGGGCGTCGGCGTCGACTACGGCATCTTCATGCAGGAGCACCCCGACCGCCGTAACGATACGCCATGGCTGGCGGTGGGCCTGTCGGCGGCCAATACCATTTTGTCTTTCGGCCTGCTGGCGCTGAGCAAGACGGCCGCATTGCAGGCGTTTGGCCTGACCATGCTGATCGGCACGGCGCTGGTATGGCTGCTGTCGCCATGCTTTGCCGAAGCCGACCATCGTAGCGCGGCTGGTGCCGCAGGAGAAATCTGATGTTTTTTCACTGTCAACGATGGACGCCGGTGTTGCTGCTGGCACTGGCCGGCTGCGCCAGCACGCCGCCTTCGGCACCCGCGCGCCTGGGCCTGAAACTGGCACCGCAGGCGCTGGGCGCCACGGTCAGCGTGCAGCAGCACCTGATCGTCGAACGGGCGGGCCGCATCGACGAACTCGATGCGGCGCTGGAAGTGGAACCGTCGCACCTCGACCTGGTGGGACTGGCGTTCGGCCAGCGCGTGCTGTCGCTGCATTACGACGGCAAGGAGATGACGTCATGGCGCCACCTGATGCTGCCGGCGCAGGTACGCGCCGAGGACGTGCTGGAAGACATGCAGCTGACTCTGTGGCCGCGCGAAGCGATCGCGCAAGCGCTTCCGGCCGGCTGGCGCATCGAGGACAGCGGCTTGCGCCGCACCCTGTTCCTGCACGACGAGGCGGTGACGGTGATCGACTACAGCGGCATGCCGCGCTGGAGCGGCACGGTGGTGCTCGACAACCTGCGCTATCGCTATCGCCTGACGATACAGAACGCCCCGGAAGGAAGTTGAATGACTGGCTTGACTGTGTACCTGAACGACTGCGGCATCGTCTGCGCGCTGGGCGCCAGCCGCGAAGCAGTGCGCGCGCGCCTGTTTGCCGCGCACAGCGGCGTGGTGCCCGTCGATACCTACACGTCGGGGCGCATGCTGCCGCTGGGCGTGGCCGATGCGCCCTTGCCATCGGTGGCGCAGCACGGCATCGCCGCGCGCAGCCGCAACAACCGGATGGCGTTGGCCGCGCTGGCGCAGATCCGTCCCGCCGTGGAACAGGCCATCGCCCGCTATGGCGCGGACCGCGTGGCCGTGGTGATCGGTACCAGCACGTCGGGCATCGCCGAGACGGAAGGCGCGATCGGCCAGCATGTGGCGGGCGACGGCTTGCCGGAAGCCTTCCACTACGGGCAGCAGGAGATGGCGTCGCCGGCGCTGATGCTGGCCGAGGAATTGGGCATTGACGGCCCGGCCCTCGTGCATTCGAGCGCCTGTTCGTCGAGCGCCAAGGCGATGGCCAGCGCGGCGCGCCTGATCCGCATGGGCCTGTGCGATGCCGTGCTGGCGGGTGGCGTCGATACCCTGTGCGGCTTTACCGTGGCGGGTTTTTCCGCGCTGGCGTCCGTCAGTGCGCGGCGCTGCAATCCGCTGGGCGCGAACCGCGACGGCATCAATATCGGCGAGGGCGCGGCCCTGTTCCTGATGACGGCGCAACCGGCCAGCGTGGCCTTGCGCGGCTGGGGCGAATCGTCCGATGGCCATCACATGTCGGCGCCCGATCCCGCAGGCGGCGGCGCGCGGCTGGCTATCGCCCAGGCCCTGGCGCGCGCGGGCATCGCGACGTCGCAAGTCGACTATGTGAACCTGCACGGCACGGCCACACCGCAGAACGATGCGATGGAAGCGCGCGTGGTGTCCGACCTGTTCGGCGCCACGGCGATGGTCAGCTCCACCAAGCCGCTGACAGGCCATGCGCTGGGTGCGGCGGCCGCCATCGAGGCGGCGCTGTGCTGGCTGGCGATGCAGGACGATAACGCCGAGGGCTTGCTGCCGCCGCACCTGTGGGACGGCGTGCCTGATGAATCCCTGCCGCCGCTGCGCCTGGCCTTGCCCGGTGCGCGCCTGGGGCGTCCTCTCGACTGGGCGCTGAGCAATTCGTTTGCCTTCGGCGGCTCGAACGCCGCCCTGCTGTTCGGGAGGGGAGCATGAGTTTTCCCGATATCCGCGAACTGGTGCCCCATTCCGGCGCCATGGTGCTGCTCGACCGGGTGTTGTCGGCCGATGCGGAAAACCTGTGCGCCGAAGTGGCCATCCATGCCGGCAGCGTGTTTTATGACGCGCCGTCGGCAGGCGTGGGCAGCTGGGTCGGCATCGAATACATGGCGCAGGCGATCGCCGCGCACGCGGGCTACCTGGCGCGGCTGGCCGGCGCGCCCGTGAAGATCGGTTTTTTGCTGGGGGCGCGGCGCTACGAAGCGCAGCTGCCCCTGTTTGTGAATGGCAGCGTGCTGCAGGTGCATGTGCAGCAGGCCTTGCAGGGCGAGAATGGACTGGGCGCGTTCGAGTGCCGTATCGAGATGGCAGGCGCCGTGCTGGCGCAGGCGACGATTACGGTATTCCAGCCCGAGGATGCAAAGCAATTTCTGCAGGAGAGTATGAATGGAGCGCAGCATGAGTAAAAGTGTATTGGTGACGGGGTCGTCGCGCGGCATCGGCAAGGCCATCGCCTTGCGGCTGGCGCGCGACGGTTTTGACGTGGTGCTGCATTGCCGCAGCGCGCGCGGCGAAGCCGACGCGGTGGCGCAGCAGGTACAGGCTATGGGACGCGCGGCGCGCGTGCTGCAATTCGATATCGGCGACCGTGCCGCGGCAGCTGCCGCGCTGGAAGCGGACATCGCCGAACATGGCTGCTATTACGGCGTCGTGTGCAACGCCGGCGTGGCACGCGACAATGCGTTTCCCGCCATGTCGGGCGAAGACTGGGACATCGTCCTGCAGACCAACCTCGATGGTTTCTACAATGTGCTCAATCCGCTGGTGATGCCGATGGTACAGCGCCGCAAACCGGGGCGCATCGTCACCATGGCGTCCGTTTCGGGCCTGATCGGCAACCGGGGACAAGTCAATTACAGCGCCGCCAAGGCCGGCATCATTGGCGCGACCAAGGCGCTGGCGCTGGAACTGGCCAAGCGCGCCATCACGGTCAACTGTGTGGCGCCGGGCCTGATCGAGACGGACATGATCAGCGAGGTGCCGCTCGACGAAGCGCTGAAGATGATCCCCGCGCGCAGAGTCGGCACGCCGGAAGAAGTGGCCGCCGCCGTCAGTTTCCTCGTCGGCGAGGAAGCGGGCTACATCACGCGCCAGGTCATTTCCGTCAATGGAGGCATGGCATGAGCCGCCGGGTAGTCGTGACCGGCATGGCCGGCATCAGCCCGATCGGCAATGACTGGCCGGCTATCCGCCAGCGCCTGGGCGAGTACCGCAACGCCGTCGTGCGCATGGACGAATGGGCCGATTACGAAGGCTTGAATACGCAACTGGGCGCGCCGGCCGCGCCGTTCGCGCTGACGGACCGCTACAACCGCAAGGCCGTGCGCAGCATGGGACGCATCGCGCTGATGGCCACGCGCGCGAGCGAATTGGCGCTGGAACACGCGGGCCTGGCCGGGCACCCCGTGGTCAAGAGCGGGCAGATGGGCATTTCCTTCGGTTCGTCGGCCGGCACGCCCAGCGCCATCGGCGACTTTGGCCGCATGATGGAAGAGCGCACCACCAAGGGCATCAACGCCACCACCTACATCAAGATGATGGCGCACACGGCGCCCGTCAACATCGGCGTGTTTTTCGGCATCACCGGAAGGGTGATTACCACCTCGAGCGCCTGCACCTCGGGCAGCCAGGGCATCGGCTATGCCTACGAGGCGATCGCCGGCGGCAAGCAGCTGGCGATGATCGCCGGCGGCGCCGAAGAACTGTGCGCCACCGAAGCGGCCGTCTTCGACACCCTGTTCGCCACCAGCACGCGCAACGACGCAGGCCATACGACGCCGCGCCCGTTCGACGCCAGCCGCGATGGCCTGGTCATCGGCGAAGGCGCCGGTTGCCTGATCCTCGAAGAATTCGCCCATGCGCAGGCGCGCGGCGCCACCATCCATGCGGAGCTGGTGGGTTTCGGCACGAACAGCGATGGCTGCCACGTGACCCAGCCGAACGCCGCCACCATGCGCCAGGCGATGCTGCTGGCGCTGGCCGACGCGGGACTGCAGCCGTCCGATATCGGCTACATCAATGCGCATGGCACGGGCACGCAGCAGGGTGACATCGCCGAATCGCAAGCGACGTTCGAAGTGTTTGGCGACCGCACGCCCATCAGTTCGCTGAAAAGCTACATGGGCCACACCCTGGGTGCCTGCGGCGCGCTGGAAGCGTGGATCAGCATCGAGATGATGCGCGAAGGCTGGTTTGCGCCCACTATCAATCTGCAGCAGATCGACCCGCAATGCGCACCGCTCGACTACATCGCCGGCGAAGGCCGGGCCATCGAATGCGAGTACGTGATGTCGAATAATTTTGCCTTTGGCGGCATCAACACGTCGCTGATTTTTAAACGCTACCGGCCGTGACGCCCGTTTGTGCCGGCGCAAACGGCAAGTGTGGCTCCTTTCGTACTATCTCTATCTTATCGAGGAAAACAGCATGAAAAAAATGATGATCCTGGCAGCAATGAGCGCAGTGCTGACGGTTGCCCTGCCGGCACAGGCAGGCGATACCAAACACATGATGTCGATCGCCAATGCGATGACCGCCAACGATGCCCAGGCGCGCCTGGGCGATACCGTCAAATTCTATTTTGGCGATCAGGCAACGCCGCCGATTGCCACACGCATCAGTAGCGACAAGACCAGCCAGAAAACTAATGGTGTCGGAAAATCGGCAGAAACTTCGTGCAACTGGGCCTTCCTGTCCGCCATGCTGGCGCTGCAAAAGCGCGCCCAGTCGGTGGGCGCCGATGCCGTCGTCAATATCGTCAGCAATTACAAGAACGTGGAAAATTCCAACGCCACGGAATACGAGTGCCACGAAGGCACGATGATGACAGGCGTGGCCTTGAAGGGGGAGTTCGTGAAGTTGAAGGCAAGTAAGTAAGCAGCAAAGAAGTAGCAGGGAAATCGTCCATATCGGTAACCGGCGCTCGCTGGCAGGAAGGCTGGCGCCGGGAGCCATTCCAATAAAAAGTAGAAAGAGAATATGCAAAAAGTATCGAAAACTGTCGTCCTGGCTGGCGCGTTGCTGGCATTGACCATGTTGCAAGGCTGCGCCACGCGCATCAAGGCATCGTCGACGACCAATCCGCCGCCGAGCGAGGCTTTCTCGGCGTTTGGCCGCATTGAAGTCAAGCCAACGGTCTTTGCCGAAGGCTATAAGGGCAACCAGGCGGCCATGGCGAAAATCGACGAGAATATCCGCAAGGACCTGGCCGAATCGCTGACTAGCTGGAATGCCGCCCCGGCCAATGGCCGCGTGCTGATCATTGAGCCTATCGTTGAAGAAATCCAGTTCAAGAGCGGTGCCAAGCGTGTATTCCTGGGACCATTGGCTGGCAGTTCCGGCGTGCGCATGCGCGCCATGATCCGCGACAACAAGGGCACCCTGGTCGCGACGCCAGAGTTCTTCCAGCGCGCGGACGCGATGGCGGCCGGATTCACGTTCGGCGTGCACGATAACCTGATGCTGACCCGCATCGCCAACCTGACCAGTGCTTACATCAAGGCCAACTATGTACGTGCCGAAGGCGGTCCGACGGGCGCCGATAATAAAGCGGTCGAAGCAGCAATGACGAACTAGGACGGGCGCGGCGCGCAAGCGCCTGCAGACCTGCTGGAATGGCAGCGACGGGCAACCGCGCTGCCATTTTTTTGACACATGCATGCTGGCAATTTGTGGCAGACTGCGCCTTTGCCTATCCTGACCTTGTCATGCCACCAGCCTTGCACAGTACCGGCGCCAGCATCCGGCTGCTCGATATCCGCAGCATTGACCTTGCGCAGATCAGCCGGTATGAAACGTGGCTGGGTGCGGAGGAAGCGGCCCGCTACGCACGCTTTGTGCGGCCGCTGCGCCAGCGCCAGTTCCTGCTGGGGCGCGCCTTGCTGCGTGTAGCGATGGGGAAACTGCTGGAGGTGGCGCCGGAATCCATCGCGCTGGAAGAGAGGCCGGGCCAGGCGCCGCGGCTGCTGGCGCCCGCCGGCGGTCCCTATTTCAGCATTTCGCATAGCGGCCACTGGGTCGCCTGCGCGCTGAGCGGTACTACGCGGCTGGGACTCGATATTGAGCTACGGGACCCGCGGCGCGACGTGCTGGCGCTGGCGCGCCAGGCGTTTAGCGCAGATGCGGCCGCCGAGCTGGAAATCATGCCGCTTGAAGCGCGGATGGCGGCGTTTTACCAGCGCTGGAGCGAGGCGGAGGCGCGCTACAAGCTGGGCATGGACGCGGGCGTTTGCGTGACCTTGGCGCATGCCGAGCTGTCCATCGTGCTGTGCAGCGATGCGCCGCTGGCGCAGGCGCCCGTCTTGATCGTGCAGGGCCTGGCGCCAGGTTAATTCCCCCGCACGATGATCTCCTGCGCCTTCGGCTCGCGCTGGCGCATGAAGCGCACGATGGAGTCGACGGTGACGACGTCGATCTGGCGCGTCATGCGGCGCTCGAACGGGTGATCGTCGAACGCGATATTCGCGCGGAACATGCGCGCGCCCAGGCGCGTGGCGGCGGGGATGCTCAGCGTTTGCGGGGCGTAGCTGGCGCTGCGCAGCCAGCCTTGCGCTTCGGCGCGCGTTTCGATCTTGCCAGGCTCGTTGCTGGCGGCGGCCAGGGTTTCCAGCACCCACTGGTTCGAGTTCTGGTACTTGGTGGAAAACGGGTAGGCCAGCATATTGTAGTGCGGCTCATGCAGGCGCTTGGGCGTGTTCGACGTCAGCAGGCGCGCCAGTTGCTGCTGCATATCCTGGCCGGGAACCAAAATCAGGGTTTCATACATGAACACATCATCCATGAAGAAATTGCCCAAGCCTTCGTTGTACAGCGACGATTGCGCCGTGCCGCATTCATTGAGTTCATGCACCACCAGCCAGCGGCCTTTCGGGTGGTCGCGCCAGGCCAGCGCCATGTGCGAATAGCGCAAATTGTACTTCGACAGGTCTTGCCCGGCGCGCGCCAGCAGCGCCACCTGCGCGCCCGAAGCGTCGAGCGCCTGCAGGGTCTTTTGCGCCAGGTCCATCGATTTGACGAGGGTGGCCGCGTCCGTTTGCTTTTCCTCGCACGAGCGTCCCGCATGGGCGGTACCGGCCAGGGCCAGGGTGATGAGAATCACGGTCAGGCGTTTCATGGGGTTCACGCTTTCGAATGGTGGAGGATGGCCTGGCCGGCCGCATTTGGCACATAGGCGATGGCCTTGCCCGACAGCACCAGCATGTGTCCCGTCGAGACGGCCACCACCTTGACGACCGTGCCGGCCGCCAGCGACAGGCCTTGCATGGCCTTCTGGCTCAGCTTGACGGAGGCCGTGGCCGCCTGCGAGGCGCCCCTGGCCGCGCTTGTGAGCACGAGGACGCTGCCGTCGGCCGCGTCTTCCACCTTGTCGATGACGACTTCACCGGCAGCGGCCAGCACCGACATGGAGCCGACCAATACGATGGCCGAGGCCATGCTGGCGTTGTCGGAGGCGTTGGTGGTGTCGGAGTTGGCGGCCTGGGCCAGCGGCGCCATGGTGGCGGCGCACAGCAGGGCGGTGGCGAGCAGATGTTTCATGGGATGTCCGTTCTTCATTGGTGATTACACTTTGGAGTGGTGCAGCAGCGCCTTGCCCAGTTCGTTCGGGATGAAGGCGATGGCCTTGCCGGAAAGAACCAGCATATGTCCGGTGGACATCGCCACCACATTGACTACGGTGCCGGCCGCCAGCGACAGGCCCTTGGCCGCTTGCCCGCTCATCTGGATGGAGGCGCCACCGGCTTCGGATGCGCCCTTGAGCACGATGACGATGCCTTCGCCCACCGTTTCCACGCTGGCAACCACTACCTGGCCGGAGGCGACCAGCATCGACATGGAGCCGGCGACGACGACGGCGGAACCTTCGCTGAGGTTTTGCGAGCCTTTCGACAGATTCTCGGAGGCGGCGGCGTGGACCAGTCCGGGAGCGGCCGCGGAGAGCGTCAACAGCGACAGGGACAGGCAGAGGGGCAGCAGGCGTTTCATGTGTTTCTCCTTCAAGTGTGCCAAGTGGCAACGCCATCATTGTAGACTGTGGGCAATTGGTCAATGAATACGCTACTCGTAGCGGGAAGGCATACCGCAGGTAGCATATTGCGCTACTTTTCTGCCGCCAGAATTGATGCTTTTTTTATAAAGGAAGTGCATGCCGCAAACCCACGCCTTGATCGAAGCCTTGAAACGCCTGTTGAAAGCGCGTTCCGTCACATATGCCGAGCTGGCCCAGCGCATCGGCGTGTCGGAAGCCAGCGTCAAGCGGATGTTTTCGCAGAAGCAATTTACCCTGCAACGGCTGGACCAGATCCTGGTGGCCATCGGCAGCGATTTCCAGCAGCTGGCGCTGGCCGTGCAGTCAGCCCAGGCCGCGCCCACCCTGATCACGGGACTGACGTATGCGCAGGAAAAGGAAATCATCGAGGACACCCGGCTGTTCGTGGTGGCCGTCTCCGCCCTGAACCTGCTGCCGCTGGAACAGATCGTCGCCATCTACGACATCAGCGAAGCGCAAGCCGTGAAATACCTGCTGCGTCTCGACAAGATCGGTTTTCTGGAACTGCTGCCGAATAACCGGGTCAAACTGCTCGTGGCGCGCACGTTTGCGTGGATACCGAATGGCCCCATCCACACGTATTTCAAAAAGGAAGCCTATGGCGACTATTTGAATTCGCAGTTCGATGGCGAGACGGAATTGCTGCGCCTGGTGAACGTGATGCTGTCGAAGAAATCCACGGCCGCCTTGCTGGAACGCCTGAAGCAAGTGGCGGTGGAATTCTCGCAGCAACATCAGGAAGACGCGCGCCTGCCTGGCAATGAGCGCTTGGCCATCAGCTTCATGCTGGCGGCACGTCCCTGGATGCCGCAGACGTTCAAGGCGCTGCTGCGGCAGTGAGCCGGCGGGTAGCGCGCTCAAGCGGTGAATGTTGTGGCTAAGGTTACTGCTTGTCGGTACTGCCTTGGGTGCTGCCTTGTTCCTCTTTCATCTGCGACAGCAAACGCCAGGCAAAAAAGCCCAGCACGGCCACGCCCAGCAGGAGCGCGGTCCACAGTGCGGCTAGGCGCAAGCCTGCGCCGTCCGGCGTCTTCTCGATGGGAGCGTCGCTGGTCAGCGCCACCACCCTGGCTGCCGTGGCGACAGGCAGCGCCAGCAATTCCTCCTGCGTGAAGCCGGGCGCGACCTGCGACAGCGGCAACGCTGCCGGCGTTGCACCATTCCTGCCGAAGACCAGTTGATACGGCCCCTTGCCGCTGGCCAGGAACACCAGGCTTGCTGGTGTCCATCCCAGGCGCAAGACGGAGTTGAGGTTCGGGTTCGTGCCGCTGTGATATTGCGGCCGGAGCACCCATTGCGCCGTTTGCACGACGGGTATGGACAAGTCACCGGAGACTCGTTCCTTGCCATCCATGTTGATACGGTAGAACGTCGTGTGGAGCAGTGGTTCGAATTCGGCGGCCTGCGTGGCGCGCGCTTGCGGGCCCAGATGCAGGCGTTGGCGCGGCGCTTCGCTTGCCGGGTGATACACGCCCAGAGTCACGGGCATGGACGTGTTGCCCTCAGCCAGCTGCAAGCCGATGCTGTCGGTGGGAATGGCGATCGGCGTGGCATACAGGCGCTCGTCGATACTCTTGCCTGTCGTCCCCTTCAGCGTGATGGTGGCGCGCGGCAGGGCAAGGGCCGTGACACTGACCTGCTGCGCGGCGATGCCGGCGAAAGTGATGGGATCGCCGTACTGCCAGCTCAGCCGCGCATAGCGGAAGGCACGCGGCGCGAATTCGATGCGGTCGTTGGCCAGGGTTTGCGTGTCGCTGTTGCGCAGCCAATTCAGCGTGGTGGTGGCGATGGCATCCCATTGTTTCAGGTCGTCGCTGACTTCCAGCAGCACTTGTGCATTGTAGTTATCGGTTCCTGGCGGCAAGATAAATTGCAGGGCGCCGATGCGGCTATCCTTGGCGGGCGGGCCCGCATCGAGGATCAACCCTTGCAAGCCCGGCGCCGCATCGGGCGTACTGCCGCCACGCGCCGTGACGGACAGCAGGCGGCCGTCATTGCCGGTCCGGATATCGACGTTGTCCAGTTCGTAGTAGCCGATGTTTTTGCCGGTGACGGGAAAGATGCGCATGGCAAGCGTGTCGCGCTGCGTGCGCGATTGCGCGGACGGGGCCGTCAGGGAGAAGGCCAGTGGCTTGCCGGTACTGTCGAACAGGCGCACGTCGGCCAGGCTGGCCGAGCGCGCATGCAGGTACACGTCGGTGGGGACGCTTATGCGGCTCAGGCCGGCACCGGGCTGCGGCGTCAACGCGATGCTCCAGCGATAGTCCTGTGGCCGCTCCTGGCCAGGCGCTGCCAGCGCGGCGCCTGCCATCAACACGATGCCGAACATGAGTGCGGTGGTTTTCATGCTGCTCCTTGTTGCGGTTCGGCTGGCGCTGCTGCGGCAGCCTTGGGGAAGGGCGCCAGGTAGCCGATCAAGACCATCAGCAAGCCCACGCCCACGAAGGATACGATGCGTTCGATGCCGCCCACGTTGGACAGGTCGATCAGGAACAGTTTCACGACAACCAAGCCCAGCAGGACGGCGCCCATGCTCCATTGCTGGCGCCGTTGATGGCGGGCCGCGTGGCGCATCAGCAGCAGGGCCGTGACGCTCCACACGAGCGACAGCATCGCTTGCACGAACTGCGAGGCCAGCATGGCGTCGAAGGTATAGGGCACGCCGACGTAATGCGACACCGTGCGCAACAGCATCAGGTTGAACCACACATACACGCAGCACGCGGCTACGACGGGCAAGCGCGCCTGCCACAGGGCGGGCAGCGGCAACTGCTTCGCCGGCAGCAGACGGTAGCTGGCAATGGCCAGCAGCACGGCAAAGCCCGTGCTCAAGTCCAGCGGATTGAGCAGCGGCAAGTAGGGCAGCGGCGCCATGGCGCCATCGTCGAAGATGTTCCACGCGGCGATCAGCAGCAGCGACCACAGCGCGCCCAGCGGTATCAGGGTGCGCTGGTGCCACTCGGCAATCGGTGTCACCGGCCAGGCGCCCGCGCGGCAGCGGCGGATCAGCCAGGCCAGTACCAGCATCATGGCCCAGGCCGGCAAGTAGCGGGCCCAGGCGGGGCTGACGCTATCTTCATGCTGTGCCAGCCAGGCGTTGACATGCATGGCGCCAACCGGCCACAGCATCAGCCAGGGCGCGGCCGTGCGCAAGGTATGCAGCAGGCGCAGCGCACGCACGTCGAGTTGCCAGCCGGCGTTTGGCCAGGCACGCAGCAAGTATTCGCCGGCCGCCAGCGCGCTGGCCAGGGCCAGCCAGCTCAAGCCGGTCAGCAGATAGTCGCGCAGGTACAGCGCCAGCAGCATATTGGCGCTCCACAGGCCCAGGCCGAGCCAGGCGGCCACGGTGAGCCAGCGCAGCTGCGGCCAATCGAGGCGCCGCGCCAGAATGGCGAACACGGGTGTCGTGACGGACACGGCGATCAGGTACAGCGCCAGCCAGTGCTCGCCCGCGTACGGCTGCATGCTCAGGTCGCCGTCGATCAGGCGCAGCAGCCAGCTGGCGAACGGCACGAGGATGGCGGCAAACCACAGCAAGCCGCTCCAGACCAGCAGGGGACGCGCTGCCAGCGCCAGCAGCTCGTCGCCGCCGCGTGCGCGCAGCGCAAGGAAGCGGGCGCTGGCAAAGGCGGCGGCGCCCAGCAGCAGGGCGCTGAGGAAGGAGCCGTCGAACAGGCTGGCCTGATGCTGGTCCCAGGCCCAGCTGGCGCGGCTGAGCATGACCATGCCGGCCAGGACCTGTACGGCCAGCAGCAGCGCGCGCGGCGCATGCCATTGTTCGCGCCGCGCCAGCGCCGCCAGCAGGACCGCCACTGCCAGCGCGCTGACGGTCAGCAGGTTCAATTGCGTGGCGGCATCCGTGCGCAGCAGGATTTCGCTCCAGATGCCGCCCAGCAGCCAGACCGTGGCGGCCGTCAGGAACAGCACGGACAGGCTGCTCATGAATTCCGGATGCAAGTGGCTGGCGTGGCGGCGGAAATTGTAGGCCATCACCAGCGCGGCGGCGGCCAGCAGCGCGCAGCCGAGCCAGATGTTGGCTTGCAGGGCCGCTGCCGTATTGAGGTCCTGCATGGTGCCGAGGAAGGCCAGCCAGGCAGCCCCCTGCACCAGCAGGCCGAAGATCCAGGCCAGGGTCTGGCGCTGGCGCAAGCCGACCCAGACGATGCCCGCGCCTTCCAGCGCCCAGGCGGCCGACGTCCAGCGGCCATCGAGGGCAAAGGGGATGGCCAAGGTGCCGAAGACGATGCCCAGCGCGAGGAAGGCTTCGGCCAGCAGTTTGAAACCTGCGCGGCGCCACAGGGTGACGGCCAGTCCCGTGTAAGTCAAGCCGGCGACCAGCGCGGAAAACGCCAGACCGAACTCGAAGTGCCGGACCAGGCCGTATTGCAGGCCCATGGCCGCCAGCGGCGTGCCGAACACGAGGGTGCCATCCACATAGTGTTTCAAGCGCGGCGCCTGGCGCGCGCAGTAGGCAATCGCGATGCCGATATAGAACAGCACAAACAGGATCAAAAACAGTTGCGTCGACAGGTAGTGTTCGGGCGTGTAGCGCAGCAAGCCCCAGGTGGTGGCGACGACGAAGGTAAAGCCAAAGCTCAGCACATTCAGGACGCGCCAGGCGCGTTTCAGGGCGATGGCGAAGACGCCCGCATTGAGCAGCGCGTAATAGCTGAACAGGCCGATATGGTTGCCGCTGCCCGTCGACACGAGCAGGGGCACGGCAAAGCCGCCGACGATGCCGAAGACGGCCAGCCAGACGGCGTTTTGCAGCACGGCCAGCAGGCACGTGAACGCCGTCAGCACGAACAGCACGGCAAACGCCAGGCCCGCCGGGATCAGTTCATACAGGCGGAAGGCGCCGAATGTCACCAGCATCAATATCGCCAGCGCCGTGCCCTGCAGCGGCAAGCTGATGCCGGGGCGTTTGATGCGGATGCGCCAGGCCCAGGCCAGCAGGGCGATATCGGCCAGCGCGATGCCGGCCAGGCGCAGCTCGATGGGCAGCGTGACCTGCGCCGACACATATTTGAGCAGGAAGCTGACGCCGAGGAAGAGGATCAGCAAGCCCAGCTTGGCAACCAGGTTGCCGGTAAACAGCCAGTTCTTCGCCTTGGCAACGAGGCCGTCCGGGCGCGCGATCCAGGACGGGGTCTTGGGGGCTGCAGGGGCAGGTTTGACGGGAGCAGGCGGGGTGGGCGGCGATGGTTTCGGCGGCTCGGGAGCGGCCGGTGCGGCCTTTGCCAGCTCGACCGGTTCGATCACGGCCGCTTGCGGCGCAGGCGCGGAAACAGGAACCGGAACAGGTGTCGGCACTGCTACTGACGCAACGGTAGCGGGCACGGCAGGTGACGCCGCTGGCGCTACGTCCCGGCCTTCCAGCGCTAGCAGGCGCTGCTGGATGCCGTCGACTTCCTTGCGCAGGCGCGCCGTCAGCAATTCCAGATCGGCCACTTTTCTGCGGTACTGCAGCACCAGCACGAAGCCGGTGATCAGCACGCCAAGGATAAACAGCGTTATCAATCCAAACATGGGGGCAGCTTTCCTGGATGGTCAGGGCGAAGGCGCCCGATGTATGCGCACATTACCTTATTATCAAGAAACAGGCGATTTTTGTTGTGAAGGGGAAAGTAGCAAGGTGCGGGGCCAGCATGGCGCGGTGCGGCGCTTTCCGTATTGACGCCAAGCAAGATGAAGACATTCAGATTGTCGTGCGCAAGATAGTGCTGTATTTTAGCAATTCCTTAATTGCCGGTTCCCCATGCCATGAGTCAAAGCAGCCAGTTTTCCTTATTGTCGCAGCGCCGTTTCGGGCCTTTCTTCTGGACCCAGTTCTTTGGCGCCTTCAACGACAATCTGTTCAAGACGGCCCTGATGGTGATCCTCGCCTACGATGCGCTGAGCTGGACCACGCTCGACCCGTCCACCATCACCAATTTGATTCCCGGCCTGTTCATCCTGCCGTATGTCGTGTTCTCGGCCACGGCCGGCCAGCTGGCCGACAAGTTCGAAAAGGCGGGCCTGGCCCGCTTCGTGAAATGGATGGAACTGGCCATCATGGCGGTCGCCGCCGCGGGCTGGATGACGCACACCCTGTGGCTGCTGGTGGCCGCCGTCGTCGGCATGGGCGTGCATTCGACCCTGTTCGGTCCCGTCAAGTATGCGTACCTGCCGCAGCAACTGAAACCCGAGGAATTGGTCGGCGGCAATGGCCTGATCGAGATGGGCACGTTTGTCGGCATCTTGCTGGGTGAAATCCTCGGCGCCGTGCTGATCGTGCACAAGCCGCTGGGCGTGGAACTGGTCGCCGGCGCGACGATCGCCGTGGCCCTGTTCGGCCTGATCGCCAGCTACCGCGTACCGCGTACGCCCGCGCCCGAGCCGGACTTGAAGGTGAGCCTGAATTTTGTCGCCGAATCGTTCCGCAACCTGAATTTTTCGCGCAAGAACCGTCCCGTCTTCCTGGCCATGCTGGGCAACTCCTGGTTCTGGTTTTACGGCGCCCTGATCCTGGCCCAGTTCCCCGTGTATTCGAAAGATTTCCTGCATGGCGACCATAGCGTATTCGTGCTGCTGCTGACCGTGTTTTCCGTCGGCATCGGCACGGGTTCCCTGCTATGCGAAAGGTTGTCCGGCCACAAGATCGAAATCGGCCTGGTGCCGTTCGGCTCCATCGGCCTGTCGCTGTTCGGCATCGACCTGTATTTCGCCAGCAATGCGTATGCGAACACGCAAGTGGTCGATGCGCTGGCGTTCGTCAGCCAGGCGGGCGTGCCGCGCATTTTGATCGACATCGTCATGATCGGCGTCTTCGGCGGTTTCTTCATCGTGCCCCTGTTCGCCCTGATCCAGACGCGCTGCGACCCGAAACACATTTCGCGCACGATCGCCGGCATGAATATCCTCAACGCGCTGTTCATGGTGGCGGCCGCCGGCGTGGCCATCGTGCTGCTGGGCAAGGGCTTTACCATCCCCGAACTGTTCCTTGTCACGGCGATCCTCAATGCGCTGGTGGCCGCCTACATCTTCTCGCTGGTGCCGGAATTCCTCATGCGCTTCCTCGCGTGGATACTCATCCAGACCGTGCACAGGGTCAAGGTCGTCGATGGCGAACGCATCCCGACGGAAGGGGCGGCCGTGCTGGTGTGCAACCATGTGAGCTATGTGGACGCCATCGTCATCATGGCGGCCAGCCCCCGTCCCATCCGTTTCGTCATGGACCACCGCATCTTCAAGATGCCGCTGATGGGCTGGATTTTCCGTACGGCCAAGGCGATCCCCATCGCGCCGGCGAAGGAAGATCCTTTCTTGATGGAAAAGGCTTTCATCGATATCGCGCAAGCGCTGCACGAGGGCGAGCTCGTGTGCATCTTCCCCGAAGGCAAGCTGACGCGCACGGGCCAGATCAGCGAATTCAAGGGCGGCATCGCCAAGATCGTCGAGCGCAGCAAGGTGCCCGTGATTCCGCTGGCGCTGCGCGGCTTGTGGGGGCATCTGTTGAGCCACCGCAATGGCCATTTGTTCGAGCGCGCCTTCAAGGCGGGCTTGCGCTCGCGTTTGTCGCTGGCCGTGGGCGTGCCCGTGGCGCCCGAGGCTGCCACGCCGGAGTTGCTGCAGCAAAAAGTGCAGGAGTTGCGCGGCAAGTGGAAGTAAGCGCTACTGCGACTGCGTAGCGGCAGCCCGCTGCGCCAGGTGCTGTTCCAGCAGGGCGGCGATGGCGTCGAAATCCACCGGTTTTGTCAGGTGATGGTCGAAGCCCGCTTGCTCGGTCCGTGCGCGCGCTTCACCCTGGCCCCAGCCCGTCAGGGCGATCATCAGCACGTCGCGCCCCTGCGCGCGCTGGCGAATCTGGCGCGCCGCTTCGTAGCCATCCATGTCCGGCATGCCCAAGTCCATCACGACCAGTTGCGGCCATACCATCTCGACGGCCGCCAGCGCCTGCGCGCCGCCATACGCGACTTGGGCGGCATAGCCTTCGAGCTGGAACAGGCTTTGCAGGGAGTCGGCCGCGTCGCGGTTGTCGTCCACCACCAGCACTTGCACGGGCTGGCCCGCGCGGGCCGGCGTGTCGCCCCCGGCGACTGGCATGGCGGCCGGGGCGATGCCGGCGCTGGCCGGCAAAGTGACGATGAAGCGGCTGCCACGCCCGGCGCCATCGCTGTAGGCCTCAATGCTGCCGCCATGCATTTCGGCAAATTGGCGCGCCAGACTCAATCCGATGCCCAGGCCACTTTTTATCTGGCCTGCCACCGTGCGTCCCTGTTCGAACATGGAAAAGATGCGCGCGAGGGCATCCGGATCGATGCCGATGCCATTGTCTTCGACCATCACCTGTAACTGGCCCTGCGCCAGGCGCGCCGTCATGTTGATGTGTCCGCCTTCCTGTGTGAACTTCACGGCATTCGACACGATATTGGAAAAGATCTGCACCACCCTGGCATAGTCGGCGTGCAAGGTCACGGCATGCGGCGGCAATTCCAGCGTGATGCCGATGTGCCGGCTGCTGGCCACAGGCTGGCATAGTTCGATGACATGCTCGAGCACTTGCTGCAGCTCAAACTCCTTGCGCTGCAGCAGGACCTTGCCGCTGGTGATGCGCGCCACGTCGAGCAAGTCATCCACCAGCCGCGTCAGGTGCGTCACCTGGCGTTCGATCACGTCGCTCACCTTGCCCACCTGCTCCGATGCGGGAAACAGGTGCTTGAGCAGGGCCCCCGACGCCTTGATGGGCGCCAGCGGATTGCGCAGTTCATGTCCGAGGCTGGCAATGAATTCGTCCTTGCGCCGCTGCGTCTCGCGCAACTGGTACTGGCGCTGGCGCGCGCGCAGCATGGCGTGCGCCGAGGTGATCAGGGTCAGGATGTGCACGGGGCGTTCCAGCAGGGTCAGGTTGCCCAGGGTGGAGATAGCTTGCCGCACGGGCAGGGAATCGAGTCCCGCGTGCGTCAGCAGGATGATGGGCAAGTCGGACCAGTCCGGCTGTTGCCGGGCATACGCGTCGAGCACGGAGTAGACGCCCGCATGCAGCGCCTCTTCCACCGTCAGCACGCCGCCGGCGCCCAGCGCCAGCTGCTCGGCCAGTTCGCCGGGCGAGCGGCAGGCGTGGCTGGCGATGGCGCTGCCCGCCAATACCGTGCCGGCCAGGGCGGCATCCTGGCCGGCAGGCGCGTAGATCAGGATGCGCTGCTCCATGGTATTCCTACGGGAAAGGCGTGCCGCCGATGGTGGGCAAGCCCGACAGGATGCCGTGAAAGCCGGCCAGGGCCGGGCCGATGCGGATGCCCTGCGGGCTGATCTCGAAGCGGCGGATGGTGCGCTCGTGCGCGCTGCCGCGCTTCTTGAAGACGGAAATGGCTTGCCGCACCTCACCTTCCGTTTCGTAGTAGCGCAGCATGATGACGCTGTCGGCCAGGTAGCTGGCGTCGGCCGCCGTCGTCATCGAGGTGCCCAGCATGTTTTGCTGCACGCCGACGAGCAGGGTGGCCACGCCGTGCTGGCTCAGGTAATTGAGCAGTTCGTGCAGATAGGTGCTCTGGAAGCGTTCATCGGGCACCGCGTGCATGTAGCCGTTCAGGCTATCGATGACGATCACCCTCGCGCCCCGCTGCGCCGCGTCGACCACGGCCTGGGCGAATTCGCCCGGTGTCAGTTCGGCCGGATCAATCTGCTGAGCGCTCAGCAAGCCAGTATCGAGCGCCGCCTGCAGGCGCATGCCCACGCTGTCGGCCCGGATCAGCAGCTTGCTGCGCGCTTCCTCGAACAGGAACATGGCGCATGGTTCGCCGCGCTCCGTGGCCGCGTGCACGAATTGCGCCGCCAGGGTGGACTTGCCGCTGCCGGCGGGGCCGGAAATGAGCGTGCTCATGCCTTCTTCCAGGCCGCCGCCTATCATGGCGTCGAGCTCGGGTACGCCGCTCGACAGGCGCCGATGGCCGCCATCGCGGCGCGTGTCGGCCGCCACCAGTCGCGGAAAGACGATCAGGCCTTCCCGGGCGATCCGGTAGTCGTGCGTGCCGCTGCGAAACGGCACGCCCCGGTATTTCACCACGCGCACGCGGCGCCGGTCTGTGCCGTAGTCCTGGTTTTGCAGCTCCAGCGAGATCACGCAGTGGGCCACGCTACGCACCTGCAAGCCGTCGTCCATCGCGGAACGGTCATCGATCAGCAGCGTGGTGCAGTGCCGGCTTGCCAGGTATTGTTTCAACGCAACTACCTGGCGCCGATAGCGCAGGGGGTTTTCCGCCAGCAACTGCAACTCGGACAGCGAATCGAGCACGAGGCACGCCGGGCGGTGCTTTTCGATGGCGGCCAGGATGCGCTGGTTGGTCGAGGCCAGTTCGATTTCTGACGGGTGGAAGATGGTGTACTGGCGCTCGGGGTCGAGCATGTCGTCGCTGGGCGCCACTTCTTCGATGGCGATGCCGGCCAGGTCCCAGCCGTGCGACAGGGCGGCGGCGCGCAGTTCGATCTCGGATTCGGCCAGGGCGATATACAGCACGGGCACGCCGCTGCGCGCCCCTTCGGCCAGAAACTGCAGCGCCAAGGTGGTCTTGCCTGTGCCGGGCACGCCTTCGACCAGGTACAGCCGCTCGGGCAGCAGGCCGCCCATGAGTATGGCGTCGAGGCCGGGCACGCCCGTCGACAGCAGTGCGTCCAGGCCGCTCGCGCCATCGTGTTGGGCCGTTCCTTGCGCCTGTGCCATCATCATCGCACCCCCGCTTCGCCACGCCGTGGACAATATAGTAGCGCGTCTGCCGGAATGTGTCTTTTCGATACCATTGGTAAATAATTACTTCGCCATGCCTGCCGCGAAGGGCGGTGTTGCGTCCGTGTCGGTCAGTTCAGCAAAGAAATCATGACCCTGCTACAGTATTCACTCAATCCACCTTTTCCGCATTGCCATTTTTGCCGCCATCCGTCAGCTTCGTAGCCGGTTTTGCTGGCGTGCCGCCGCTGTAGCTGTCCTCATTTTGTTGCTTCATTGATAATTTAATTCGCTTGATGGTTGCTATGTTTCAATTGTAACGATGCTTGACGATTTTAGAATGATCGTTCATTCTTTGATCTGCGTTAATAAATTTAGTCATTTCTAACGACACTAGCCAGCTTCTTTTTCAGAAAGTCCAAGATGCAACCAACCTTTTCCCTGACGTCGCCGCGTACGAGCGGCGCTATTGCCGTTCTGTGCGCCACTGTAATCATGGCCGGCTGCAGTAAAAAACAGGAAGCACCTCACGCGCAGCAAGCGCCACAGGTGGTCGTGTTTACTGTTAATCCGGCCGCGTTGCCGATGAGCGCCGAATTGCCCGGCCGTACCAATGCCTACCAGGTCGCCGATGTGCGCCCGCAAGTCGGCGGCTTGATCCAGAAGCGCCTGTTCGTCGAAGGTAGCGACGTGAAAGCGGGCACTGCC
Organism: Janthinobacterium sp. EB271-G4-3-2; assembly: GCF_020858035.1. Classification (NCBI taxonomy): domain Bacteria; kingdom Pseudomonadati; phylum Pseudomonadota; class Betaproteobacteria; order Burkholderiales; family Oxalobacteraceae; genus Janthinobacterium; species Janthinobacterium sp. EB271-G4-3-2. The sequence continues at coordinate 25,788 of NZ_JACYMG010000003.1, read as the reverse complement.
CTGTACCAGATCGATTCCGCCACGTACCAGGCGGCCGCCAATTCGGCCAAGGCCGCGCTGTCGAAAGCCAAGGCCAACTTGCTGACGGCCGGTCCGAAAGCGTCGCGCTACAAGGAACTGGTCGCCATCGAAGGCGTGAGCCGCCAGGAATACGATGATGCCGTCGCTGCGTTCGAGCAAGCCAAGGCAGACGTCGAGTCCGCCACCGCTGCGCTGGAATCGGCCAACATCAACCTGCGCTACAGCACCGTGACGGCGCCGATCAGCGGCCGCACCAGCCGCTCGACCGTGACGGCCGGCGCGCTGGTGACGGCGGGCCAGGCCGAAGCGCTGACCACCGTGCAGCAACTCGATCCGATCTATGTCGACGTGACCCAGTCGAGCACGGATTTGCTGCGCCTGAAGCGCCAGATGGCCGACGGCTCGCTGAAGAAAGTGGGCGAAGGCCAGGCCAAGGTCGATTTGATCTTGCCGGACGGCAGCAAGTACGGCGAATCGGGCAAGCTGCAGTTTTCCGGCGTGACGGTCGATCCGACCACCGGCAACGTGATCTTGCGCGCGCTGTTCCCGAACCCGAAAGGCGAATTGCTGCCAGGTATGTACGTGCGTGCGCAGCTGGAAACGGGCGTCGATGAGAAAGCCATTACCGTGCCGCAAGTGGGCGTGACGCGCAACCAGAAGGGCCAAGCCACGGCCATGATCCTGAACAAGGAAAACAAGGTCGAGCAGCGCGTGCTGACCACCAGCGGCACCGTCGGCACCAACTGGCTGGTGACGTCCGGCCTGGCCGCGGGCGACCGCGTGATCGTGGAAGGCTTGCAAAAAGTCAAGCCAGGCGCCCCAGCCGTTGCCGTACCGGCCAAGGCCGAAGCCGCTCCTGCGCCTGCGCCCGCCGCTGCCGCTTCTGCCGCAGCATCGGCTGCCAGCGCCCACTAATTCAGGAGAATATTAATGGCCCGTTTTTTCATTGACCGCCCGATTTTTGCCTGGGTGGTCGCGATCGTCATCATGCTTGCCGGCGTGATTTCGATCCTCAGTCTGCCGATCGCGCAGTACCCGAGCATCGCTCCGCCGTCGATTTCGATCAGCGGCTCCTACCCTGGCGCCTCCGCCAAGACCGTGGAAGATGCGGTCACCCAGGTCATCGAACAAAAGATGAAGGGTATCGACGGCTTGCGCTACATGTCTTCGTCGAGCGATGCGACTGGCGGCATCAGCATTACGCTGACGTTTACCAGCGGCACCAATCCCGACATCGCTCAGGTGCAAGTACAGAACAAGCTGCAGCTGGCCACGCCACTGCTGCCGACGGCTGTCACGCAACAGGGTCTTGTCGTGTCGAAAGCGACGAAGAACTTCTTGATGGTGTTCGGCTTCATTTCCGAAAACGGCAAGATGGACCAGACCGACTTGAGCGACTATGTGGCCGCCAACGTCGTCGATCCGCTGAGCCGCGTGCCGGGCGTGGGCGACGTGACGCTGTTCGGTTCGCAGTACGCGATGCGTATCTGGCTCGACCCGGCCAAGCTGCAAAGCTTCAACCTGACCCCGGCGGACGTGATCACGGCCGTGCAGGCGCAGAATGCGGAAGTGTCGGCCGGTGAACTGGGCGGCACGCCGTCCGTCAAGGGCCAGCAGCTGAACGCCACCGTCTCGGCGCAGAGCCGCTTGCAAACGGTGGAGCAGTTCGGCGCCATCTTGCTGAAAACCACCACCGAGGGCGCCATGGTGCACCTGAAGGACGTGGCCAGCATGGAACTGGGCCGCGAGAACTACAACACCGTGGCCCGCTACAACGGCCATGCGGCGACCGGCGTGGCGATCAAGCTGGCGACGGGCGCCAACGCGCTCGATACGGCCAATGCGGCGAAAGCCATGCTGGGCAACCTGAGCAAGCAATTCCCTGAAGGCATGAGCTACCAGGTGGCGTTCGACACCACCCCGTTCGTGAAACTGTCGATCGAAGAAGTGGTGAAAACCCTGGTCGAAGCGGTCATCCTGGTATTCCTGGTGATGTATCTGTTCCTGCAAAACTTCCGCGCCACCCTGATCCCGACCATGGCCGTGCCGGTCGTGCTGCTCGGTACCTTCGGCATCCTGAATGCGTTCGGCTATTCGATCAATACCTTGACCATGTTCGCCATGGTGCTGGCCATCGGCCTGCTGGTCGATGATGCGATCGTGGTGGTGGAAAACGTCGAGCGCGTGATGAGCGAAGAGGGCTTGTCGCCGCTGGAAGCGACGCGCAAGTCCATGACGCAGATCACGGGCGCGCTGGTCGGTATCGCCATGGTGCTGTCGGCCGTGTTCGTGCCGATGGCCTTCTTCGGCGGTTCGACGGGCGTGATTTACCGCCAGTTCTCGATCACGATCGTCTCGTCGATGGTGCTGTCCGTCGTCGTTGCGCTGGTATTTACGCCAGCCTTGTGCGCGACTTTGCTGAAACCGGTCGAAAAGGGCCATCACGCGACGAACAAGGGTTTCTTCGGCTGGTTCAACCGCAGCTTCGATAGCAGCAGCAACAAATACCAGGGCATGGTCGGCAGTATGATCCGTCACCGCGCCCGCTCGATGCTGCTGTACGTCATCCTGCTGGCTGGCCTGGTATTCGTCTTCATGCGCCTGCCGACCTCCTTCCTGCCGGAAGAAGACCAGGGCATCCTGTTTACGCAGATTCAATTGCCGACGGGCGCCACGCAAGAGCGCACCCTGAAAGTGATCGAGCAGGTCGAAGACCACTTCATGAACAGCGAGAAAGACAACGTCGCCTCCGTGTTTGCCGTGGCCGGTTTCAGCTTCGGCGGTAACGGCCAGAATACGGGTATCGCCTTCGTGCGCCTGAAAGACTGGTCGCTGCGCAAGGACGTGGCGCAAAAAGCGCCGGCCGTCGCCGGTCGCGCCATGGGCAAGTTGTTGCAGATCAAGGATGCGATGGTGTTTACGTTCGCTCCGCCTGCCGTGCTGGAACTGGGTAACGCCACCGGTTTCGACATGCAGCTGCAGGATATCGGCGGTGTCGGCCATGACGCTCTGATGGCGGCGCGTAACCAGTTGCTGGGCATGGCGTCGCAAAATCCTGCCATGGTCGGTGTGCGCCCGAACGGCCAGGAAGATACGCCGCAGTACAAGATCGACATCGACCAGCAGAAAGCTACCGCGCTGGGCCTGCAGATCTCGGAAATCAACCGCGTGCTGAGCGTGGGCTGGGGTAGTTCGTATGTGAACGACTTCCTCGACCGCGGCCGCGTGAAGAAAGTGTTCATGCAAGGCAATGCCGAATCGCGCATGCTGCCGGAAGACTTGAACAAGTGGTTCGTGCGCAATACCGCTGGCCAGATGGTGCCGTTCTCGGCCTTCGCCACCGGCAAGTGGATCTATGCTTCGCCGCGCCTGGAACGCTACAACGGCTTGCCGTCGGTAGAGATCCTCGGTACGCCGGCGCCGGGCCAGAGCACGGGCGCCGCCATGAACGCGATGGAAGAGATGGTCGCCAAGCTGCCGCCTGGCATCGGCATGAGCTGGACCGGCGTGTCGCTGGAAGAGCGCGAATCCGGTTCGCAGACGCCGCAGCTGTATGCGCTGTCGCTGCTGATCGTGTTCCTGTGCCTGGCTGCGCTGTATGAAAGCTGGTCGATTCCTTTCTCGGTGCTGCTGGTGGTACCACTGGGCGTGATTGGCGCCGTGCTGGGCACCTGGTTCTTCGGCCTGTCGAACGACGTATACTTCCAGGTGGGCTTGCTCACGGTGGTGGGTCTGTCGGCGAAGAATGCGATTCTGATCGTTGAATTCGCCAAGGAAATGCAGGAATCGGGCATGTCGCTGCTGGATGCGACCTTGCATGCGGTGCGTCTGCGTCTGCGTCCGATTCTGATGACCTCGATCGCCTTCGGCCTGGGCGTGCTGCCACTGGCTATTTCCAGCGGCGCCGGTTCCGGCAGCCAGAACGCCATCGGTATCGGCGTGCTGGGCGGTATGTTGACGGCCACGTTCCTCGGTATCTTCTTCGTGCCGGTGTTCTTCGTGCTGGTGCGCGGCTTCTTCTCGAAGTCGGACGCGCCCGCCACGCCGGCGACGCCTGGCTCGCCAGCCGTCACGCTTTCTAAGGATGCGCATTAATATGAAAAAAACGCTACTCTCCATGGCGGCACTGGCCTTGCTGGCCGGTTGCAGCCTGGCTCCCACGTACGAGCGTCCGGCAGCGCCGGCGCCCACGGCGTGGCCGACCGGTCCTTCCTACAAGGCCGACACGGCCGCCGCCGACGCCAAGCCGGTGGCGGACGTCGCCTGGCGCGAGTTCTTTGCCGATGCGCGCTTGCGCCAGGTACTGGAACTGGCGCTGGCCAACAACCGCGACCTGCGCGTCTCGATCCTGAACATCGAGAAGGCGCGCGCCACCTACGGCATCGAACGCGCCGCCCTGATTCCGACCCTGTCGGCCTCGGGCGGCCAGTCGGCCACGCGCATCTCGAAAAACCAGAGCGCCACGGGCGAAGCGTCCATCAATCGCCAGTACACGGCGAACCTGGGCGTGTCGGCGTACGAGCTGGACTTCTTCGGCCGCGTGCGCAGCCTGTCCGACAGCGCGCTGGAACAATACCTGGGCACGGAAGAAGCACGCCGTGCACAGCAGATCAGCCTGGTGGCCGAAGTGGCCAGCACCTATCTGAACCTGGTGGCCGACCAGCAGCGCCTGCGCGTGGCGCAAGACACCTTGAAGAGCCAGCAGTCGTCGTATGACCTGGCCGTGCGCCGCTTCAGCGCGGGCGCCACCTCGGGCCTGGATAAATACGATGCCCAGACCAGCGTGGAATCGGCCCGTTCCGACGTGGCTGTCTACACGAGCCAGGTCGCGCTCGACCAGAACGCGCTGGTCTTGCTGGTGGGCGGCCCCGTGCCGACCGACCTGCTGCCGCAAGCCGAGTTCGGCGCCGTGACGGCCCTGGCGGACATTCCGTCCGGCGTGCCGTCGGACGTGCTGCAACGCCGTCCCGACGTGCTGGCGGCGGAGCGCACCTTGCGCGCTGCCAACGCCAACATCGGCGCGGCGCGCGCGGCTTTCTTCCCGCGCATTTCGCTGACGGCGACGGCCGGTTCGGTCAGCGACAACCTGTCCGGCCTGTTCAAGGGCGGCAGCGGCACGTGGAGTTTCCTGCCGCAGATCAGCTTGCCGATCTTCGATGGCGGCGTGAACCGCGCCAACCTCGATATCGCCAAGGTGCAGCGTGAAATCTCCGTGGCGCAATACGAAAAGGCGATCCAGGTCGCCTTCCGTGAAGTGTCCGATGCGCTGGCCCAGCGCGGCACCATCGACGAGCGCCTGCAGTCGCAGGTCTCGCTGGTCGAGGCGTCGACGAAGAGCTATTCCATCCACGATGCGCGTTACAAGCAGGGCGCCGAGTCCTACCTGAACGCCCTGGTGGCCCAGCGCGCGCTGTACACGGCGCAGCAAAGCCTGATCACGGCGCGCCTGGCCAAATCGACCAACCTGGTGACCTTGTACAAGGTGCTGGGCGGCGGTTGGCAGCCTGAGCAGACAGCCGTCGCGGCGGCTGGCGGCGCCCAATAACCACGGGGACGCCGACGCCGGCCTTGCCCTTGTCCGCAGGGGCAGGGCCGGCGCGCTACTGGAAAATCATGAACCAAGTTGAAAAGAAGCATCCGGACCCCGAGCGCGCCAACACGCGGCGCAAGCAGGTCCTTGATGCGGCCGAAAGCTGTTTCAGCCGCCGCGGCTTTCACGGCGCCAGCATGGCCGAGATATCGAAAGCGGCCGGCATGAGCGCGGGCCACATCTATAATTATTTTGACAGCAAGGATGCGATCATCGCCGCCTTCGTCATGAAGAACACCGAGCGGGTGTCGAACCTGATGCAGGATCTGGCGCAGCGCGAAGATCCGCTGCAGTCCGTGATCGACAATGCGGGCGAGCACGTGTTGGAAAGCCTGGACCCGAAAACGTGGGTGATGCCGCTCGAGATTTTTGCCGAGGCCTCGCGCAATCCGGTGATCGCCGAGATGCTGCGCTGCGCGGACGTGCGTTCGCGCCAGCAGCTGCTCGCCATCATCCGCGACGCGCGCATCAAGCGCGGCTTGCCCGCCGGTGAGGAGATGCTGGAAGGGCGCCTGAACGCCATGATCGCCATGTACCAGGGCTTGCCCGTACGCCTGGTGCACAATCCCGACGTCAAGGCCGAACCGCTGATCGCCGGTTTCCGCATCGTCCTGACGGCGCTGCTGCTGAGCGAATAGGGCGCCTGGACGGGCCATGCAAAAAAGTTTGCGCAGTTCGATATGAATCATGCGCAAAGCATGGCAAAAACCTAAAAGCGTCTGCTATAATTCCCACCTCGTCGGGGCGTAGCGCAGCCTGGTAGCGTACATGCATGGGGTGCATGGGGTCGGAAGTTCGAATCTTCTCGCCCCGACCATTAGATTCAAGGAGTTACGGCGCAAGCTGTATAGAAACCCAGTACTGTTTATTATACGTTTGTATAATATCGGTGCTGGGTTTTTCCGTTTACGTGACGTATGATTTTCGTTGCAGCATGCCGATGTCCGTTGAACAGGCATGCGCTGCCTCTTGCCTGACTTTACGGGCAAGAACACAATCGTCTTCAACGATTCTGAACGCAAGTCGATTTTGCGTCGAATTTTCCCGGGCTGCTTTCAGCGACGCTAACGACTGCAAGAGCAGCCGCTCGATAGAATAGCGGTTGTTTAATTCCGGGCATGCAGTCGCTCATTTCTAAATATGGAATCAATGACAGTGATGGCAACAAAGTGGAAGAGCCAGGAGGTGCGAAGCTGCAATGGTCTCCTGTGCAGCAATGGTGATCTCTACGACGTGCACGCAACCAGAATGGCCAGGGTACGTGAAAAACAGGAACTTGGCGGTTGGCTCAATGTCGCGATTCTGGCGCAAGAAGAGTTGTATGGTGGACAGTACATGGTTAAGTGCGGAGAGGCTGCGGAACACGGCTCGATCGGCGTAGTCGTTTTGGAATCGCTGCAAAATCATGAACCTGTTTGGACGTTTGTTTCGGATCAATCCAATCCATTTGATCAAATAACAATCAAGGGCGGCTTGGTGTTGGTGCTGTCAACGTCAGGCGCCGTGTTACGGTTTGGTGCGCCAATGAGGGAGGCAAGGCTTCTGCTCCCGAGTACTGCGATCCATGGTTCTAACGACGGGCGCTTGTAAAGTCAGACGCTGCGCGTGCGCTATGCTTAGGTGATGCCTTTTAAGCAGCCTCCGGCCACAAGCGGTCAGTCGTGAACAGGGAGACAGATGGGCGTCATCAACAGATGTGAAGCGTCGCTACGATTATTTGGCGACGACCTCATTCCCGAAGAGGTGTACCGTCTATTCGGCCATTTCCCTTCGCAGGCATGGATGGTAATCCCCCTATTTTTAGAGCGCGTTAAAAGTAGAGCTTGAGCGGCCATGGCAAGCTTCTGTTTTGGCGTGATGGCGCCAAGTCCGATGTTGGGCCGGTCGTGATTGCAAGTCCACAGCCAGCGGGTTGCCAAATCCTCGATATCCTCGAGCGTTTCAAACAAATAATGGGCCAACCAGTCGTAACGCACCGTGCGGTTATGTCGCTGAAAAATGGATTGATCAGCGCTTCCCTCAGCTGTTCTCCTCAAAGCATTTGCCGACAGGCACCCGGCGGCTTGCCGATGACGCGTTTAAAAGCACGACTGAACGCGGCTTGCGATGTATAGCCAAGGCGTCGGGCGACGACGTCGATGGACACTCTTTCGTGAGTGAGCAATTGTCTGGCAAGACGCATTCTCAATTCCGTGGCATAGCGCAGGGGCGGCACTCCGATGGTGGTTTCAAAGCGTTGTGCGAAAACAGAGCGGGAGATATGGCACTCCGCGGCCAACTGCGCAACTGTCCATTCACGACCAGGCTGGCGGTGCAGCGCCAATATGGCACGAGCAAGGCGCGGATCACGCAAGGCGGCGAGGAGACCGGAAGCGTTTTCACAACCGCATTCAATCCAGCCGCGCACGATCATTGCCGCCGCGACCTCCGCCAGGCGAGCCAGAATGCCTGCAAAGCCAATACGGCCGGCGCAGATTTCACGCTTCATTGAATCAAGAACAGGCAGTAATCCAGGATAGCCTTGCGTTTGCGTGTCAGCCACCATGACGGTTGGCATCAGCTTGCCGATCCCTTGCATCCCGCCGAGATCGAATTCCATGCAGCCGTAAAAAATAACCGCACTGGGCACGGGGTGCGTACTGGGACATGTGTCTACTCCGCTAACGGATTCACCAAGGGGCGCGGCATCGAACTTTCCGATGTCCTGAAATGCAATACCCGCATCCGATAGAAGCTGATGTCTCCTGCCGTGAGGCATGAACGCCGCGCTACCGGCGGACAGCTTATGCAACTCACCATCATCCGTACATAGGAAGGCAGTGCCAACGGCCAGGAAGTGGAAGTAGGCGTGGTTTGGCTTGTCTTCAAAGCCCATGCCGAAAGCTGGACCGGTCTGAATGCGGCGGTACTGGACTCCACGCAGGCGCATGCCTGTCAATAGTTCACTGACGAGATTAGATGATGGAGAAATTTGATTTTGCTTGCTCATTTTAGGTGTTTCGATCAAAACATCAAGACTTGCCATCATAGATCATCCTGGATTTTACCTCTAGACTTTCGACTCCGATTGTTTTAGGGATTTCAGAGATGAACAACGATGTTTTTGCTACAGAGCAAACGCCCAACGCGAACGATGTGCCTGTTCCAGAGCCAGCGGCGGCGGCATGGATGGCAGTGTTTTCACTGGCCATGGGGGTTTTCGGTTTGCTGACGGCGGAGTACCTGCCGGCCAGTCTGTTGACCCCGATGGCCTTCGATCTTGGCGTATCGGAGGCACTAGCTGGTCAGGCAGTGACGGTGACGGCCGTAGTGGCCATGTTCGCCGGGCTGTCGGTGCCAGGTCTCACGCGTCGTTTTGACCGGCGTGTCGTCTTGTTGGCTTTCACGGTGCTGATGATCGCCTCCAACTTGCTCGTGGCGTTGTCCTCAAGCTTGACAGTATTGTTGGTGATGCGCATTCTTCTGGGCGTCGCGCTAGGAGGCTTTTGGAGCATGGCGGCAGCCGTGGCGATGCGGCTGGTGCCGGCAAAGCTGGTGCCGCGGGCGCTATCCATCATATTCAGCGGCATCGCCATCGGGACGGTCGTTTCCGTACCGTTGGGCAGCTACCTAGGGGGGCTATATGGCTGGCGCAGTGCATTTATGGCAGCCGCGGCTGTCGGAGGGCTGACGCTTGTGTTTCAACTGTTCACGCTGCCCCGTATGGCGCCGCGCACGATGGTGCGCACCACATCGGTACTGCGATTGCTCCGTCGCCCGGGGATCGGGATCGGGATGCTGGGCTGCGTACTTGCCCATACCGGGCAATATGCATTGTTCACGTATATTCGCCCCGCTCTTGAAAGCGTTGCCCATATAGATGTAAACGGTTTGTCTCTGATGCTCCTGGGTTTTGGTGTCGCCAACTTCGTTGGCACGCTGCTGGCCGGCTGGCTAATGGAGCATAGCCTGCGTGCCACTTTAGTGCTCATGCCTGCGCTGGTGGGCCTGGCGGCATTCGGCATGATCCTGCTGCCGGTCCAAGGAACAGGCCTGATGTTTTTGGTCGCTCTGTGGGGCCTGGCGTTCGGCGGCGTACCTGTCGCCTGGTCCAACTGGGTAGCCCGTGCTGTCCCGGATCAAGCGGAGACAGCAGGCGGCATGGTCGTCGCTGCGGTGCAATCGTCAATAGCCGCCGGCGCCGCATTGGGCGGCATTATGTTCGGGTTTGGTGGAGTGACAGGCGTTTTCATGATTGCTGGCGTTGTGATGCTGTTCGCCGCTCTCGTTATCGCTTCAAGAGTTCGAGTCGAACTGCCGCAGCACGGTGCGACCGCCGCCCCAGTGCTGCATGGTTGAGCGTAGGCTACATCCGAATTTTCAATATTTGGGTAACGTCAGCCAAAAATTTTCCCCCATTACCGTCGGGCTGTACGCTGCTGCGGTTCATCGGCGCCATCCCACATCGAACCGAGGTCCGATCGGGTGTAGGCGCCACCTTTTTGCGGCGGGAACGCGAACTGACTGATCAACCCATACTTGATTTGGAGTCCACTGGCGCGGGCGATCACTTCGGCAGTCTCAGGCGGGACGGCGATATCGACAGCATTGCCACTGTTTTTTGTGTGTTTTGCTGGGCTTGATCCTGATCCGCCCACCCTCGATTCTTTCAGTATGCGCATATCTGTGCCGCGCGCCCACGGCAGGTAGGACATGTCGATTTGATCGATAGGGTTGTCCTGGCGCAGGCACAGATGCGGCGTTCCCCAATCCATACACGCCAAGAAAATATCGACACGGTGCGTACCACCGCACCGCGCCGCCACAGCCATCACATTGATAAAAAAACTTGACCTTCCAAGTGTGTCAGGTCGGATAAAGGCAATGGGAGTTGTTTCAGCTCAACAAAACCATGTCGACTCCAGTCGCGAAAGGCACAATGATGAAAGTCACACCAATAATTCTGATTACCGCGGTGCTGGGCACCGCGCTTGCCGTCAGCGGATGCAAGCAGTCGGCATCGCCTGCCGCTGCGGCCAAGCCGCCCGGCGTTCCCGTTGCCGAAGTGATCGTTCGGCAGGCAACACCGTACGTCGAGTTCAACGGCTCGCTGACCGCCGTCAAGCGGGTTGAGTTGCGCCCGCAGGTGGCTGGCTACCTGCAGGACGTGAGCGTGCCGGAAGGCCGCTTTGTCGAGAAGGGCAGCAAGCTCTTTGTGATCGATCCGCGCGTGTTCCAGGCGGCGGTGCATGCCGCCACGGCGCGCCTGCGCGAGGCTGAGGCGGCGTCGATGCTGGCCCAGGCCGAGCATGAACGGGCCGAACAGCTGTTCGCCACGAAGATCGTCGCGCGCGACCGTCTCGACGTGGCCACGGCGGCGCTGCATGCGGGCAAGGCACAGGTCGATGCCGCCAAGGCCGCGCTCGACGCCGCGCAACTGGAGCTCGGTTTCACGCGCGTCACGGCACCGATCAGCGGACGTGTCGGCCAAGTTCTCGTCACCGAAGGCAACTACGTCGCCAGCGGCGTGACGCCCCTGACGACGATCGTTTCCATCGATCCCCTGCACGTCTATTTCGATGTCGATGAACGCACCTATTTGCGCTCGCTCGCCGTCGGCCGAGCCAGCGCCACCGCGCGTGGGGCGCAGGCGGCCAAGGTCATGGTGGCATTGGCCACGGACAAGACATACACGCGTCCCGGCCGTGTCGATTTTCTTGCCAACGCCGCTGACCGCGGCACGGGAACGGTGCGTGTCCGCGCCGTGGTCGACAACCCCGATGGAAAACTGACGCCCGGCCTGTTTGCCAAGGTCAGACTGGAGACGGGGGCGCAGCAAGCCAGGGTGCTCGTTTCCGATCAATCGATAGGCACGGACCAGGGGCGCCGCTATGTGCTGGTGGTCGGCAAAGGCGACAAGACGGAGTTCCGGCCGGTCGAGCTTGGCCCGATGGTCGACGGTTTGCGCGTGATCGAGCAGGGGCTGCAGCCCGGCGAGCGCATCGTCGTCAAGGGCCTGGTGCGCCCGGGCATGCAGGTGACGCCGCAGTCGGCCGCGATGGATGGTACGCCCATCGCCGTGCCGAAAACCTCGGGAGCCGCGTAATGTCTTTCCCACGTTTCTTCATCGACCGCCCGATCTTTGCCATCGTCCTCTCGGTTCTGATGGTGCTCGCCGGCATCGTTGCTTTCTTCCAGATGCCGCTCAGCGAATATCCTGCGGTGACGCCGCCGACCGTGCAGGTGAGCGCCGCCTATCCTGGCGCCAATCCCAAGGTGATCGCCGAAACGGTGGCGGCGCCGCTCGAGCAGGCCATCACCGGGGTCGAGGGCATGCAGTACATGTCGTCGCAATCGGCAACCGACGGCCGCATGACCTTGACCGTCACTTTCGCGCAGGGGACGAATGCCGACATGGCGCAGATCCAGGTGCAGAACCGGGTCGCGCGCGCGTTGCCGCGTTTGCCTGAAGAGGTACAGCGCCAGGGCGTCGTCACGCAGAAAACCTCGCCGGATATCCTGATGGTGGTGCACCTGCTGTCGCCCGACAAACGCTACGATCCCCTGTACATATCGAATTACGCCTACCTGCAGGTGCGCGACGAGCTGTCCCGCATCCCCGGCATCAGCGACGTCCTCGTCTGGGGCGCGGGCGAATACAGCATGCGGCTGTGGCTCGATCCGAACCTGATCGCCGCACGCGGCCTGACGGCAGGCGAGGTGATTGCCGCCGTGCGCGAACAGAACGTGCAGGTGGCCGCCGGTTCCGTCGGCCAGTCTCCCGATTCCAGCGCCGCCTTCCAGGTGACGGTCAACACGCTCGGACGCTTGACCGACGAGGAACAGTTCGGCGACATCATCATCCGCACGGGCGCCGAAGGCCAGGTCACGCGCTTGCGCGACGTGGCCCGCATCGAGATGGGCGCCGACGCGTATGCGCTGCGCAGCCTGCTGGACGGCGAGCCGGCCGTCGCCTTGCAAATCATTCAAAGCCCAGGCGCCAATGCGCTCGACGTAGCGCAGGCGGTACGCGATACCATGCAGCGGCTGGAGGAAAATTTCCCGGCAGGACTGAGCTCGCGCATCGCCTATGACCCGACGGTGTTTGTGCGTGCCTCGCTGGAATCGGTGGCAACGACCTTGCTCGAGGCGATCATTCTCGTCGTCATCGTGGTGGTGCTGTTCCTGCGCAACTGGCGCGCGTCGCTGATTCCCCTCATGGCGGTGCCGGTATCGCTGATCGGCACCTTCGCCGTCATGCATCTGATGGGCTTCTCGCTCAACACCCTGTCCCTGTTCGGCCTGGTGCTGTCGATCGGCATCGTCGTCGATGACGCCATCGTGGTCGTCGAGAACGTCGAGCGCCACATCGAAAATGGCGAAGAACCCAGGCAGGCGGCAAGGCGCGCCATGGACGAGGTCACGGGCCCCATCATCGCGATCACCTCGGTGCTCGCCGCGGTGTTCATTCCGACCGCCTTCCTGAGCGGCCTGCAGGGCGAGTTCTACCGCCAGTTCGCGCTGACGATCGCCATCTCGACCATCTTGTCGGCCGTCAATTCGCTCACGCTCAGCCCGGCGCTTGCCGGCCTGCTGCTCAAGCCCCGCAAGGCCGAGGCCGTGCATGATCCGCGCCGCCTGCGTGGCCGCGCCGAGCACCTGTTGCAGATGCTGGGCCGGCCGTTCCAGCGCGCGCCGGATGCGTATGGCAACACGGTGCGCAAAGTCGTCAGGGTCAGCGGCGTGGCCTTGCTGGTATACGGCGGCCTGCTCGCGCTGACCTTCTTCGGCTTCAAGGCCGTGCCGCCGGGCTTCGTGCCGATGCAGGACAAATACTATCTGGTGGCGATCGCCCAGCTGCCCAACTCGTCATCGCTGGACCGGACCGACGCCGTCGCCAAGGAAATGTCCAGGATTGCACTGGCCGAACCTGGCGTTGAAAGCGTCGTCGCCTTCCCCGGCTTGTCGATCAACGGCTTCGTCAACGTGCCGAACGCGGCCGTCATGTTCGTCATGCTCGACCCGTTCAAGGCCCGCACGACGCCCGATCTCACGGCGAACGCGATCGCCGGGCGCCTGCAGGCGAAGTTCGCCGGCATTCCCGACGGTTTCCTCGGCGTGTTCCCGCCGCCGCCGGTCCCCGGTCTTGGCGCGACGGGCGGCTTCAAGATGCTGGTCGAGGACCGTGGCAGCGCCGGGCTCGATGCCCTGGTGCAGCAGACGCATATCCTGATGACCAAGGCAAGCGAGTCGGGACAGGTGGCCGGGCTCATGACCAGCCTGGACGTCAATGCCCCGCAGCTCGAGGTCGCCATCGACCGTACCCAGGTCAAGAGCCAGGGCGTGCGCCTGGCCGACGTGTTCGAGTCGTTGCAGATCTACCTCGGTTCCCTCTACGTCAACGACTTCAACCGCTTCGGCCGGACTTACAAGGTGACGGCTCAGGCCGATGCGGAACATCGCATGCAGGCCGAGGCCATCGGCCGCTTGCAGGTGCGTAACGCGGCCGGCGACATGCTGCCTTTGTCGTCGTTTGTCACCGTCACGCCCAGTTCCGGTCCGGACCGCGTGGTTCACTACAATGGCTATCCGTCGGCCGATATCTCGGGCGGCGCGATGCCAGGCGTCAGTTCGGGGCAGGCCGTGGCGGTTATGGAGCGGCTGGCGAAGGAGGTGCTCCCTGAAGGCATGAGCTTTGAATGGACTGATCTTACCTACCAGCAAAAGCTGGCCGGCGATTCGGCGCTGTTCATCTTCCCGCTATGCGTGCTGCTTGCCTATCTGATCCTGGCCGCGCAGTACAACAGCTGGCTGCTGCCGCTGGCCGTCCTGCTGATCGTGCCGATGTGTTTGCTGAGCGCGATCATCGGCGTGTGGCTGGCGGGTGGCGACAACAACATCTTTGTGCAGATCGGACTGATCGTGCTCGTCGGACTGGCAGCCAAGAACGCCATCCTCATTGTCGAGTTCGCACGTAGCCTGGAAATGGAAGGATCGAGCGCGCTCGATGCCGTCATCGAGGCTTGCCGGCTGCGGCTGCGGCCCATCCTGATGACCTCGCTTGCCTTTATCGCCGGTGTCGTGCCGCTGGTCTTCGCCAGTGGCGCCGGCTCCGAGATGCGCCAGGCCATGGGCATCGCCGTGTTCGCCGGCATGCTGGGCGTGACACTGTTCGGATTGTTCCTCACGCCCGTGTTTTATGTGGTGATGCGCGCCCTGGCGGCCCGCTTCGAACGCCACACGCCAACGATCCGGACAAGCATGCACAGGAGCGCATCATGAATCGCCCGTATCAAACAATTTTAGTCTCATTGAGTGGGCTCACGTTGCTGGCCGGCTGCGCGGTCGGCCCCGATTATGCGCCGCCGTTGCCGCCGCCGCTGTCCGCATCGCAGTTTTCCGGCAGCGCAGGTCAGACCCACGCCGGTCTTGTGCCGGGGGCGGTCGAGGTGGAGTGGTGGCGCAGCTTCGACGCCCCGGCGCTGGTCACCCTGATCCAGCGGGCGCTGGCGGCGAACCACGACGTCGGCATCGCTGCCGCCCGGCTCGCGGAGGCAAAAGCCTTGCTGCGCGAAGACCGGCAGGGCTTCCTGCCGCAAGGTGGCGCCGGGCTCGGGTACGAGAAGCGCCGCTTGAGCAAGGCCGAAACGCTGCCCGGCCAGCCGCGCCGGAGCGAAAGCTATCGCGGCACCGTCGATGCGTCCTGGGAGATCGACCTGTTCGGCCGCGTGCGGCGGTCCGTGGAGGCGGGCCAGGCGCAGGCGGGCTCGCGCGAGGCCTTGCTGCGCGGCGTGCAGGCGGGTGTTGCCGCCACGGTGGCGGCCACTTGGTTCGAGCTGGGCGGCATCGAGGCTGAACTCGCTGTCGTTGCCAGCATCACCCAAAGCCAGCGGGACAGCCTGGCGCTCGTTGAGCGCATGGTAAACGCTGGCTCTGCCAGCGAACTCGACCGCCTTCGCGCCGAGGCCTTGCTGCGCTCGGTGGAGGTGGCCGTGCCCGAACTGGAGCGCCGCCGAGCGGCCTCCGTCAACGCACTGGCCGTCCTGCTTGGCGAAGTGCCGCAGACGTTCAGCCTTCCCGCCGCCACGCCCGCAAGTGACGCGCTGACGGTGCGGACGATCACCGTGGGCGATCCTGCCGGGCTGCTCGCGCGGCGCGCCGATATTGCGGCGGCCGAGCGCAACCTGGCTGCCGCGACCGCCCGCATCGGGGTGGCGACGGCAGGCCTGTATCCCGAGGTCCAGGTAACGGGTTCTATCGGACTTGTCGCGGGCAGCCTCGATGCGATGGGCGACGCTGGCATGCAATCGAGCTTTCTCGGCCCCGTCATCCGCTGGAATCTGCTTGATACGGGGCGTGTGCGTGCCCGGATCGCCGCCAGCGAGGCACGCGCCCAGGCAGCTCTGCTCGTCTACGACCAGACCGTCTTGCGCGCACTCCAGGAAACGGATGATGCCTTCAAAGCCCATGACACGGCAGGCAGCACGTTAGGCTTGCGAATGCTTGAAGCGGCGGCAAACCGCGAGGCTGCGCGTCTTGCCAGGTTGCAGTTTTCGGCAGGCGCAGGCCTCTACCTGGAGGTACTCGAAGCGGAACGGGCCGACTTTGCCAGCCGGCGCGCGCTGGCCGTCGCGCGCACCAACCAGCGGCTTGCCGTTGTCAGCATCTACAAGGCGCTGGGCGGCGGCTGGGAGATCTGCGCGCAGGCAAGCGACGACTGTGAAGGCGCCCGGGCGCTTCCGCGGACGAAGCAACTCGTTGGCAGGCCTTGAACTTACTGCGCGCGGGCAACCGCTAGGCTTCGTAGACTATCCTGTAGAGATTGCCTTTGCGCCGGATATGTGCGAAGCCGAGTTCTCCAAGGTGCATGCCGGCGATGACGATGTTGTCGGAGCTGACAACATCGAGCAGTGTCGAGCGTGTTTCGGCCGACAGCAGGGGATCCTGGTCGAAGGCAATGGATACGTCGGGACGCGCAATCTGGATTTGGGGGAAATGCACAATATCCCCCCAAATCAACAGACTGCGGCCACCGGATTCGATGCGATAGCCGGAATGTCCTGCGGTATGCCCCGGTAGGGGCATGGCACTAATGCCAGGGAGAACTTCGTTCCCGGTAAACAAGCGTATCTTTTCCCGATACTTGTCAAACACCTTCCGGGCAAACAGAAAGTTGCCGCGAGCGCGCTCACTCGCTCGGCTGAAATTGCCATCGTCCTCCCAGAAAGAAACCTCATGCTGGTGGACCACCAGCTGCGCATCGGGAAAGGTTGCTTCTCCTGACGCATCAAGCAGCCCGCCGACATGATCGGGATGCGCATGCGTCAGCAGTATCGTGTCGATGTCGGAGGTGTGTACGCCAGCCAGCGCAAGATTGACTTTCAGCTTGCCGCCCCATTGCTTGAATCCGCCCGCACCCGCATCAATCAGGATTGTGCGGCCACGGCCGCGCACCAGATAGCAGTTGATATGGATGGAAGAGGGATCGCTCACACCTGCGTCCTGCTGCAGTTTTGACGCATCCATCGAATCTATATTGGAGAGCAAATCCAGACTGGCGGACAGGTATCCGTCACTGATGGCCGTGATCGAAAACTCGCCTATCTGCTGGCTGGGAAATGGTATGTGGTCCATTGCTGTATTCCTCAATAATAATCAATTGCGTGCATGAATGGCCGGAGCCGCATAGCCAAAGCAGCGGATGCGTGCGGCAAGGCCGGTATTTGCTTTGATGATGGCCTCCAGCCTTTCCATGAACACATCCATGACGGCTTTCGTCCTGAACGGTACAAGCCGGTATTTGATTTCCGCATAGGCCGGATTCCCCCGGCCATGACGGACACCGACATAGATGATGTGCACGTTCTCCAGCGCAGCTTCAAGCATTCCTGTGCAGAGTTCGGTACATTGGTCGGTGAGTTCCCCCAGATTTGCATCTGGCGGCATCTTTTCGCCTGGTATGAAAATCGTCACGTTGGGCATGTGGGCTCTACCGCGAAATCTGATGAGCGATGTCACTGCCATTCGTCAATTGACCGGTCATGGGCGCATACAGATGGACGCCCTCCGGCAGTTGATCCATGCGGGGGCCAGTGGCGCGCCCGGTCTTCGCCACCCATCGATGTTCAGGGAACCTTTCCAACGCGACAGCCTGCATCCGACAAGGAGCGAGGCCCATGTCGATGAGCGGCTCCGGGCCGACCGTACTCGTCACCAGATAGTCGTCTTCGCCGATGGCCGGTGCGCGCTCAAGGCCGGCATACAGATTGCGGTGCCAGTCGCTGATGTGTTGCTGCCAGCGCGCGAAATTGCCGCCGCCTTTCTGGCGATACTCCGGTCCCTGAAGCACATCGAGATTGTCGATCGTATGCATGGCGAGGTAGGCAGGGCAACCGGCGCTCAAGGCTTTGAAGCGCTGCGAGGTATGGAAGCCGCTTACCGAAATGAGCGCGGGCAGTTTTTCCAGGCTATAGAAGTTATTCCACTCCGCTTCACTGGCGGGATCGGCAAAGCTGCATTCGACTGTATATATCATGAGATCGTTCGTGACCGGACGCTTTGCGCGCCGGCCTTCCTTGTTGATGTTCAATCATTCTGCGCCGTGAATTTCGCCGTATAAATCGATTTTTTGGTATCCTTCCATGATTAAACATCAAGGTGAGCCGCTAGCCTGGCTCTGAATCAGGAACTCCCATGCGCCGCAAGATTCCCAGCAACGCCGCACTGATGGCCTTCGAGGCCGCCGCCCGCCATGGCAGTTTCGCCCGGGCGGCGGCGGAGTTGTCACTGACGGAAGGGGCCATCAGCCGTCAGATTGGCCGGCTGGAAGCCTTTCTTGGCGTCACCTTGTTTGAAAGAGTCGGCAATCGTGTGCGGCTATTGCCGAACGGGGAGCGCTATGCGGCGCAGGTGCGCGAGTCGCTCGACCGGCTGGAGCGAGACAGCCAGTACCTGATGGGACAGCCAGTCGATGGTGCCAGCCTCGACATTGCCGTCATCCCGACGTTCGCGATGCGGTGGCTGATTCCCCGCTTGCCACAATTCCAGCAGCAGCATCCGAACATTTGCGTGCATCTTGCAGAGCGGATGGAACCCTTCGTTCTTGCCGGCAGCGGCTTCGATGCCGCCATCCATTTCGAGCATCCGGCCTGGACAGGAATGCGTACGTATCCGTTGCTGCATGAGGTGCTGGTGCCAGTTTGCCATCCTGCACTTCTGAAAGTGGGCAGAGGAGCAACGGCACTGGACACGCTGCCGCGTCTGCACCGGCGGCAGAACCCGGATGCCTGGGAACGTTATTCCCAGGAAACCGGAGTCGTGCTGAGCAATCCTGCGACCGGTGCGCGCTACGATCTGCATGCCATGCTGATCGAGGCGGCATTGGCCGGCCTCGGCGTCGCCCTGGTGCCGCGCCCTTACGTGGAAACGGAGCTGGCGCAAGGCCGCTTGGCCGCTCCATGGCCCGATGGAAAAACCATCTCCAAGACCTTCTGCATCGTCCTTCCCGAGCCTATCGGCTTGAGCGGAAAACCGGTCCAGGCATTGACGCAATGGATACTGGACGAGGCGAAGAACACAACGATGGCTGTGCCGCAGACCTAGCCGATCAAGCGCGGCCCAGCGTTGAGGTGTTCGCCTGCGCCGCGTTCCATTCTCACTTTCCTGCATTCCATCCCCCGATTTGCGTCCTTCATCACTGTCATCAACCTGGCGACATGGCTTTGGCCTATGATGTGCTGGCACATGCAAAATTATTATGTTTTCCTTCATCCTACAACCATGAGGTGTCCATGATTCGCTATGTCCTGCCTGTCCTGTTGTTCGCCAGCGCGCTGCCGGCGCACGCCCAAGCTCCTGTCAAGGAAACGCCGCTGATCGAGCGTGCCAAGCTGTTCGGTAATCCCAGCAAGTCCGGCGGCAAGCTCAGTCCCGATGGGCAGTGGCTGTCGTGGATCGCGCCGCGCGATGGCGTGCTCAATGTGTGGGTGGCGCCGGCCAATGACCTGGCGCAGGCGCGTCCGTTGACGGAAGAAAAGGTGCGGCCCATCCGCAGCAGCTTCTGGTCGCCCGATTCGAAAACCCTGTTGTTCATCCAGGACAAGGGCGGCGACGAGAATTTCCTGCTGTACGGCGTGAACGTGGCGAGCGGCAAGCAGATCAGCTACACGCCGTTCGAGAAGACGCGCGTGCGGATCGTCCAGATCAGCAGCAAGGTGAAGGACCGCATCCTCGTCGGCATCAATAATCGCGATGCGCGCTGGCACGACGTGTACAGCCTCGACCTGGCCAGCGGCAAGCTGACCCTGGTGCGGCAGAACGATGGCTATGGCGGCTACCTGGCCGATGAGTTGCTCAATTTGCGCGTCGCCAGCAAGGCGCGCGCCGATGGCGGCATGCAGTATTTCCGCCTGACGGACGGCAAGGTCGAGAGCACGCCGCTGGCCGAGGTGGGCCTGGAAGACTCGCAGACCACGGCGCCGCTGGCCTTCACGGTCGATGGCAAGACTCTGTACTGGACCGATTCGCGCGGCCGCAATACTTCGGCGCTGCTGGCGCAAGACGTGGCCAGCGGCAAGAGCACGGTCGTGGCGCAAGACCCGCGCTCCGACATCGCCGATGCGCTGTACGATCCGCGCACGGGCCAGGTGCAGGCCTATACGGTCAATTATCTGCAGCAGGAATATCTGCCGCTGACGAACGACCTGAAAGCCGACCTGGCCTTCCTGAAGAAAAACACGAAGGGCCAGTTCACGGTGACGTCGCGCACGGATGCCGACGACAAGTGGCTGGTGTCCGTCGACGCCGTCACGGCGCCGCCATCGAGCTGGCTGTACGAGCGCAAGACCAAAAAGCTCACGCGTTTATATGTGACCCGGCCGGAACTGGAAGGCGCGCCGCTGGTGCCCATGTATCCGCAGCAAATCAAGGCGCGCGACGGCCTGACCCTGGTGTCCTACCTGACCTTGCCGCAGGCATCGAAGGCGACGGCCGACGGCAAGGCCGCGCAGGCGGTGCCGATGGTGCTGCTGGTGCATGGCGGCCCGTGGGCGCGCGACACCTATGGCTACAACGGCTACCACCAGTGGCTGGCGAACCGCGGCTATGCCGTGCTGTCGGTGAACTTCCGCGGCTCGACGGGTTTCGGCAAGCAATTCATCTCGGCCGGCGACCTGCAGTGGGGCCGCAAGATGCATGACGACCTGCTCGACGCGGTGCAATGGGCGGTGCAGAGCGGCGTGACGAGCGCCGACAAGGTGGCCATCATGGGCGGCTCCTACGGCGGCTACGCCACCCTGGCCGGCATGGCGTTCACGCCGACGACGTTTGCCTGCGGCGTCGACATCGTCGGCCCGTCCAACCTGTTTACCTTGCTGCAAACCATCCCGCCGTACTGGGAAGCGGGCAAGCAGCAGTTTTACAAGCGCATGGGCGACCCGACCACGGAAGAGGGCAAGGCGCTGCTGAAGGAGCGCTCGCCGCTGAACTTTGCGCAAAACATCCAGCGCCCGCTGCTGATCGGCCAGGGCGCGAATGACCCGCGCGTCAACGTGGCTGAATCGGACCAGATCGTGGCGGCGATGGCGGCGAAGAATATCCCTGTCACGTATGTGCTGTTCCCCGATGAGGGCCATGGTTTTGCCCGGCCCGTCAACAACATCGCCTTCAATGCGGTGACGGAAAACTTCCTGGGGCAATGCCTGTCTGGCCGTGCCGAGCCGATCGGCGCCACCCTGAAGGCGTCCACGGCGCAGGTCAAGCATGGCGCCGAGTTTGCGCCGGGCTTGCAGCAAGCCATGCAGTAAGCGGCCACCAGGTGGCGCGGCCTGCCTGGCACCCAGCCTGGCAGGCCATACTGCCCGCCGACAAGAAATTATGGGCGGGTGGCTTGCAAGATGACAGTCTCCGGCGTTGCGTGCGTACAACTGACGCCAGGCTGTGCAAGGTCAATTCGCTGTGGCCGCTTCCGATGAAGCACAGGCATGACACATGGCGGTTGGGCAATCCAGCCTTCCCTGAGGCATTCTCGTTCAATTCTGTTGTTAGATAAATACATCATTTCAGCAATAATTACTTTTCGTTAAAAATCTTCCCTATTTGATAATATTTCACAGTTACTTTCTTGGTGAGTCGTAGTAGCATAGATTGACTTAAAGCAAGGTTCAATCATGCTGGGAAGCCATTATCAGTCCTGTTGACGGTCGCTGTCATCGGCGTGCAGGGTTGCCATGAGCGTTATCCGTACAAGGCCCGGCGCCAAGATAAATGTATCGAGGGAAGACAAATGTTTCTAAATTTCACGAAATTTGGATGGCTATCCACGCCTGTCAGCGGTGTTGATTGTCTCGTTGCCGGAGACCCTGGCACACCGGCTGTCCAGACCTTGGCGCGATCGTGGCTGACGCGCCTGGCGGGAACCCTGCTGTTTGTCTTGCTGTCCCTGTGGTCGCACCAGGCTTCCGCCGCCAGTACCTGCCCGAGTCCGCGCGCCGTCAGCATCGTCGCGGGGGGCGAGTATTATGAGGATTACACCAATGCGCCTTGCTCCCAGTTCGGCCTGACGGGCACCCTGGTGGCGCCGCTGTATGGCACGCTGGAAGATTCGAATGCCACGAATGCCGTGCGCTACCGGAATACCAATCTCAGCGCGACCTCGGACACGTTTACCGTCAGGGACGACGTGGGGCAGCCCATCGTGTACAACGTCACGATCACCTCCGCCATCGTGCTGGCACCGGCCACCGTGCCGAATGCCACGGTGGCCCAGCCTTACTCTACAACAACTTTGACGGCGACGGGCGGCGCGGCACCATACACCTACGCGGTCAGCGCTGGCGCCTTGCCGGCGGGCGTGAGCTTGAGTGGTGGCGGTGTACTGTCGGGTACGCCGACAGCGGGCGGCACCTTCAACTTCACCGTGCGCGCCACGGATTCGCTGGCCGTCAATGGCACGCGCGCTTATACGCTGACGGTAGCCGCGCCCACCATCGCCATCGCGCCGACGACCCTGCCGGCGATGACAGCCGGTCTTGCCTACAGCCAGGGCATCACCGCTGCGAACGGCACGGCGTCATATACCTATGCCGTCACCGCCGGCAGCGTGCCCGCGGGCCTGACCCTGGCGTCGAACGGCACTCTGTCCGGCACGCCCACGGCGGCCGGGGCCTACAGCTTTACCGTCACCGCCACCGACAGCAGCACCGGTACCGGCCCCTATACGGGAGCGCGCGCGTATTCCGGCACGGTGGCTGCCGGTGCGCCCGTTGCCGGCGATGTCAGCGCCACGGTGGCCTACGGCAGCAGCGCCAACCCGATCACGCTGAACCTGAGCGGCGGTGCGGCAACGTCCGTGGCCGTGGCGTCCGCCGCCAGCAACGGCACGGCAAGTGCCAGCGGCACTACCATCACTTATACCCCGACGCCAGGCTACGGCGGGCCGGACAGCTTTACCTACACGGCCAGCAACGGTATCGGCACCTCGGCGCCGGCCACCGTGACGATCACGGTAGGCGGCCCCACCATCACGCTTGCGCCAAGCACCGTGCCGGCGGCAAGCGTGGGGACGGCCTACAGCCAGAGCGTGACCGCCGCGAACGGCGGCGCGCCATACACTTACGCCATCAGCGCCGGCGCCTTGCCGGCCGGGTTGAGTCTGAATACGTCCACCGGTCTGCTGTCGGGTACGCCGACGGCGGGCGGTACCTTCAACTTCACCGTGCGTGCCACGGACAGTTCGACGGGCAGCGGCCCGTATTCGGGCGCGCGCGCCTATTCGATGACGGTGGCGGCACCGACGATCAGTATCGCGCCAGCGACCCTGCCGGCGATGACAGCCGGTCTTGCCTACAGCCAGGGCATCACCGCTGCGAACGGCACGGCGTCATATACCTATGCCGTCACCGCCGGCAGCGTGCCCGCGGGCCTGACCCTGGCGTCGAACGGCACTCTGTCCGGCACGCCCACGGCGGCCGGGGCCTACAGCTTTACCGTCGCCGCCACCGACAGCAGCACCGGTACCGGCCCCTATACGGGAGCGCGCGCGTATTCCGGCACGGTGGCTGCCGGTGCGCCCGTTGCCGGCGATGTCAGCGCCACGGTGGCCTACGGCAGCAGCGCCAACCCGATCACGCTGAACCTGAGCGGCGGTGCGGCAACGTCCGTGGCCGTGGCGTCCGCCGCCAGCAACGGCACGGCAAGTGCCAGCGGCACTACCATCACTTATACCCCGACGCCAGGCTACGGCGGGCCGGACAGCTTTACCTACACGGCCAGCAACGGTATCGGCACCTCGGCGCCGGCCACCGTGAGCATTACCGTGGGCGTGCCCACTGTCAGCCTGACGCCGGCGAGCTTGCCCAATGCAACGGCGGAAACGCCTTATAGCGCCACCGTCACGGCGGCGGGCGGCACGGCGCCGTACGCCTACAGCGTCAGCGCCGGCAGTTTGCCTGCCGGCCTGAGCCTGAACACCACCACGGGCGTGCTGTCGGGTACGGCGAATGTGGCCGGCAGTTTCAGCTTCAGCCTGCGCGCCAGCGACAGCAGCACGGGTGTGGGCGCGCCGTTCAGCGCAACCAACAGCTATACCTTGACGATTGCCGCAGCGGTGATTACGCTCACTCCAGGTACCTTGCCGGCAGCGGCGACGGCCACGGCGTACAGCCAGCAGCTGACAGCTGCCGGTGGCGTCGGCCCGTATGCTTATACCGTCACGAGTGGCAGCCTGCCGGCGGGCCTGACCTTGAGCAGCGGCGGTTTGCTCAGCGGTACGCCAACGGAGGCCGGTAGCTTCACCTTGACCGTGCAAGCGCAGGACGCACACCAGTTCGTCGGCGCGCAAAGCTATACCCTGGCCGTGTCGTCGCCCACGCTGAGCCTGAACTTGCCGAGCCTGCCAGGTTCGACGGCGGGAACCGCGTACAGCGCCGCCATCACGGCGGCGGGCGGCACGGCGCCGTATGCCTACAGCGTCAGCGCAGGCAGTTTGCCTGCGGGCCTGAGCCTGAACACGGCCACCGGCGTGCTGTCGGGCACGACGAACGTGGCCGGCAGTTTCCCGTTCAGCATCAAGGTCACGGACAGCAGCACGGGCACGGGTGCGCCGTTCAGCGGGACCAACAGCTATACCCTGGTGGTCGGCGCGCCGACCCTGACCCTGACGCCGGCCAGCCTGGCGGCCATCCGTGTCGGCGACGCCTACAGCCAGGCCTTCACGGCCGCCGGCGGCGTGGCGCCGTATGCCTACTCCGTGAGTGGCGGCGCCTTGCCTGCCGGCCTGGCGCTCGATGCGGCGAGCGGCATCGTCAGCGGCACGCCGACGGTGGCGGGCGGTTATGCGTTTACCCTGCAGGCCAAGGATGCCAACCAGTTCACGGTGCAGCAGGCGTTGACCCTGCTGGTGAACCAGGCGCCGCCGCCGGTGCCCAATGAAACGGCGACGACCTCGGCCAACCAGGAAGTGAGCTTGACCATCGCTTCCACGGATGGCAGCCCGATCACGGCAGTGACCATCGTCACGCCGCCGCAGCATGGGACCGTCACGGTGGTGTCGAGCGGCGCGGCGGGCGGCGGCAATCTCGCGTTCAAGGTGACGTATGTGCCGAATGCCGACTACTTCGGTCCCGACGCCTTCAGCTACACGGCGACGGGTCCGG
This sequence comes from Janthinobacterium sp. EB271-G4-3-2, assembly GCF_020858035.1. NCBI lineage: Bacteria > Pseudomonadati > Pseudomonadota > Betaproteobacteria > Burkholderiales > Oxalobacteraceae > Janthinobacterium > Janthinobacterium sp. EB271-G4-3-2. Next base: position 546 of record NZ_JACYMG010000003.1, on the reverse strand, counting down.
GCGGCACATCCGCGCCGGCGACGGTCAGCGTGACGGTGGCGCCGCAGCCTGTCCCCGTGCCGGTGGCGAAGACGGCCACGGTCCTGGCCGGCACGCCGGTGACCCTGAACGTGACGGAAGGGGCCACGGGCGGGCCGTTCACGGCGGTGGCCATCACCACGCAGCCAGCCAGCGGCACGGCGGTGGTCAGCGGCCTGAATATCGTCTACACGCCCGGCATCAATACCAGTGGCGACATCAGCATCGGCTACACCGTGTCGAACGCGTTCGGCACCTCGGCGCCGATCAAGGCCAGCATCAGCGTCAACCCGATGCCGCAAGTGCTCAGCCAGAGCGCCACGGTGGTGGCCGGCCTGACGGTGACGGTCGACCTGACGGCGGGCGCCACGGGCGGTCCGTTCACGGCGGCGAATGTGCTGAGCGTGGCGCCGGCCGAGGCGGGCAAGGTGCTGGTGCGCGACGTGGGCACGGCCGGCAAGCCGTCGTACCAGCTGAGCTTTGCGGCCTCGGGCAAGTTCGCCGGCGCGGCCGTCGTCAGCTACACCC